>NZ_JBSGZN010000015.1:0-169754 GCF_053611025.1 Streptomyces sp. NPDC054842
GTTCCTGCTGCGGCGGTAGATCCGGTACGTGCCGGTGCGGGTCTCCATCGTCGGCTGGCCGGAGCGGATGGTGACCGGGTCGAAGATCACCGCCCCGCCCTGCTGCACCCACAGCAGCCGCGCCCCTCCGCGAGGGGCGCGGCATCGCCGTCGTGCGTGCGCGGGCTCAGGTGAGCTTGGCCGACAGCGTGATCGTCGTGCCGGTGAGCGCCTGGCTGACCGGGCAGTTGACCTTGGCGTCCTCGGCGGCGGCGGCGAACGCCTCCTCGTCGATCCCCGGCACCGTGCCCTCGACGGTGAGGTGGATGCCGGTGATGCCCTCGCCGGGCTGGAAGCTGACGTCGGCGGAGGTGACCAGCTTGGTGGGCGGCGTGCCCGCCTTGTCGAGGATGTTCGAGAAGGCCATCGAGAAGCAGCTGGAGTGGGCGGCCGCGATCAGCTCCTCCGGGCTGGTCTTGCCGTTGGCCTCCTCGGCGCGCGACGCCCACGACACCGGCTGCTCGCCGATGCTGCCGGAGGAGTCGAAGGTGACGACGCCGTTGCCCTTGAACAGGTTGCCTTCCCACACAGTGTGGGCGGAGCGCGTGGTTGCCACGATGAGTCCTTTCGGATGGGGTCCCGTACCCGGGTGTTGGTGCCCCCTATCCGATCACACTCCGGCTCAGGTCACGCGAAAGACCGGCCCACGCGGGGTGAACGGCAGGCGTGCGCCGCGGGGGATCAGGTACGCGTGCTCGCGCCGCACCCGCAGCACGTCGCAGTACCCGTCCGTGATCACCAGGACGGGCGCGCCCGGCGGGAAGTCGTCGGCCCGGTGCAGCAGGTCGACGCCGGGCTGGAGCACCGTGCCGCCGCGGCCGTGGACCCGCACCCGGCCGGCGATCTCGGTGACCGGGAGGTAACCGGCGTCGTGGGGTGCCGCGTCGCAGAACACGACGCGGGCGGCCGGTACGTCGCGGGCCTCGGCGTACGAGGCGATCGCACCCAGGGCCTTGCCGAGCAGGGTGCTGTTCATGGAGCCCGAGGTGTCCAGGACGACGCCGAAGGTGCAGCGGGCGACCTCCTCGGGCGGGAAGTGGCGCCCCGCGCGCGGGATGTCGGGAGTGGCGGCCTGCCGGCGGGCGGGGCGGGCGTACGTGCGGACGGGCTCGGGCCGCGGCACGAACTCGTCGAACCAGCGCGCCAGCCGGGCGTCCCAGGGCAGGGGCGGGTGGCTGAGCGTACGGATCTCCTGGACCAGTCCGGCGGGCAGGAAGCCGCGCTCCAGCTGCTGGTGCAGGTCGAGGCCCCGGGCCAGCCCGCGGCGGTAGAACTCGTCGAGGTCGACGACGTCGCGGGGCGGGCCGAGGGGGCCGCCGAGGATGTCCGGCCGGCCCTTCCCGCACAGGGTGGACCGGCGCCGCATCCGGCGCAGGTCGCCCACGATGCGGTCGTACACCTCCTCGGCCGAGAGGTCCTTCAGCTCCGGGTCGTACAGCAGCCCTTCGGGCATCGTGCCGATCTGCATCTCCAGCAGCCAGGCGTTGACGACGTAGTCGCAGGCGACGTTGAAGAGGAACGGGTCGCGTGGGCCGCAGCGGTCGCCGTGGCGCAGCGCGGCGTGCAGCATCTCGTGGGCGAGGACGAACCGCCATTCCTCGTCGTCCAGCCGCAGCAGCGGGTTGACGTAGATCTCGGCCGCCTCGGCGTCGACCGCGGCGACGGAGATGCCGTGCGCGCGGGCGAGTTCGGCGTCGGCGACGAGGGTGATGCCGGCCGCGATCCCGCCGAGCAGCGGGTACGAGGAGACGAACCAGCCGAGCGCCCGCTCCCAGGGCTGGAGCCGGGTGGGGCCGCCGGTCATCGAGTCGCGCCGGCCGCCCGCCAGGTCCATCGCGGTGGCCATGGTGCGGGTCAGGGCGTGCGCGAAGGCGAGCTGCCAGTCCGGCACCTGCCCGTCCCCGCTGTTCCACGGCAGGAGGAGCTGGTCGGGGGCGCCGCCCGCGGTGCCGCAGCGCTCGTAGGCGGGCGGGATGCCGTCGCGGCGCCAGCGGGCGGCGAGCTGTTCCTCGTCGCCGTCCGGGTAGGCGGCGGGCAGGTGCTCGGGGGTGAGGCCGACGGAGAAGGTGAGCAGGAAGCGGTTGACGACGGCGCACCGCGCGGCGAGGTCGAAGCGGTCGGGCTGCTCGCGCTCGCCGGTCGCCGCGGGCACGTGGCCGAAGCCGACGTGGATGAGCCCGTGCGCGATGGTCCAGGCCCACTCCGCGGGTTCGACGACGGGCGCGCCGCTGTTCGGACGGCGGGGGTCCAGGGGTCGTACGGGGTGGGCGTGCAGGGTGCTGTTGGAGTCGACGCGGACGAGGCCGTCGTGCGGGGTGACGGTACAGCTCTCCTCGCGGCAGACGGTGACGTTCAGGGCGGCCAGCGCCGGGTTGGCCCGGACGAGCCGCAGTCCGGCGGCGAACGCCTCCGCGGCCCGGTCCGGCTTCTTCGGCGCCCGCTTGGCGGCACGGCTCACCGGCGCGCCTCCACCAGGCGCGGCAGGTCGCGGGCCGCCTCCACCAGGAACCAGGCGGGCAGGACGGGGTTGCCGTCGGCGTCGGAGGCGATGACGCTCTGGGCGACCTCCACGGAGATCTCGGCGAGCTGCACGAGCAGCGACTTGGCCCGGTACGCCGTCTGGCGTCCGTTCGCCGAGAGGTGTTCCTTGCTCGCGGGCAGCTCCTTGATCAGACGGCCGCGGAAGGACTCGGCGAGGTAGTAGAGCAGGTCCCGGTCCTCCAGGCGGCCCGGCCAGCGGGCGTCGCCGCGGATGACGGCGTCGATGCCGAACCGGCTGCGCACGACCTTGACGTAGCCGCAGAAGGCGACGGCGTGGGCGGGGGTGAGCGTGCCGTGCGCGACGACCTTGAGGGTGTCCTCGCCGAGGTCCGGCCCGAAGGAGTGCAGCGCGTCGGAGAGCATGTGCCACGAACGGGGCGTGGAGAACGGCTCCTCCGTCTTCGGCGGCTTGGACCAGAGGTGGTCGGGGCGGTCGGTGAGGTGGTCCAGGATCCACGGGTGGATGCCGTTGGCGGCGGCCCAGGCGAGCCAGTCCTTCGGCGAGGCCTCCAGGTGCACGTGGGCCAGGCGGTTGACCAGCGCCGAGGCGATCGGGCGGGCCAGCGCGTTGTCGGTGGCCCGGTTGCCGGCGCCGATCACGATCGACCCGGCGGGCAGTTCGTAGGCGCCGATGCGGCGGTCCAGGATCAGCGAGTAGAAGGCCTTCTGCACGTCGGGCGTGGCCGCGTTCAGCTCGTCGAGGAACAGGCAGTACGGCTCGTCGCGGGCGATGGCCTCCGGCGGGCAGAACACCGAGCGTCCGTCGCGGATCTGCGGGACGCCGATGAGGTCCTCGGGCGCCAGCTGGGTGCCGAGCAGGCTCACGCACTCCAGCCCCAGCGACTCGGCGAACTCCCTGACCAGGGAGGACTTTCCGATGCCGGGGGCACCCCAGAGGAAGACCGGCCGCACGGTCGCGAGGCCCAGCAGCAGTTCGGGTATCCGGGAGGGGGTGACGGTGGCGGCTGCCTGCACGCGAGGCTCCTGATCAGGGGTTTGGGGGGCGCGCAGGGTAAGTCGTCCGGATCGGGCCGGCCGTGGCGGACGGTTCGTCGCGGCCGACGTCGGCATGATCCGAACGACAGGCCCTGGGTGCGCGGTGTCCGAGACGGACAGTGTGGGCGGCAACGCGCCCCCGCCGCAGCCCATTTATCGGGCGGCGCCGGCCGCCGTCGGCGGAGCGACGTTCAGGACGCGCCGGCGACCGGTCGTCGCAGCCGCCCGGTGGAGGCGGTCAGGCGGCCCGCCGGTCCTTGCGGCGGACCGTCAGCGGTACCTGGGGGCCGTCGGACTCGCGCAGCCAGCGCCGCAGCACCTGGTGGACCCGCTCGGCGCCGACCAGTTCGCCGCCGTCCTCCACGGGCGCGGACAGCGCCACCGGGGACATCAGGAAGGGGCGCCCCTGGGCCCCGCCGAGCCCGCCGTGCGAACCGATCTGCTCCTCGAAGGCGAGGACCTCGCCCTCGTCCGGGTCGTACCAGGAGTTGACCATGAGGTCCGCGGTGTGCGGGAACCCGTGGGTGCGCCGTACGGCGTCGGCGGCGCCGGGCCCGAAGTCGGCCAGCGGGCCCGGGTGTTCGTCGCTCAGCTCGTCCACGGGCGCCTCCGCGCCGTGCGCGCCGAGCACGAGCCCGCCGTGCTCGTCGCTGCGGACCAGCACGAAGCCGACGCCGGGGTGGTTGGCGAGGGTGGACAGCAGCGCCGGGTGGCGGCGGTCGATCTCCTCCCGGCTCATCCGGTGCGGCACGTCGGGGAACGAGACGAGGCCCAGGTTCCCGGAGGCCAGCACGAGCGGCTCCGCGGGACGGTGCGAGGGCCGGTGCCCGTCGCCCTCCTCCACGGGGCGGCGCAGCGCGGCCCGTACGGCCGACCGGGCCTCGGCGCCGCTGTGGGTGCGCCGCACCCGGCGCGGCACGGGCAGTCCGCAGCCGGCCCGTACGAGATCGCCCAGCGTCAGTCCGTAGCGGGTCAGGAAGGTCTCCCCCGGACTCTGGCCGTGGTCGGACAGCAGCACGATCCGGTACGGCCGCGGGGCGTGCTCGGCGACCTTCGCGATCAGCGCGAGCGAGCGGTCGAGCCGCTCCAGGACCCGCTCGGCGTCCCGGCTGCGCGGGCCGGAGTGGTGCGCCACCTCGTCGTACGCCACCAGGTCCGCGTAGACGGCCGCGCGGCCGGCGAGCAGGTCGCCGATGACCGCGGCGACCACCACGTCCCGCTCGACGACGGTCGCGAAGGCCCGGATGAACGGGTACAGGCCGCCGCGCTTGACGCGCGGCCGGCACTTGCCGACGCGGGCCCGGGTGGACTGGCCGACCTCCCGGAACACCTCGGCGACGAAGGACATGGCGGTGCGCACGGCGTTGGCGGGGTCGCTGAAGTACGCGAAGTAGCCCGCCCGGGAGCGGTTGTCCCGGCCGCGCCTGGCGGCCATGGACAGCACCAGGGCGAGCTGCTCGGCGCCGCCGCTGAAGAGGTTGCCCCGGCTGGCGCCGTCGAAGGCGAGCAGTCCGCCCTCACGGGTGCGCTCGACCGCGCGGCGCTGGAGTTCGGCGGCGCTGGAGGGGCGGTTGCACACCATCACCTCGCCGCTGTCCTTCTCGTACCACCGGAAGGCGGGCACGTCGTGGTTGGTGCCGTGCAGGATGCCGAGCTGACTGGCGCCGGTCTGGCTGGACCAGTCGGTGCGCCAGGCGGTCAGCCGGTGGGTGGGCCCGCGGCCGGCCCTCGGCAGGGTCCCGCGCGCGGTGCCGGGGCCCGCGCCGAGCCACTCGGCGACGGTCGGCATCAGCCCCTTGGCGACGGCCTCGCACAGCACGTCGTGGCCGACGCCGTCGAGCTGGAGGAAGAGGGTGCCGGGGCCGGCGGGCCCCGGCCCGCCCGCCGCGCGCCGCCGCCGGTCCGCGAGGCGGTAGAGCCTGCGCCGGTACGCGTCGTCGTCCCGCACCGCGAGGGCACCGCCGGTGGCCGAGGCGACGGCCGACATGACGGCGGCCACGACCACGGCGGTCTCGGGTGCGGCCTCGCCCCGCCCGGAGGGGTTGATGCGCAGGGCGATCAGCAGCAGGGAGCCGTTGAGGAAGAAGACGAGCAGCCCCAGCACGAGGGCGGGCACGAGGAGCAGCGCCCGCACGAGGAGCGGCCAGACCAGCGACGACAGCAGTCCGAAGACCCCGGCGCCGGCGGCCGCGGTGAGGGCGATCCGGGTCGCGCTGTCCCCGGTGTCCGACTGGAGCTGGAAGTCGGGCAGCGCCCCGGCGAGCACGAGCATCGTGACCGTCGACGCGGCCCACACGGTGATGCTCCGCCACACCCCGCTCAGCACGCTCCGCCAACGCCCGCCGCCCACGCCCAGCCACCTCACGTCCCGACCCGCCGGAACGCGAGCCCTCACGGCCCGCCCGGTGCGCGGACCGTCTCCCAGCCTGTCACAACGGCCGGGAGGGCCCGGATGTCACCCGGGGACGAGCCCGCGATCGGCCCGCCGGCAGGGGTGGCGCGGCTCAGCGGCCGTCGTACCCGGCGGTCGGCATGGACAGGCGTCGGTGCACGCGCGCCTTCATCTGGGCGTCGTAGGACGGTTCGGCGCGGCCGACCGTCTCCACCCGCACCCCGCGCCGCGCGCACTCGGCGGTGAACTCGTCGACGGAGGCGAGCGCGCGTTCCAGGACGCGGCGGCTCGGCGCGACGAACAGGTCGACGAGTCCGGCCTCGACGTCGTCCCACAGGGCGCAGTGGTCGGAGCGCAGTCCGCCGACGAGGAGTTCCCGGGTGACGACGTAGCCGCGCTCCGCGGCCCAGCGGGCGCACATCGCGTGCTGGCTGCGGGAGTCGACGAGGAAGGGATCGGCGTCCAGTTCCTCCAGCGGCGTCAGACTCGCGATCGCCGTGACACGCACCAAGGCGTCTCCCCCCTGCTCGTACGAAGCGGAGAACGTGGGCCGGGGCACGCCGGAGGCGGCGCCCGCTTCTCCCCTGCGTCCCCTCACCTCCCGGTTTCGCCGCCGACCCTACTCCTGCCCGTAGGGTCGGGGGGAGTCGCACGAAGGAGGCAAAGGGAGTGCCGGTGGAGATCACCTGGTGGGGTCACGCCACCTGCACGGTGGAGGACTCGGGAACACGCGTGCTGACGGATCCGCTGTTCGCGCGCCGGCTCGCGCATCTGCGGCGCCGGGGCGGACCCCCGCCGCCCTCGCTGGCGGCGGTCGCGGACGTGGTGCTCGTCTCGCATCTGCACGCCGACCACCTGCATGTTCCCTCGCTGGCACGCCTGGAGCCGGGTACGCGGCTGCTGGTGCCGCGGGGCGCTCCGCGGGCGGTCGGGGGGCTGCGCAGGCTCCGTCACCTGCGGCTGACCGAGGTGGAACCGGGTGACAGCGTGACGCTGGACGAGCTGAGCGTGCGGGTGGTGCGCGCGGCGCACGACGGGCGCAGGCTGCCGTTCGGACCGCATCGCGCGCCCGCGCTCGGTTACGTCGTCGAGGGCGAGGCCCGTACGTACTTCGCCGGGGACACCGGGCTGTTCGACTCGATGGCCGAGGAGGTCGGGGAGGTCGACGTGGCGCTGCTGCCGGTGGGCGGCTGGGGGCCGTACCTGGGTGAGGGGCACCTGGACCCGGAGCGCGCCGCGCGGGCGCTGGCCGGCCTGGCGCCGCGCAGCGCCGTGCCGGTGCACTACGGCACGTACTGGCCGATCGGGATGGACGCCGTGCGCCCCCACGAATTCCACACGCCGGGTGATGAGTTCGTGCGCCGGGCCGCGCGATGGGCGCCGGACGTCGCGGTGCACCGGCTGGGGCAGGGCGAGAGCATACGTCCGGAGGTCGCCCGGTGATCCTGCGGTCCGCGGTCGTGCTGTCCGCGGCGGGTACGGCCGGGGCGACGATCCCGCCCGAGTCCACGCAGCAGGCGCTCGGCTATCCGTCGCTGTTCCTGCTGGTGCTGATCGGCGCGCTGGTGCCGGTGGTGCCGACGGGGGCGCTGGTCAGCTCGGCGGCGGTGGTGGCCTTCCACCAGACGGCGCCGTTCTCGCTGGCACTGGTCTTCGGGGTGGCGTCGCTCGCGGCGTTCCTCGGCGACATCTCGCTGTACTGGCTCGGCCGACGGGGCATGCACTCGAAGAACGGCTCGCGCTGGCTGGCGGCGATCCGCGACCGCGCCCCCGAGGACCGCCTGGCCCAGGCCCGGCAGAAGCTGGACGACCACGGTGTCGCCGTACTGGTCCTGTCCCGGCTGGTCCCCGCCGGGCGCATCCCGGTGATGCTCGCCTGCCTGCTGGCGAAGATGCCGCTGCGCACCTTCGCGCGCGGCGACGTCCCGGCCTGCCTCGCCTGGACCTTCACCTACCAGCTCATCGGCATCCTGGGCGGCTCCCTGTTCGAGGAGCCCTGGGAGGGCGTGGCCGCCGCCGTCGTCCTGACCCTGCTGGTCGGCGCGGCTCCGGGACTGTGGCGCCGGGTGCGCGGGGGGTCGTAGGGCGTCCGGACTGTGGTGGAGGGTGCGCCGAAGGTCGTACGGCGTCCCGGGAATTCCGGGTGCGCCGAAGGCCGTCCCCGGGGTGCCGGGGTGCCGTGAACGGCGCCCGCCGGGGCCGCGGTTCAGTCCAGGACGCGGGAGCCGCCCACCGGCAGGTCCCACAGGTCGTCCCGGTCCAGGCCGGCCTTCTCCCACGCGGCCCGCACCCGGGTGAGCGGTTCGAGGACGGGCTCCGCGGACAGGACGAACGTGCCCCAGTGCATGGGGGCCATCCGGCGCGCGCCGAGGTCGACGGCGGCCCGTACCGCCTCCTCCGGGTCGCAGTGCACGTCCCTCAGCCACCAGCGGGGCTCGTAGGCGCCGATGGGGAGCAGCGCGAGGTCGATGCCGGGGTGCCGCCGACCGATGCGGGAGAACCAGTGCCCGTATCCGGTGTCGCCCGCGAAGTACACGCGCTGCCCCTCGCCGGACGTCAGGACCCAGCCGCCCCACAGCGTGCGGCAGGTGTCGATCAGGCTGCGCTTGGACCAGTGGTGGGACGGGACGAAGTCGAAGCGGACGCCGCCCAGTTCGGCCGCCTCCCACCAGTCCAGCTCGGTGACCGCGGTGAACCTGCGGCGGCGGAACCAGCGGCCGAGCCCGGCCGGCACGAAGACCGGGGTGTCGCGCGGCAGGCGGCGCAGGGTCGGGGCGTCCAGGTGGTCGTAGTGGTTGTGGCTGATGACGACGGCGTCGATCCGGGGCAGGGCGCTCCAGGCCACGCCCACGGGCGTGACGCGGGCCGGGGTGCCGAGGATCCTGCGGGACCAGACCGGGTCGGTGAGCACGGTGAGGCCGCCTATCCGGATCACCCAACTGGCGTGCCCCGCCCAGGAGACGGCGACCGTGCGGGCGTCGACCTCGGGCAGCGGGCCCGGTGCGAAGGGCAGTCGCGGGACGTCGGCGAGGCCCGCGGCGTCGGGCCGCAGGGCGCCCTCGCGGGCGAACCGCGCGAAGGCCCGCAGGCCGGGCAGCGGTGCGGTGAGCCGGTCGGTGAACGACCGCGGCCAGACGCGCTGTTCACCGAGCGGGCGGGGCTCGGCGGGGGGCGCGGACGGGGCGGAGGGGGCGGGCGCGTCCCGTGGTTCGTGCAGGACGAGGGAATCGTGGGGGCCCAGTACGGCCGGTGTCCCGGGCACGGGAGCCGTCACGGACTCCGGCGCCGGCGCGTCCTGCTGCGTCGTCGTGGTCGACTCGGACTGCTGCGTCATCGAGGATGCTCCCATCGCTGAGCGTCGTCGCGTAGTTCGTCGAAGGCCGACCCCAGGTGGGTCAACGCGCGTTGCACGTGCGGCAGTTCCAACGGCGTGGGGGACGCGAGGCATTCCTCGCGCTCCGCGTCCGTCGTGCCGAGCAGCGGGGCGGTGGACACCCGTACCCGCGGTGCCGCCAGGTCGTCGCCGAAGCGGTGGCCGCCCGGTGCCGGGTAGCCGAGGCGGGCGGTGAGGAAGTCCTCCAGCTCCTGGGCGTCGCCGACACCCCGGGCGGTGAGTTCGGCGTGCGGCGGCCCGAGGTCCACGTAGAGGTGCCGGCCGGCCCGCGGGGGCCTGGCGAGGGCGCCCGCGGCGACCACGGTGCGGTGCACGGCGTCCGCGACGGCCGCGTGCAGGCGGGACGAGGCGGTGAGCCGCTCGTCGACGTCGGCGGGCTCCTCCAGGGCGTACGCGGCGGCCGCGGCGACCGGGTCGGCCGGGCGGGCGCCGAGCGCGGTGAGCACGTCGAGGACGCGGGCGCGAAGGGCGGAGCCGTGCGGGGTGGCCGGGAACCGGGCGACGGCGGCGGGCCAGCCGAGCGGCAGGAACGGGCCGGAGAGGTCCGTGAGGACGGTGACCTCGTCGGGCAGCATCTCGGCGGGGCTGAGGAACACGGTGTCCAGGGGCCGGTGCAGGGTGTCCCGCCAGGTCTCGTCGCTGACCACGTGCAGGCCCTCGGCGACGGCGGCCTCCACGGTCTCGTGGACGATCTCGGGCGGCGCGACCGTGGCCGTGGGGTCGTCGGCGACGGAGAGCAGGAGCAGCCGCGGGTCGCCGCCCTCGGCGCGGACCCTGCGCACGGTCTCCAGGAGCGCGTACGGGTCGGGGACGCCGCCGCATTCGGCGGGGGTGGCCACGTGGAACGCGCCGCGCCCCAGCAGGCGGGTCTGCGGCGCCCACCAGGCGGCGCACGGCCTCGGGAGCAGGACGTCGCCGCCGACCGCGGCGGTCAGCGCGAGCAGCAGGGAGGCGGCGCCGGGGGCGGCGGCCACCCGGTCGGCGGTGGCGGGCAGTCCGCGGCGGGCCCAGTAGCCGCAGGCGGCGTCGAGCAGTGCCGGGCCGCCGCCCGCGGGCTCGGCGCCGGCCCGGCCCGCGGACCGGGCGAGGGCCTCGCGGAGGCCGGGCAGCACGGGCAGTCCCTGGTCGGGAAGGGGCGGGCCGTAGCGAACGGGCCCGTGCCCCTCCGGATACGTCCGCCCCATCCGTGACCTCCGCGCAGTCCGTGGTGCCGTGTCGCCGCCGTGCCGTCCGTGGCCGGTGGCCGGTCGCGTGCCGTCCCTCGCCCCACAGGCGTCTCCCTACCCCCGGACCACGGGACCATGGCCGGACACCGGGTCGCGCCGGTCACAGCCTCAGTAGCGGCGGCGGGCCGGTCCCCCGCGGCGCAGCCGGTAGACGGCCGCGCCGACCGCGGCAGCGATCAGGACGCCGCCGGTGATCAGGGCCGGCAGGGAGTCGGTGAAGGCGCCGCCCTGTCCGGCGCGCACACCCTGCCGGCTGCCGGTGCCGGAGTGGTCCCGCGGCTCGTGGGGCGCGGTGCCGTCGTGGGCCGTGCCGTCGCGGGGGGCGTGCTTCTCGCCGGGTACGGGTTGCAGCGCGTCCGGGGCCACCTCCGGGGGCGCGCGGTCCGGCCCGAACGGTTCCGGGGGCACACCTTCCGGGACGCCGTCGGGGCCCACCCCCTCGGGGACGCTGTCAGGTCCCAGGTCCTCGGGGACGGCGTCGGGTCCGAGGTCGTCGGGGCTCGTCCCGTCGGCGCCGCCGTCTCCGGGGTCCAGGGCGTCCGGGAGCGTGTCCCCGGGCCCGGCGGCCTCGGGGCCCAGGGCCCGCAGGGCGGCGTCGTCCGACTCCAGGCCGTCCGGTGCCAGGACGCGCCCGTCGCCGTCACCGGTGCCGTCGGCCCCGGACTGCTCCGCTCCCCCGTCCTCGTGGAGCTCCGGGTCCACGCTGCGCGGGCCGAGTGGTCCGAGGGCCCGGACGGTGCGCGCGGGCACGTGCGCGCCGGTCCCGTCGCGGAACGCGGAGACGCTCACGGTGCCGCCGGGGTCGACGGCGCGGGAGCCGGCCTCCGCGGCCCGGTCCGCGAACGCGGCCGAGGCGGTCGCGCCCAGGGCGGCACTGGCCAGGGCGGTGGCGGACAGGACACGAGCGGTACGGCGCATGGGAGGGGCTCCTTCGGCCGGCTCTGCGATGAGGGCACGGCCGTCGTGCCCCCGGAGCCCATCACAGCCCCGGCGGCGGCCGGGCGCGCGCCGCCGGGCACCATTCGCGCTACCCGGGCCGCCGGACGGGGGACCCCGGAGCCCGCCGGGAGCCCGGAACGCGGCCGCGGAGACGGCCCCGGGTGAGGACGCCCGGCACCGGCCCGCCGAGGAACATGTCCGTGTGGACGACGTGCCCGCAGGAACGACACGCACGCGTGCGCGACGTGCCCGCGTGGACGACATGCCCGCGTGCACGACATGTCCGCGTGCACGACGTGCCCGTATGCACGTCAAGCCGCGTGCACGACAGGCGTGCACACCACCGCGAGGGGGCCGGACGCTCGCGCGCGTCCGGCCCCCTCGCCATGCTGTGCCGGTTCACCCGGCGGAACGCCTACGCGGCGTCGCGCATCACCTGGTCGCGGAGCCTGCTGCAGCAACGGCTGATCAGCCGCGAGACGTGCATCTGGGAGATGCCCAGCTCGTCGGCGATGCGGCTCTGCGTCATGTCGTCGAAGAACCGCATGTAGAGGATGGCGCGCTCCCGCTCCGGGAGTGCCTGGAGCCGGGGCTTGACGGCCTCGCGGTCGATGACCGTGTCCAGCGCCGGGTCGGCCGAGCCGAGGGCGTCGCTCAGCGAGTAGCCGTCCTCACTGCCCGGCAGCTCGGCGTCGAGGGAGAGCGCGGTGAAGCTCTCCAGTGCCTCCAGGCCGGTCAGCACGTCCTCCTCGCTCATCCGGGCGTGCTGGGCGATCTCCGCGACGGTGGGCCTGCGGCCGGTGATGGTCTGCGACAGGTCCTGGCTGGCGAAGCGCACCCGGTTGCGCAGGTCCTGGACGCGCCGGGGCACGTGCAGGGTCCACATGTGGTCGCGGAAGTGGCGCTTGATCTCGCCGGTGATGGTCGGCACCGCGTAGCTCTCGAAGGCGTTGCCGAGTTCGGGGTCGTACCGGTCGACGGCCTTGACCAGCCCGAGCGCCGCGACCTGCCGCAGGTCCTCGTAGCTCTCGCCGCGGCTGCGGAAGCGGCCCGCGAGACGTTCGGCCATGGGCAGCCAGGACTCCACGATCCGGTCCCGGAGTGCGTCCCGCTCGTGACCCGCGGGAAGCTCGGCGAGCCTGCGGAACGCCTCCGCCGTGTCGGGGGCGTCGTCGTGCGGGTGGTGCTTCACGCTCGCTTGGGTTCGCATGGTGCGTGCAACTCCCTCGGGGGGTGCCTGAGATGGACAGTCACCGTGGGAGCGCGCCCGCGCGCCGGACGGGTACACCCGGGGCGCGGTTCCTCCGCTCCCACGGACGTGCCTCCTGTCCGAAGCACTCTCACGCGCCTGCCCCGAGTCATGCGGGGCAAACACCCCGAGGTTTTCCCGCGCCGCCGGTGGTGACTCGGTAGGCGTCGTGTCCGTCCCCCTGCCTCCTGGAGGTTCCTTCATGAACGCCAAGGTCGCCGATCACGTCCTGCAGCGCCTGCGCGAATGGGGTGTGGAGCAGGTCTTCGGCTATCCCGGGGACGGCATCAACGGGCTGCTGGCGGCCTGGGGCAGGGCCGAGGACCGGCCGCGGTTCGTCCAGTCCCGGCATGAGGAGATGTCCGCCTTCCAGGCGGTCGGATACGCCAAGTTCAGCGGCCGTCTCGGCGTCTGCGCGGCCACCTCGGGGCCGGGCGCGATCCACCTGCTCAACGGGCTGTACGACGCCAAGCTCGACCACGTCCCGGTGCTGGCGATCGTCGGCCAGACGCACCGCACGGCGATGGGCGGCTCGTACCAGCAGGAGGTCGACCTCCACACCCTGTTCAAGGACGTCGCGTCCGACTTCGTGGAGACGGTGACCGTCCCCGAGCAGCTGCCGAACGTCCTGGACCGCGCGATCCGCACCGCGTACGCGCGCCGGGCGCCGACCGCCGTGATCATCCCCGGCGACGTGCAGGAGCTGGACTACGAGCCGCCCACGCACGAGTTCAAGATGGTCCCCTCCAGCCTCGACCTGGGCTCCTGGACGACGACTCCCTCCCAGGAGTCGCTGGAACGCGCCGCCGAGGTCCTCAACTCCGGTGAGCGCACGGCGATCCTGATCGGCCAGGGCGCGGCGGGCGCGCGCGAGGAGGTGCAGCGGACGGCGGAGCTGCTCGGCGCGGGCGTCGCCAAGGCGCTGCTCGGCAAGGACGCGCTGAGCGACGAACTCCCCTACGTCACCGGATCGATCGGGCTGCTCGGCACGCGTCCCTCGTACGAGCTGATGCGCGACTGCGACACCCTGCTCACCATCGGCTCGTCCTTCCCGTACTCGCAGTTCCTGCCCGAGTTCGGCAAGGCGCGGGCGGTGCAGATCGACCTCGACCCGCACATGATCGGGATGCGCTACCCGTACGAGGTGAACCTGGTCGGCGACGCGAAGGCGACGCTGCGACGGCTCATCCCGCTGCTCGACGGGGACCGCGGGCGGGAGTGGTACGACACCGTCTGCGGGAACGTCGCGCGCTGGCACGAGGTGATGCGGCGGCGGGCGGAGGTGTCGGCGGACCCGATCAACCCGGAGTACGTCGCCCGGGCGCTGGACCCGCTGCTGCCCGACGACGCGATCGTCACGTCCGACTCCGGGTCGACGTCGAACTGGTACGCCCGGCACCTCACCATGCGGGCCGGCATGCGGTCGTCCCTCTCCGGCACGCTGGCGACGATGGGCTGCGCGGTCCCGTACGCGCTCGGCGCCAAGTTCGCCCACCCGGACCGGCCCGTGATCGCGCTCGCCGGGGACGGGGCGATGCAGATGAACGGGCTCGCGGAGATGATCACCGCGGCGAAGTACCGGGACCGCTGGGAGGACCCGCGGCTGGTCGTGGGGGTCTGGAACAACCGGGACCTGAACCAGGTCACCTGGGAGCTGCGCGCGATGGGCGGCGCCCCCTCGTTCCTGCCCTCGCAGGAGCTGCCCGACGTGCAGTACGCCGCCTTCGCCCGCTCGCTGGGGCTGACCGGCATCCGGGTCGAGAAGCCGGAGGAGGTCGAGGACGCCTGGCGCGCGGGGCTGGCGGCGGACGGCCCGGCGGTGATCGAGTTCCTGACCGATCCGGCGGTCCCGCCGGTGCCGCCGCACGCCACCTGGGAGCAGATGGAGGCCACCGCGGCGTCGATCCTCAAGGGCGACGCCGAGCGGGGCGCGGTGGTCCGCCAGGGGCTGAAGGCCAAGGTCCAGGAGTTGCTGCCGGGCCGCGCCAAGCGCGGGAAGTGAGGTCCGGGCGGACGTGTCGGCCCCGGGCGCTCGGGTACGCGTCGAGGACTCCCGAACCTCTGGAGGGAAACATGCAGCGAGGCAGTGACCGGCTGAGCGTCCACCGGGACGACGAGATGAAGCACGAGCTTCAGGGACTGCTCCGGTCAGGGCACCCGACCCGGGCCGAGGAGTGGCACGATCCGGAGCCCGCGGCCGATGACGACCCGGTGCTCGCGGGCGGTCCCGCGGTGCCCGGCCGGGGGCCCGCCTCCCTGGAGACGGTGCGCCTGGAGATGGCCCGGATCCTGGGCCGCACCTCGTTCCCGGCGGGCCCGCGCGAGCTGAGCGGCGTCCTGCGGGAGAAGCACGCGCCGGACGCTCTCGTGGAGGCCGTGGAGCGGCTGCCGCGCGAGGCGCACTACGGCACGGCCGGGGAACTGGCCGAGGCGGTCGTGCGCACCGGGCCGTCCTGACCCGGCGGCCGGGGAACGGCGAGGAGAGACCGTGCCGCCCGAGGGCGGCGGACGACCGGCGGGCGGGCCGCGGAGGCGGCCCGCCGGACGCCGGGAAAGGAGAAGAACCATGCGCATCGCGTTCCTGGTGGCGCCGGAGGGCGTCGAGCAGATCGAGCTGACCGATCCCTGGCAGGCGGTGACCGACGCGGGCCACGAGCCCGTCCTCGTGTCGACGCAGTCCGGGGAGATCCAGGCCTTCAACCATCTCGACAAGGCTGACACGTTCCCCGTGGACCAGGTGGTCCCAGACGTGTCGGCGGACTCCTTCGACGGACTGGTCCTTCCGGGTGGCGTCGCGAACCCGGACTTCCTGCGGACCGACGAGAAGGCCGTGTCCTTCGTCCGCGGCTTCTTCGACTCGGGGCGTCCCGTCGCCGCGATCTGCCACGCGCCGTGGACGCTCGTGGAGGCGGACGTCGTCTCGGGCCGGGTCCTCACCTCGTGGCCGAGCCTGCGCACGGACGTCACCAACGCGGGCGGCACCTGGGTGGACGAGCAGGTGAAGGTCTGCGACCACGGCCCGAACACCCTCGTCACGAGCCGCAAGCCGGACGACCTCAAGGCGTTCGACGAGGCCCTTCTCGCCGAGTTCGCGAAGGCGCGCCAGAGCGCCTGACGCGCGCGGCGGCGGGCACCGAGTCCGTGCCCGGGTCCCCGTGGGGCCCGGGCACCGGCGTGTCAGCGCTCGCGGGCGCCCTCGCGGGTGCGGCCCGCCACGACCGGGCGGCGCGGGTGGCGGCGCAGGTACTCGCCCTCCAGCTGGGCCATGCGCTCGTTGTGGATCCGCAGCGCGTCGTTGGATCCGTGCAGGAGCGTGTCGTGGCGGGTGCGGTGGATCGTCTCCAGCTCGCGCATCAGCTGCTGGTCGTCCAGCCGGTCCGGGTCGACTCCGGTCATCGCGGTACCCCGATCGTCGTGGTCCTCTGCGGTCCGGGTACCCACCCGGCACGGCCTCCCCCGGGCGGCCTCCCGGAGGAGGCCGTGGGATCGCTGCCTCCACTCTACGAACATCCGGGGCCCCGGGCCCGCGCACCGGGAGCCGGCCTCCCTCCACGCCGGGAGGGTCCGGCCGGCCTACCGGGCCCGCTCGACCCGGCGCTCGTCCCAGACGGGCTCGGTCGTCTCGCGCACCCGGCCGTCCGACCCGAAGACCAGATAGCGGTCGAAGGAGCGGGCGAACCAGCGGTCGTGGGTGACCGACAGGACCGTCCCCTCGTACGCCTCCAGGCCTTCCTGGAGGGCCTCCGCCGACTCCAGGTCGAGGTTGTCGGTGGGCTCGTCCAGGAGCAGCGCCGTGGACCCCTCCAGCTCCAGCAGGAGGATCTGGAACCGGGCCTGCTGGCCGCCGGACAGCTTCTCGAAGCGCTGCTCGGCCTGCGCGGTCAGCTCGTAGCGGCGCAGCCTGGACATGGCGGCGCCGCGGTCCTGCGCGTGCTCGGTCCACAGGATGTCGAGCAGCCTGCGCCCCTCCAGCTCGGGGTGGGCGTGCGTCTGCGCGAAGTGGCCGGGCACGACGCGCGCGCCGAGCTTGAACTCCCCGGTGTGCGCCACGTCGCCGCCGGCGAGCAGCCGCAGGAAGTGCGACTTGCCCGAGCCGTTGGATCCCAGCACGGCGACCCGCTCCCCGTAGAAGACCTCCAGGTCGAAGGGCTTCATCAGACCGGTGAGTTCGAGGCCCTTGCAGGTGACGGCCCGGACGCCGGTGCGGCCGCCGTGCAGCCGCATCCTGATGTCCTGCTCGCGGGGCGGCTCGGGCGGCGGCCCGGCCTCCTCGAACTTCCGCAGCCGGGTCTGCGCCGCCGCGTAGCGGGACGCCAGCTCATGGCTGATGGAGGCCGCCTGACGCAGACTCAGCACCAGCTTCTTCAGCTGGGCGTGCTTCTCGTCCCAGCGGCGCCGCAGTTCCTCGAAGCGCGCGAAACGCTCGCGCCGTGCCTCGTGGTACGTGGCGAAACCGCCGCCGTGCACCCAGGCGTCCGCGCCGGTCGGGCTGGGCTCGACGCTCACGATCTTCTCGGCGGCGCGGGCGAGCAGCTCCCGGTCGTGGGAGACGAACAGGACGGTCTTGCGGGTCTCCTTGAGCCTCTCCTCCAGCCAGCGCTTGCCGGGGACGTCGAGGTAGTTGTCCGGCTCGTCCAGCAGCAGCACCTCGTCGCCGCCGCGCAGCAGCGCCTCCAGCACCAGCCGCTTCTGCTCGCCTCCGGACAGCGTCCGCACCTGACGCCACTGCGCCTTCTCGTACGGCACACCCAGCGCCGCCATGGTGCAGATGTCCCAGAGCGTCTCGGACTCGTACCCCCGCACCTCCGCCCAGTCGGAGAGCGCCTGCGCGTACCTGAGCTGGGCGGCCTCGTCGTCGACGGTCATGATCCCGTGCTCGGCGACGTCGACGGCCCGCGCGGCCTCGCGGATCCGCGGCGGTGCCACGGACACCAGCAGTTCGCGGACGGTCGTCTCGTCCCGTACGGAGCCGACGAACTGGCGCATGACGCCGAGACCGCCGCCGACGTTGACCGTGCCGCCGTGCGGTTTGAGCTCTCCGGAGATCAGGCGCAGCAGGGTGGTCTTCCCGGCGCCGTTCGGCCCGACGAGGGCCACGACGGACCCTTCTCCCACCCGGAACGACACGTCGCCGAGCAACGCCCTCCCGTCGGGGAGGTAGTACTCAAGATGCGCGGCTTCGAGGTGTCCCATGGTCAGGCATTGTCCGGGGCGGCGCCCTCGCCGGGCAAACGCATATCGGCGGACTCCGCCCGACGTGGCCCGCGTCACCCCCGCCCGTCCTCGCGCCCGGTGCGGCGGCGGCAGGAATGCGGCGCCCTTGGGTACCCGAACCCCCATGACTGCGACCCCAGACGTCGACCTCACCGTCCGCCCGCCGGGCCATCGCGTCCTGCGGGACCGACTGTCGGCCGCCGACTTCCGGCTCTTCGAGGCGGTCGCGGCACGGCACTGGCCGGGCGGCGACCGCGTGCTGCCGAGGCTGAGCCGGAGCGCGAACCACGGTGTGCTGTGGTTCGCCGCGGCGGCCGCGCTCGCCGCGACCCGGAGCCCCGGGGCCCGCCGTGCCGCCGCCCGCGGACTGGCCTCGCTCACCCTGGCGTCCGCCGCCATCAACACCGTCGGCAAGCGCTCGGTGCGCCGTGCCCGGCCGACGCTGGACCCCGTGCCGCTGGTCCGCCGGCTGAAGCGGCAGCCGATCACCACCTCGTTCCCCTCCGGGCACTCGGCGTCCGCCGCGGCCTTCGCGACCGGGGTGGCCATGGAGTCCCGTGGCTGGGGAGCCGCGGTGGCGCCCGTGGCCGCCGCGGTGGCCTTCTCCCGCGTCTACACGGGCGTCCACTTCCCCAGTGACGTGCTCGTCGGCGCGGCGCTCGGGGCGGGCGCCGCGTACGCGGTGCGCGGACTCGTCCCGGCCGGGGACCGGGACCGGCTGCCGCCGCCCGGCCGGACGGCCGCGGAGGCTCCCGCGCTGCCCGAGGGCGAGGGCCTGGTCATGGTGACCAACAAGGGTGCCGGTACCGCGGACCGGGCCCGCGCGCTGCTGGACGCCCTGCCGAGCGCGGAACTCGTGGAGTGCGAACCGGCCGACGTGCGCGCCGAGTTGGAGAAGGCGGCGGCGCACGCCCGGGTCCTCGGCGTGTGCGGCGGCGACGGCACGGTGAACGCGGCGGCGGAGGTGGCGCTGCGCCACGGTCTGCCGCTCGCGGTGCTGCCCGGCGGCACGCTGAACCACTTCGCGCGCGACCTCGGTGTCGAGGACGCCCGGGGGCTGGCCGGCGCCCTGCGGCGGGGCGAGGCCGTGCGGGTGGACGTCGGGCTGTTCTCCTCGGACACCGGCGAGGGCTGCTTCCTGAACACCTGCAGCCTGGGCGTCTATCCGGAGCTGGTGCGCGAGCGGGAGCGCTGGTCCCGGGTGGTCGGCGGCTGGCCCGCCGGGGTGCTGGGGGCGCTGCGCGTGCTGCGTGCCGACCGCCGGCCGCTGCGGACCGGGTTCGACGGCCGCGAGCACCCGCTGTGGCTGCTGTTCGCGGGCAACGGCACGTACCACCGGGTGGGCCTGGCCCCGGCCCGCCGCTTCGATCTGGCGGACGGCCGGCTGGACGTCCGGGTGGTGCACGGCGGCCGTCGGCCCGGGCTGCGCCTGCTCGCGGCGGCCCTCGCGGGACCGCTGACCCGCTCCCCCGCGCACGCCGCGGTGCGGGTGGGCCGGCTGCGGGTGGACGGTGTCCCGCCCGGTACCCCGCTGGCGTACGACGGGGAGGTCACGGAGGCCGCGGGCGAGCTGACCCTCGACAAGGCCCGCGAGTCCCTGACGGTCTACCGCCCGGCCCTCAGTTCCTGACGCATCGTCAGACCGCATGGTGAGATTTGGATCTCACCATGCGGCACGGGCGCGTACGGTGGCGCACATCGCCCCGCGGAGCAGCGGCTCCGCGGGCCCGTACGCCGCGAAGGGGAACGGTCATGCCGAAGCCGCAGGAGAGCGCCGTCTACACGCACGGCCACCACGAGTCCGTACTGCGCTCGCACACCTGGCGCACCGCCGCCAACTCGGCGGGCTACCTCCTCGGCTCGCTGAAGCCCCACATGCGGATCCTGGACATCGGCTGCGGCCCCGGCACCATCACCGCCGACCTGGCGGCCCTGGTGCCCGAGGGCCGGGTCACGGGCGTCGACCGCGCTCCGGACGTCCTGGAGCCGGCGCGGGCGACGGCGGCGGAACGGGGCCTGCCGAACGTCGACTTCGCGGTCGCGGACGTGCACGCGCTGGACTACCCCGACGACACGTTCTGCGTGGTGCACGCGCACCAGGTGCTCCAGCACGTCGGGGACCCGGTGGGCGCGCTGCGGGAGATGGTCCGGGTCACCCGGCCGGGCGGTGTCATCGCGGTCCGGGACTCCGACTACTCGGCGATGACCTGGTATCCGCGGTCCCCCGGCATGACCGACTGGCTGGACCTGTACCTGCGGGTGGCCCGCGCCAACGGCGGTGAGCCGGACGCGGGCCGCCGTCTCAAGAGCTGGGCGCTACGGGCGGGGCTGGAGGACATCACGGCGACATCGAGCACCTGGACCTTCTCCACGGACGCCGAGCGGCAATGGTGGAGCGGCCTGTGGGCCGACCGCACCCTCGCCTCGGCCTACGCGGACCGCGCCGTCGAGGGCGGTCACGCGACCTGGGACGAACTGCGCGCGGTCTCGGAGGCGTGGCGCGCGTGGGGCGAGCGGGAGGACGGGTGGTTCGCCGTGCTGCACGGCGAGATCCTCTGCCGGAAGAACGCCTGACGCGCGGGGGGCGGAAGCCGGGCCGGGGCCGACCCGGGGCCGCTGGAACCCGGGCCGCCCGGGCTGCCCGGTTCGGATTAGGCCATTCGTGGCCTGCTGTTCGGTCAGGCCGGACGTGGCCCGCGGTTTCGCGTCGGGCCGGACGTGGCCGGCAATGCGGATACGGATCAGGCCGGTCGCGGCCTCGGGGTCGTCCCCGGGCGACGCCGGCCTGATCCGGATGACCGGGGGGCTAGTCCCTGGGCAGGAGCGGTCCCAGCGGGCCGAGGTCCAGGTTCAGATCCTCGGGCCGCAGGCCGTAGCGGTCGCGCAGCTCGGCCATCCGCTCGTCGAGGAGCATCAGGGTGAGCCCGATCCGCTCCTCCTGGTCCTCGGACAGGTCACCCGTGTCGAACCGCCGTACGGCCTGCCGCTCCATGAGCTGGCGCAGCAGCTCCACGACGGTCAGCACCAGCTTGACGAGGTCGCGCTCCACGGTGTCCGGTTCGAGGTCCAGCCGCTTCCGGCCGGCCGGCCTGCTCCCGGACTCCGCCACGTCCTCCTCCGGCGCGGTCTCCCGCGCGGACGGGACCGACTCGTTCGCGGACGGGGTCGACCCGCCGCCGGGAACCCGCTCGTCCGCGGTTCCCGGCTCCTGTGGGGCCGGTTCCTGCGATGCCGGTTCCTGTGGGGCCGGTCCCCGCTCGCGCCCACTCCCGGCGAACCACACGTAGTCGTCGTCGAAGGCCCGCTCGGCGCCCGGCGCCCGGCCGCTCACAGGGAGTCCCGGAAGGGCGAGGGCACCTGCTCGTTCACCGAGCTGATGAGGGCGTTCAGGTCGATGCGGACGAGGTCGACATCGGCGATCCGCAGGGTGATGTCCCCGGTGATGACGACCCCGCCCGCGAGCAGCCGGTCGAGCAGGTCGACCAGCGCGACCTCACGCCGTTCCACGACGGTCACAGCCCCGCCTCCCCCGGCCCGTCCGCGTCGTCCTCCAGGCCGGCGAAGGAGTACGCGGCCCAGGGCCCGGTGAGTTCCACCCGCAGCCCCGGCTCGTCGTCCTTCGTACGGTCGACGAGCTCGACGAACGCCTCCGAGTCCGCACGCGGCACCAGGTAGGCGGCGTTGAGGACGTTGCGGCCGCTCTGCCGGGAGATCGCGGCGTTCTGCGGGGCGTGCAGCCGGGCGTCCTCCGCGTGCGCGGCCAGACTGTCGTGCAGCCGGCGCGAGAAGTTCTCCGCCTTCTCCCACATCGCGTCCTGCGACCGTGAGCGCATCCGCCGCTGGCGCAAATAGTCGCGCCCGGACGCGGGCTTCGCCGGCTCGGCCGGCTCGCCCTGCCCGGAGTCGGCGTAGACCTTGACGCCCCACTCCACCCGGCCGTCGAGCCGGTCGAGCGTGCGCCGGAACGCGTCCTCCCGGGCCTCCATCATGGTCCGCAGGCCGCTGTCGTCCCGGAACACCGTGGCGAGCCGCAGCGGCAGCGGCGTCGTCACGACCGTGAGCGCGTCGATCACGGTCTGGTGAGCGCGCGCGGTGTCGCTCAGCCAGTCCAGGTCCTCCAGATGGCGCCGGAGCGGCTCCTCGGCGAAGTCCCGCTCCGGCACCGTGCTGACCACGGCGACCAGGCCGTGATGGGTCAGCAGACCGGGGGGCGCGCCCGCCACCCCGGTCACATCGGCCTGCAGAGGCGCGCCGAAGGGGCGGCAGACGGCGTAGACGTACCGCAGTCCGCTCATGGTGCTTCCTCCTCCTTGGGCCGGGCCCGTCCCTGCTCCAACTGTTCCATCTCCGCGAGATGGGCGCGCAGCTCGGCGTTCTCGCGGGCCAGCTGGTTGTGGTGCGCCCGGGAGGACAGCGCGGGGTCGTCCTCCCACCAGTCGATCCCCATCTCCTTCGCCTTGTCGACGGAGGCGACGATGAGCCGGAGCTTGATGGTGAGCAGCTCGATGTCGAGCAGGTTGATCCGGATGTCACCGGCGATCACGATGCCCTTGTCGAGCACCCGCTCCAGGATGTCGGCGAGGTTCGCGCTGCCGCCCTGTCCGTACGGCTCAGGGATCCGACCGGGCGTCGTCATCGGCGACTCCCGCTGGCGGCCGGCTCTTCCTCTTCCTCGTACTCCGCTTCCTCGTCACCGGCGGGCTCGGCGTACTCGCCCTCCGGCTCCTCCTCGTCGGCGTACTCGGCCTCGGGCTCGTCCTCGTCGGCGTACTCGCCCTCCGGCTCCTCCTCGGGCTCGAGTTCGTCCTCGTCCTCGTAGGACTCCTCCGGCTCGTCCGTCTCCTCGGCCTCCTCGGCCTCGGCTGCGGTGCCGTCGTCCTCGTGGTCCGCGGCTTCCTCGTCGCCCTCGTACTCGCCCTCGGGAGCGTCCTCGGACTCGGCCCGCTCCTGCTCGGCCTGCTCCTCCTCGACCGCGTCCTCGTGGCTGCGGACGACCTCGCCGTCGCGGATCTCACCGCGCCAGCCGTCCTCCGCCTCGCCCTTGAGCGTGATGAAGCGGGCGTAGTTCTTCAGGTCGAGCCGGGCCCGGCGGCCCTGGGCGCGCCAGATGTTGCCGGTCTTCTCGAACAGGCCCTTGGGGTAGTACTCGATGACCAGCAGGACGCGGGTCAGGCTGTCCGCGAGTTCGTGGAAGGTGACGACGCCCTTCGTCGTGCCCTTGGCGCCCTCGGACGTCCAGGAGATGCGCTGGTCCGGCACCTGCTCGGTGGTGTGCGCCTTCCAGCTGCGGCTGGACCAGAACACCTTCATCTGCCAGTCGGACGTGGTGTCGTCGGCGCGGTTCGCGCTCTTGACGCCCTTCGCGAAGGTGCTGAAGTCCTGGAACTGGGTCCACTGGTCGTACGCGTCGCGCAGCGGCACGCCGACGTCGATGAACTCCATGATGACCGTGGGCTTCTGACCTGCGCCGCCCTTGCGCTTGCCCTTTCCCTTGCCGCCGAACATGTTCTTGAACGCGCCGACGACGTTGTCCTTGGCCCGGCCGGCGCCGAGCTCCACCGCGGACCGCAGCGGGCCCTTGCCCTCGGCCAGCTTGCGGCCGCCGTCGAGGGCGAGCTTGGCGAACCCGGGGCTGTTGCCCTCGGCTATGTCGTTGAGCTTGACGGTCGTCTGCCCGAGCTTCTGCCCGACGCCGACCAGCATCCGCTGGGCCTGCGCGGCCAGATACTCCTGGACCTCCGACTTCAGCCGGTCGGCCGCCTCGCTCTTGACGACCGACGTGACCGGGTTGTCCTTCGCCTTCTTGGTGGCGGAACCGAGAACGTCAGCCATCGTCGCGGCCTCCCTCCGACTGCCGGGACCGCGGGACGCGGCGGGCGGCGGTCTTCGTCGCGGCCGTCTTCTTGGCCGGCGCCTTCCTGGCCGCCGCCGCGGTCTTCTTGGCCGGGGCCTTCTTGGCGGCGCCCTGCTTCTCGGCCGCCTTCCTGGCCGTGGCCTTCTTCTCGGGGGCCTTCCTGCGCGGACGCGGCTTCTCCTCGGAGGACTCCTGCTCGACGGCCTCGTCCCGGCTGTCGTCGTCCTCTTCGTCGGACTCGTCGTCGTACCGGTCGTCCGGCTCGTCGTCCTCGTCCTGGTGGCGTCCGGGCACGTCCGGGGTCACTCCGGCGAGCTGGTTGCGGACGTCCGCGGTGCGGCCGTGCAGCCGCTTGGCGAGGCCCTCGATCTGCCGCTCGACCAGTGCGCCGGAGGCGGCCTTGCCGACCCCGCGCAGATCCTGGCGGAGCTGGTCGTTGATCTCCTTGAACGCCGGGTTGTTCATCAGCTGGTTGGACACCAGGTCGCCGATGGCCTTCGGACTGAGTTGCATCCGCTTGCCCGCGACCATGGTGCCGACCGCGAAGGCCAGCTTCATCTTCTTGGTACGTCCGAGGACGTATCCGGCCCCTACGGCGAGGCCCAGTCCTAGTCTGTTCATCATGTCGTCCCGTAGTTGGGTCCCGCGTCTGTGCGCAGGGTGGCTTCCAGCCGGTCCAGCAGGACGTCCTCCTGCTGGTCGAACTCCTCGTCGGTGATCTCTCCGGCCTCCAACCTGGCTTCGAGCTGGGCGAGTTCGGCGCGGATCGCTGACGGGTCGTAGTACTGGCGCTCGGCCTCGGCCACCACCTGTTTCATCGCCCAGAGGCTGCCGCGCACCGGGGCGAGCGGCAGCATCAGCACCTCGCCGATGAGTCCCATGGGGCTACTCGCCGCCCGTCCGGGCGCCCGAGGAGATGCCGGTGGCGGGCTCGGAGGGGCCGGGCTCGACGAAGCTGTAGGGCGGCAGCGGCCCGTTCACGCGCAGCTCCAGGTGCGGCTGGCCGCCGCGGATCTGCTCGACCGTGCTGAGGAATTCGTCGGCCGACCTGCGGTCCACAAGGAACGACAGGTTGGCCAGCCAGCCGGTGGACTCCGGGCCCTCGCTCACGGCCTCGGCGGCCGGTTCGAGCGTGCGCCGGATCCCCTGGGCGTCCTCGGCCTCGCGGGCCTGGAGCGCGGCCACGACCATCTCGCCGAGCCGCATCTTGTCCTCGTGCGTGCCGCCGCCCGCCTGCCGGTTGGCCTCGGTCAGGGCGCGGATCTCGGGGTTCTCCCCCATCACGCGGTGCAGCACGGCCTCTTCGTCGTGGCTGGCCTTGACGTTGTACTCGACCTTGCCGGCCAGCGCCTTGAGGCGCTCCTGGTAGTGCGCCGCACGCTCGGCGAGCACGGAGACGACGGTCTGGTCGTCGGCCGCGATGCTGCCGAAGCGCATGGGCAGCACCGTGCCGCCCTCACCCGCCTCGCTCAGCACGTTCTGGTGGGCGAGCAGGTCCCTGCGCTTGGGCCGCAGTCCCTCGGGGGCGTCGCTGACGATGGCCGCCAGGTCGCCCTCCTTCAAGATGCGTACGGACCGCGCCGGTTCACCGACCCCGTCGATGCCGTCGGGAAGCGAGGGGTGCGTGCCCTCGGCGATGCCGTAGACGTACGTGCTCACTCCTGCTCCTCCTTCCGGCGCGAGGCCGCGGTCTTACGGGTACGGGGCCGGGACTCGGACTGGCCGTCCTCGCGTGCCTGCTTGAACGCGTCCGATATGGTCTCGGCGGCGCCGGACAGGGCGCCCTTGGACTTGCCGCGCGCACCGGACTCGGTGAGCTCGCCCATGAGGTCGGGCAGTCCGGGGTTCTTGTGCGGTCCCGCTTCGAGGTCGAGGCGGTTGCACGCCTCGGCGAAGCGGAGGTAGGTGTCGACGCTCGCGATGACGACACGTACGTCGATCTTCAGAATCTCGATGCCTACGAGGGAGACCCGTACAAACGCGTCAATGACGATTCCTCGGTCAAGAACGAGTTCGAGGACGTCGTAGAGGCCACTGGTGCCCCCCGATCCGCCGCCTTGCTGTGCCGGGACAACGGTCATACCGTCCGGTCCTCCTAGTCTGTGGGTGTCTCCGCGCGGAAAAGGGCGGGGCCTACCGGCCGCCGGGCCTGCGCTCGGCCCGCCCGCGTTCGTAGCGGCGGACCCGGCGGTACCCGGTGAGCTCTCCGTCGTTGTCGAGCTCCACCTGATAGGTCGCCAGCAGGCTCATCGTGTCCGGAATCTTGGCGAGTTCCAGGACCTCGACCTCCAACGCCCAACCGTCCTCGGTGCGTTCGAAGGACGAGACGGACTCGGCCGCCATGCCCGTGAGCTCCTGGAGCTGGGCGCGCGCGTGGCGCAGCACCTCCATCGGCTTGGGCTGGCTGTCCGCCGCGGTGTTCTCCTTGCTGTCTCCCTTTTCCGGGGAGGAGTTCTGTGAACTCCGTGAGCTGTTTCCCTTGCTCTCGGAGGAGTTCTGTGAACTCTGTGATCTGGATGTGTTGGATGTGTTCGACATGGCCACCTCGAACACCGGGTGCTCGCTCGTTCGTTGGCCAAACCTCACGGACGGCGGGACTCAGCCGCGCAGGGCGTCCAGACGGCGCCTGGCCGGGCCGAGGGCGCGTCCGTGGTTCAGCAGCCCCGCCCAGGGGTTGGTGCGGGCCTGCTCGACGGCGTCGGCGACGGTCCAGCGGCGGGCGTGCAGGCGCGGGTCGTCGAGCTGCCCCCACGAGATGGGGACGGCGACGGGCGCGCCGGGCAGGGCGCGGACGGTGAAGGGGGCGACGGCTGTCTGGGCGTACGCGTTGCGCTGGACGTCGAGGTAGAGCCTGTCGCCGCGCTCCTTCTTGCGGGCCGCCGTGGTGAACCGGTCGGAGTGCCGGTCGGCGAGCGCGTCGGCGGTGTCCCTGGCGAACGCGCGTACCTCGTCGAAGTCGTGACGCCCGTTCAGGGGGACCACGATGTGGAGGCCGCGCGAGCCGGTGGTCATCAGCGCGGACGGCAGCTTCAGCTCGTCGAGCAACTCGCCCAGCAGTTGGGCGGCTTCACGCACCACGGCGAAGTCGTCGGTGGAGGGGTCCAGGTCGAAGACCATCCGGTCGGGCCGGTCGACGGAGTCGGCGCGGGACAGCCAGCGGTGCAGGGTGATGCCGGCCTGGTCGGCGAGGTAGACGAGGGTGGCGGCGTCGTCGCACACGGGGTGCAGGACCGTGCCGCCCTCCTTCGCCACCTCGACCCGGCGGATCCACTCCGGGTAGTGGTCCGGGGTGTTCTTCTGCATGAACGCGGGTCCTGCGAGCCCGTCGGGATGGCGCTCGACCATCAGCGGGCGGCCCCGCAGGTGGGGCAGCATGAAGGGGGCGACGGACCGGTAGTACCCGATCAGGTCGTCCTTCGTGTACTCCTTGCCGCCCCCGTCGGCCGGGAACAGCACCTTCTCCGGGCGGTGGATCTCCACGGTGCGGCGGCCGGCCCGCACCGTCCGTGCGCTGCTCATGGTCGTTCCTCTCCGGCCGAAAGGCCCTCGGTGTCCTCAGCGCACGACGGCGGTCTCCACCAGCAGCCGGGCGGCGGCCGCGATCGACTCGGCGTCGATGCCGGCGGCGTGCAGCTGCTCGTCCGGGCTCGCCGAGCCCGGCATCGTACGGACCGCGAGACGGACCAGGCGCGGCACGGGCCGGCCGTCCATGAAGGCGTCGAGGACCGCGTCCCCCAGGCCGCCCTCCTCG
Organism: Streptomyces sp. NPDC054842; assembly: GCF_053611025.1. Lineage (NCBI taxonomy): Bacteria > Bacillati > Actinomycetota > Actinomycetes > Kitasatosporales > Streptomycetaceae > Streptomyces > Streptomyces sp. NPDC054842. The sequence continues at coordinate 27,596 of NZ_JBSGZN010000015.1, forward strand.
CGGTGGTCCTCGACGGTGATCAGGCAGCCGGTCTCCTCGGCGGCCTCACGCAGGGTGGCCCGGTCGACGGGCTTGACCGAGTAGAGGTCGACGACCCGGACCTGGATGCCCTCGGCGTCGAGCGCCTCGGCCGCCTTCAGCGCCTCGTGGACGGTGACGCCGGCCGCGACGAGCGTCAGCCGGTCGTCGGCGGAGGCGCGCAGCACCTTGCTGCCGCCGACCGGGAAGTCCTCGTGGGGCTCGTAGAGGACGGGGCTGTCGCCGCGGGAGGTGCGCAGGTAGCGGATGCCGTCCAGGTCGGCCATGGCGGCGACGAGCTTCGCCGTCTGGTTGGCGTCGCACGGGTAGAGGACGGTCGAGTCGTGCACCGCGCGGAACATCGCCAGGTCCTCCAGGCCCATCTGCGAGGGTCCGTCCTGGCCGATGGAGGCTCCCGCGTGGGAGCCGACCACGTTGATGCCCGCGCCGCTGATGGAGGCCATCCGCACGAAGTCGTAGGCGCGGGTGAGGAACGCGGCGAAGGTGGAGGCGTAGGGCGTCCGGTCACGGGCGGCGAGGCCGACGGCGGCGGCGATCAGCTGCTGTTCGGCGATGTAGCACTCGAAGTAGCGGTCGGGGTGCTCCTTGGCGAAGAACTCGGCGCGCGTCGAGTCGCCGACCTCGCCGTCCAGGGCGACGACGTCGCCGCGGGCGCTGCCGAGCGCGGCGAGCGCCTGGCCGTACGCGTCGCGGGTGGCGACCTCGTCGCCGACCTCGAAGCGGGGCAGTTCGAGGTGCCCGGTCCGTACGGCGTGCAGCATCCGGGTGGCCGGCGGCTCCTGCACCTGTACGCGCAGGTCGCGGACGCCGCCGAGTTCGGCGATCGCCTCGTCGGCGTCAGGCAGCGGCTTGCCGTGCAGTCCCTCGCGGTCCTGGACGGCCGCGACGCCCTTGCCCTTCAGGGTGCGGGCGAGGATCACGGTGGGCTGTCCGCTGGTGGAGCGCGCCTCCGCGTAGGCGCGGTCGATGTCCTCGACGTCGTGTCCGTCGACCTCGACGGTGTGCCAGCCGAAGGCGTGGAAGCGGCGGGCGTAGGCGTCCAGGTCGTGGCCGTGCCGGGTCGGGCCGCGCTGGCCGAGCCGGTTGACGTCGACGATCGCGGTCAGGTTGTCGAGGTGCTCGTATGCGGCGTGCTCGGCGGCCTCCCAGACGGAGCCCTCGGCGAGTTCGCTGTCGCCGCACAGCACCCAGACGCGGTAGCCGGTACGGTCCAGCCGCTTGCCGGCGAGCGCGATGCCCACGCCGACGGGGAGTCCCTGGCCGAGCGAGCCGGTGGCCGTCTCGACCCAGGGCAGCCGGCGGGGGGTGGGGTGCCCTTCGAGGCGGCTGCCGAGCTTGCGGAAGGTGAGCAGTTCGGTGTCGTTGACCGCGCCGGCCGCCTTGTAGGCGGAGTACAGCAGCGGTGAGGCGTGCCCCTTGGAGAGGATGAACCGGTCGTTGCCGGGGTGCTGGGGGCGCTCGAAGTCGTAGCGCAGGTGCTTGGCCAGCAGCACGGCCATCAGGTCGGCCGCGGACATCGAGGACGTGGGGTGGCCGGAGCCCGCGGCGGCCGAGGCGCGCACGCTGTCGACGCGCAACTGCTGTCCCAGTTCGGCGAGTTGGCGGGTGTTCATGAGTCTCCTATCGGTCGGCTGTCGCTCGTGGCGGAGGCGCCGCCCGGCATCGGTGCCGGCTCGGGCGGCGAGGCGTCCGGCGGCACCGGCCACGGTCTGGCCGGGGCCGGCTGGACGCCCTGGCGGGGCAGCGCGGCTTCGAGGAGCCGGTCGGCGGCGACCCGGACGCGCTTGCCGGGCACCGCGGCGAGGTGGTGACCGCGGGTGACGGCTCCGGCGGTCACGATGCGGGGTCGCGCCACGGTTCGCCTCCGGCGGGTCGCTCGTACGGGCTTACCGCGTCCCCCTGGGCGGACCGGCCAAACGTCGGGGCGGCGGGCGGCGCGGGCCCGGCGTACGCGTATCGGCCGGTCGCCCCCGGCGTCCCCGGGCTCGTGCCGGGTCCGGGGCGCCTGCGGGGCCGGGCGCGCGGGCGGCGTTTCGCGGGGACGGGCGGGGTTACCCGGGCCGTGCCCTGAGCAGCCCGTCGCGGAGGTGCCCCCCATGGCCGAGTACGGCTACTTCCTGTCGACCGAGGAATTCGGTCCCGCGGAACTCGTCGAGCAGGCGCGGATGGCGGAACAGGCCGGATTCCGATCCCTGTGGATCTCGGACCACTACCACCCGTGGAACGACGCGCAGGGGCAGAGTCCCTTCGTGTGGTCGGTGATCGGCGCGCTCTCCGAAGCGGTGTCCCTGCCGATCCAGACGGCGGTCACCTGCCCCACCGTGCGGATCCACCCGGCGGTGCTGGCGCAGGCTGCGGCGACGACCGCGGTGATGACGAACGGCCGCTTCCGGCTCGGCGTGGGCTCCGGGGAGGCGCTGAACGAGCACATCCTCGGTGACGCCTGGCCGCCCGCGCACGTACGCCTGGAGATGCTGGAGGAGGCGATCCAGGTGATGCGCAACCTCTTCACGGGCGAGGAGGTCAACCATCACGGCACGTACTACACGGTGGAGAACGCCCGCCTCTACACGGTTCCCGACGAGCCGGTCCCGATCGACATCTCCGGCTTCGGCCCGCAGGCGACCTCGCTGGCGGCCCGGGTGGGCGACGGCTACATCACGATGATGCCCGAGGAGTCGATGGTCTCGCAGTTCCGCAAGGGCGGCGGGGGCGCCAAGCCGGTGAGCGGCGGCACGAAGGTCTGCTACGGGCAGGACCGCGACGAGGCCGTCCGCACCGTGCACCGGCTGTGGTCCAACCAGCTGCTGCCGGGCGAGATGGGCCAGATCCTGCCCACCCCGCGCCACTTCGAGCAGCTTCAGCCGCTGGTCACCGAGGACATGGTCCGCGAGAACACGGTGTGCGGCGACGACGTCGACGAGCACGTCTCGGCGCTGACCGCCTTCGCGGACGCGGGCTTCGACCACGTGTACGTCAACCAGATCGGGCAGGACCAGCGCGGCTTCTTCGACTTCTACCGCACGAAGGTGCTGCCGCAGCTCCAGGGGAGCGCCGGCTGACGAAGCACCCGGAGCGCCGGTGGCGCCGGGAGCCGCCACGTCCGCCGCCCTGGCCGCGAATGTGTGTGCCGGACGATCCCGGGACCCCCGGCCCGATCCGGACCCCAGGCTCTAGGCTCGGGGGCATGGAGATTCTGGGAGCCACGCTGCGTATCTGCGTCGACGACCTGGAGGGTTCGGTCCCGTTCTACGAGAGACTGGCGGGCGGGCGCGCCCTGCGTTTCGAGCGCGGCGGCGTCTCGGTCGCCGCGGTCGGCTGCTTCCTGCTGATGAGCGGGCCCGAGGCCGAGCTGGAGATCCTGCGCAAGGTGGCCGCCACCATCGCCGTCACGGACGTCGACGAGGCGCACCGGGTGCTCAGCGACTCCGGTGCCCGGGTGCTGGCGGGCCCGGTCGCGACACCGGTCGGCCGGAACCTGATCGCGATGCATCCTGACGGCATGGTCTACGAGTACGTGGACCGCCGCGCGGAGAGCCCGGCCGGCGTCTGACGGCGACCGGCGGCTCCCCGGTCGCCCCGGGAAGCCGCCGGTCCTCACCGCGCGGGCGGCCGCATGCGGAACTCGTACCGGGCCGGCAGCGGCTCGTCGGTGATGCGGGCCCACAGCTCGCTGACGACCTCCGCCCCCTCCCGCAGGTCCGCCACCTCGAAGCCCTCGTCGAAGACGGCCCGCGCGCCCGCGCGGTCCCCCTCGGCGAGCAGCAGCTGTGCCTCGATCAGCCGGAACCGCCCCCGCGCCCGCGTGGCGTCCCGCAGCCGGTCCCACACGGCGCGCGCGTCCGCGACCCGCCGCACCGCCAGCAGCGCCTCGATCGCCTCCCGGCCGAGCGCGGCCGTGGCCGCCGTCCACGCCTCCCCGGCGTCGCGCCGCTCCTGGCACAGGTCGTCGAAGGCGTCCGCGTACCGGTCGGCGGCCCGCTCGTGGTGCCCGGCCACCTGGTCGGCGACGGCGAGGCAGCGCAGCAACGGCCACTCGGACGGCGCCAGCCGCAGTCCGCGCTCCCAGCTGCGCACGGCCTGGGCCTGGTCGCCCGCGTGCCACTGGGCGACGCCGAGGTGGTACTCGGTGAGCGGCCGGGCGGGCGCCGTCTCCAGCATGTCGCGCCAGTGCCGGGCGACGAGCGTCGGCCCGAGCGGGCCGGCCCGGCGCGGCTCCGGGAAGGCCCCGGACCTCAGCAGTTCCGCCCACGGCGCCTGTTCCTCGCCGAGGGTGCTCTCCTCGAAGGGCGTGCCCGGCAGCTTGTGGGAGGCGCGCAGTACTTCGAGGGCGCCCCAGCCGGAGCCGGCGGCGAGTGTCTCGCCCGGCTCGGTGTCGGCGGACGGCAGCCAGGCCCGGTAGGCCGCGTCCACCTCGGCGCGCGGGAGGGCCGCCTCCAGGCGGTCCTCCGTCTCGGCGCGCGCCGCGTCCCAGTCGGCGCCGTGCGCGGTCGCGGCGTCGGCGCTCAGCGGCCCGTACGCCTCCAGCCAGGACACCTCGCTCTCCGCGTCCAGCCGGACGTGCTCCAGCTGGGTCCGGGCGAGCCCGGCCTGGATCTCGCAGTACCCGCCGGTGCCGGGCTCGGTCAGCCACTCCTGCCAGCGCCGCCCGCCGGTGCCGGAGCCCCAGACGAACAGCTTGCGGCCGCGCAGGACGTCGGTGGACGTCTGCACGAGCCCGTGCCCCTCGTCGTCCAGGGCGGCGATCCACCGGCGCCGCCCGTCGGGCACCTCGTAGAAGTAGTCGGCGGGGAACGTGCTGTTGAGCGGGTACGTGCGGTCGACGCCGTCGTACGCGGGGACGGGCACCCGGCGCAGCCGTCGCTCGTAGCCGAAGTGCCAGGCCTCCTCGGCCGGGGCGAGCACCCGGCGTTCCTCGGGCACGGCGATGTTCGACCACCAGTAGGTGGGCGCGGGCTTCTCGTGCGGGTTGCGGACGCGCACGCCGACGTACAGGAAGTCCGAGTCCCGGGGCAGCCACAGGTCGACCTGGAACGGCAGGTCGCGCAGCCGCTCCCACTCCCAGAGGCGCAGCATCTCGCCGCCGTCGGGGGCGGTGACGCGGGCGGCGTGCACGGGCGCGCACGAGAGGGCGGTGTGGCCGGTCGCGCCGATGTTCCACTCGATGCCGCCGGAGAACCAGGCACCGTTGAGGGCGAAGCAGGCGGGCTGGAACACCGGGTTGCGGTAGAGCAGTTCGCGTCCCGAGGGCTTGTGGAACAGCGACGCGACACGGCCGCCGAGGCCGGGCAGCACGACGGCCCGCAGTCGCTCGTTCTCGATCACGATCGTGTCGATATCGCGCGGCGCGCGCGTTCTGCCGTAGCCGTCCCGGACGCGCTCGGGCAGCAGGCTGACCAGCGGCTCGTAACCGATCTGGCGGGCCATCCCGCGGGGCAGGCCCACGCGGTCCCGCTCCTCGACGCGGTGCGTCTCGTCGAGCGTGCGCAGCGGCGGCAGGGGGTTGTCGGGGCCCAACTCGGCTGCGGGCAGCGTCAGTACGTCACGTCGGATCGTCGTCACGACGACCATGGAACAGCGTCTTCGCGGACCTGACCAGGGGCGCGGCTCGTCAGGATTGCGCAAAGGCGCCCGTCGGCGACACGGCCGGGCGGTGCGGCGGCGGCTCCGTCCGGTCCGGGGCGACGCCGGGAGCGCGGCGGGTGGCGTCGCCCGCCGAGGGCACGAGGCTGCGGGCTGTACGGGGTCGTTGGGCGCCCGGGGCGCGGAGGCGGAGGCGTTTCGCCGCCGCGAGTCCCGCGTCACCTCCGCGGCGGTCTCCTCCGCGTCATCTCGACGGTGAGCGCCCACCGCTCGTGGTCCCGCCAGGCACCGTCGATGTACAGGAAGTCCGGGGAGAAACCCTCCAGCCGGAACCCGTGGCGCCGGGCCAGCGCGATCGACGCGGCGTTGCCCGGCTGCACGTTGATCTCCAGCCGGTGGAGCCCCATGCGCCCGAAGGCGTGGGAGACGACGAGGGCGAGTCCTTCACTCATCAGTCCGCGCCCGGCGGCGTGCGCGAACGCCCCGTATCCGAGCGCGCCGCTGAGGAAGCCGCCCTCGACGATGTTGTTGATGTTCACGAACCCGGCGATGGCCCCCGTGTCCCGCTCGCAGACCAGGAAACCGGCCTTGGTCGGGTCCTCGGTCAGCCGCTGGGCGTAGGAGGCGTACGCCTCGGCGCCGGTGGGCGGGAAGAGCCAGGGGTGGTGCAGGTCCTTGCTCTCCCGGGCCCGCGCGGTGAACTCCGGGCCGTCGTCCGGGGTGTAGTGCCGGATGCCGACCCGGGGGCCCTCGGCGAGGTGACGGGTGTTCTCGGGCATCCGGCCACAGTACGCGAGCAGCCGCCCACCCCCGGCGTCCGTCGCCGGCGCCCCTTCCCCGAGCGTCGGACCGTCCCGGCACGTCGGAGGCGGCGGCGGACCGGCGCGCCGTGGTGAGGGCACGGCCCCTCAGCGACGCGACCGGCGATGCGCGCGGGCACGGCGGCCTCCAGCCGCATTTTTCGGGGGCAGGGGCGCCCGGCGACCCCGCCGGGGGCACGGCACGTCCACGCGGCGGTCCGGGGCTCGGCGCAGGGCGGGCTCGTCCAGCCACGCGGCGGTCCGGGGCTCAGCGCAGGGCGGGCTCGTCCAGTGTCAGCGTCCCGGCCGCCGCGTCCAGCTCGGCCGTCACACCGAAGGGGATCGTCAGCGCGCCCTCGCCGTGCCCGAACCCGAACTCCTCCACCACCGGCACGCCGAGGCCACCGAGCCGGTCGGCCAGCAGTGCCCGCACCTCGGAGTAGGGCGAGCACTCCACCCAGGAGCCGAGCAGGATCCCGGCGACGCCGTCCAGCCATCCGGCGCGCAGCAGCTGGGTCAGGTAGCGGTCGAGCCGGTACGTCTCCTCGCCCACGTCCTCCAGGCACAGCAGGCCGCCGCGCGCCGAGGGCCGGGCGTACGGCGTGCCGAGGTCCGCGGCGAGGAGGCTCAGGCAGCCGCCGAGGAGCACTCCCCTGGCCCGTCCCGGGACGAGAGCGGTGCTCTGCCCCGGCGCGGCGACGGTGCGGACCGTCTCCGGCGCGAAGAGCGTCGCGCGCAGATGCTCCTGCGCCCGCGCGTTCTTGACGAAGTCGACGCCGGCGACCATGGGGCCGTGCAGGGTGGCCAGGCCCACCCGGGTGGCGAACGCCTCGTGCAGCGCGGTGATGTCGCTGTAGCCGACGAACACCTTGGGGCCCGCCGCCGCGATCGCGCTCCAGTCGAGCAGGTCGGTCATGCGCTGGGCCCCGTACCCGCCGCGGGCGCACAGCACGGCGGCCACGTCCGGGTCGCACCAGGCGGCCTGGAAGTCGGCGGCCCGGTCGGCGTCGGTCCCCGCCAGGTAGTCGAACTCCCCGTGCCGGTCCCGCACGTGGGGGGCGACGACGGGGTCGAGATCCCAGCCGCGCAGCAGGTCCAGGCCGGCCTCCAGGCGTTCCTCGGGGACCGGGCCGCTGGGCGCGACGACGGCCACCCGGGCCCCGGGGACCAGGCGTGCGGCACGGGTCAGGGGCTTCACTTGAGCAGCTCCAAAATGGGGACACCCGGCGGGTTCAGGCCGAAGACCTGGGCGTACAGCGAGAGTTCGGCCTCCAGGACGCGCACCGTCGTGTCCGCGCGCCGGAAGCCGTGGCCCTCTCCCTCGAAGGCGATGTAGGCGTGCGCGACCCGTCGGCCCTCCCCCTCCAGCCTGGCCAGGAACCGTTCGCACTGGGCGGGCGGGCAGATGACGTCGTCCAGGCCCTGGAGCAGCAGGAAGGGCGCGGTGATGCGGTCGGCGTGCTCGGCGGGCGACCGCTCGGCGTACCGGCCCGGCACCTCGGCGAGCGGCCCGACCAGCGTCTCCAGGTACTGCGACTCGAAGTCGTGGGTCTCCCCCGCCCCCCAGGCCGCGAGGTCGAGGACCGGGTAGAGGATCGTGCCGCAGGCGTAGACGTCGGTGGAGGCCAGCGAGGCGGCCGTCGTCCAGCCGCCCGCGCTGCCGCCGCGGATGGCGAGCCGGGCGCGGTCCGCGGTGCCCTCCTCGGCGAGGGCGAGGGCGACGGCCGCGCAGTCCTCGACGTCGACCACGCCCCACTGCTCGCGCAGCCGGTTGCGGTACTCCCGCCCGTACCCGGTGGACCCCCCGTAGTCGACCTCGGCGACCCCGATGCCGCGCGAGGTGAAGTAGGCGATCTCCAGGTCGAGGACCAGCGGTGCGCGGCTCGTCGGGCCGCCGTGCGCCCGCACCACGTACGGCGGCAGCTCCTCGCCGGGCGCCACGTGGCCGGGGTTGTGGGGCGGGTACACGTGCGCGTGGATCTCACGGCCGGCGGGACCGGTGAAGGTGCGGATCTGGGGCTCGGGGTAGTAGGCCGGGTCGACCGGGTCGTCGTGCGGGGCGCCGATCACCCGGGCGCGGCCGGTGCGGGCGTCCAGCTCGACGACCTCGTGGGCGCTGCGCGGACTGGCCCCGACGGCGACGACCCGGGTGCCGTGCGCCGCGAGCGTCGGCGCGAACTCGGTCCACGGGCCCGCCGCGTCGACCACTTCGCCGGTCTCCGGGTCGAGTATGCCGAGGGCGGTGGCGCCGCGCCCGTGCACGACGGCGACCAGCCCGCTGTCGAGTGGCGCGAACCAGCTCTGCCCGATCGTCCACAGCGGGCCGCCGAACTCCTCCTCGCGGGGGCACAGCGCCTTCTCCCCGCCGTCGGGGCCGACGCGGTACAGGTTCCACCAGCCGGTGCGGTCGCTGGAGAACAGCAGGCTTCCGTCACCCGCCCAGTCGGCCTGGGCGACGGACTCCTCGGGGCCGCCCGCGACGGTCCGGGCGCCGTGCAGCGTGCCGGCGCCGGTGACATCCGCGACGATCAGCTCCGTGCCGTCCCAGGGCATCCGCGGGTGGTCCCAGGCGAGCCAGGCCGCGCGCCGTCCGTCGGGCGAGAGCCGGGGGCCGGTGACGAACCGGTGCGCGTCGTCGGTGAGTTCGCGCACCGCGCCCCTGTTCCCGGCGGCCGATCCGTCCAGCGGCACCGCGGCCACCAGCCGGCGCAGGTCCGCGGGCCCGTCCCCGGTGAACTCCTCCAGGACGCACCACACCTCGCCCAGCTCGGGCCGCACCTGAGGGTCGGCCCAGCGCAGTCCGCCGCCCACCGACGACACCGGCGTCAGCGGCATCGGCTCGCTGCCCGGCGTGTCCGGCTCGTAGCGGTAGAGCCGCTGGTCGGCGAAGTCGACGAAGACCACCAGAGGCCCCTCGGCGCGCATGATCCCGGTCCAGGGGAGGCCGCCGTACTCGATGACGCGGCTGCGCACGTTCCACGGGGCGGGCAGCACGGAGCGCTCCGTGCCGTCGGCCGCGCGGCGGACGAGAGTGCGCCGGCCGCCCTCGCCGGGCCGTGGCTCGGTCCACCAGGCCTCCTCGCCGACGAAACCCACGAACTCGGGCCGCCCGTCGTGCGCGGCGGCGAGCGCCGCGTCGATGGGCGACGGCCACGCTCCGTACGCCAGGGTCTGCACCATGTCCCCCACTTCGTCAGGCCGTTCGCAGAAAGCGGTCGAGGACGCGGACGCCGAAGTGCAGCGCCTCGACCGGGACACGTTCGTCGACGCCGTGGAAGAGGGCCTGGTAGTCGAGACCCTCCGGCAGCTTCAGCGGCGCGAAGCCGTATCCCGTGATCCCCAGGCGCGAGAACTGCTTGGCGTCCGTGCCGCCCGACATGCAGTACGGCACCACATGTCCTTCGGGCGCGAACTCCTCGACGGCGGCCCGCATCCGCGCGTACGTCGCCGAGTCCACCGGTGCCTGGAGGGCCACCTCGCGGTGGTGGAACTCCCACTCCACGTCGGGTCCGGTGAGCCGGTCAAGGGTCGTGCGGAACTCGTCCTCGCCGCCTGGCAGAAAACGGCCGTCGACATGGGCCACCGCCTCCCCCGGGATGACGTTGACCTTGTAGCCCGCGGACAGCATGGTCGGGTTGGCGCTGTTGCGGACGGTCGCCTCGACGAGGGCGGCGGCCGGGCCCAGCTTCTCCAGGAGGGTTTCGACGTCCTCCAGGCCGGTGTCGATGCCGTAGAGCGCCGCCAGTTCGGTCAGGGACGCGCGGACGGTCGGGGTGAGCCGCACCGGCCACTCGTGGGCGCCGATGCGGGTGATCGCGGCGGCCAGGCGGGTGACCGCGTTGCTGTCGTTGACCTTGGAGCCGTGCCCGGCCCGGCCGCGGGCGGTCAGCTTGAGCCAGCCGGTGCCGCGCTCGCCCGCCGCGATCGGGTAGAGCTGCCGGCCGGCGCCGTCGTGGAAGGTGAACGCCCCCGACTCGCCGACGCCCTCGGTGCAGCCCTCGAAGAGTTCCGGATGCCGGTCGGCGAGGAACCCCGACCCGTCCTCGGCGCTGGCCTCCTCGTCCGCGGTGAACGCGATCACCAGGTCCCGCCGGGGCCGTACGCCGTGCCGGGCCCAGTGCCGGACGACCGCGAGGATCATCGCGTCCATGTTCTTCATGTCGACCGCACCGCGGCCCCAGACCACTCCGTCCCGGATCTCGCCCGAGAACGGGTGCACGCTCCAGTCCTCGGCCTGTGCGGGCACCACGTCCAGATGGCCGTGCACGAGGAGCGCGTCCGCCGAGGGGTCGGTGCCCTCGATGCGGGCGACGACGTTCGTACGGCCCGGGGCGCGCTCCAGGAGCGCCGGTTCCAGGCCCGCTTCGGCCAGCAGGGCCGCGGCGTACTCGGCGGCGGGGCGCTCCCGGCAGTCACCGCCGCCGCGGTTGGTGGTGTCGACGCGGATGAGTTCGGAGGTGAAGCGGACGACCTCGTCGAGGGCGCGCCCGTCGACCTGACCGGCCCGCTCCGGCGCCGCGCTCGCTGCCGTGTGCTCAGCCATACTGCTCCTCCACCGCGGCGGACACGATCGTCGTGACCGCCTTGAACGTGCGGATGCCCTCGTACATCGTCCCGCTGGTGTACTCCACCTTGCGCTCCCCGGTGCGCGCCACGCCGGGCACGACGGTGGCGGCCATCGCCAGGTGCTCGGCGTCGAACTCCAGCGCCACGGTGAACGGCTCACCGGTGACCGGTGCGTGCCGCACGGCCAGCGCCGCCGCCTCCTTGGCCGCGGCGCGGATGTCGGCCGCCGTGCGCGCCGGGGTCCGGCACACCGCCGCGTACCGCGACACGTGGTCCTTGACGGCGACCTTGAGCGCCCCCGGCGCGTAGCCCAGGGCGTCCTCGCAGGCCACGTCGTCGCCGGTGACCAGGACGACCGGCACCCCGAACTCGGCGACGACGTGGGCGTTGAGCAGGCCCTCGCTGGCGCGGACACCGTTCACCCAGACCCCGGTGACCGAGTTGGCGAGGTAGGTGTGCGCGAGGACGCCTTCCATGCCGGCGCCGGCGTGGTAGCCGACGAAGGCGACGCCGTCCACGTCGCCGTGCTGGACGCCTTCCACCATGGAGAGCGACTTGTGCCGCCCGGTGAGCAGCCGCGCCCGCTCGTCCAGCCGCTCCAGGAGCAGGTTCCGCATCGTCCAGTGGGCCTCGTTGACGAGGACCTCGTCGGCGCCGCCGTCGAAGAAGCCGAGCACCGCCGCGTTGACGTCCGAGGTGAACATCGAGCGGCAGCGCTCCCACTGCGGGGTGCCCGGCAGCACGTCGGCCGGCCAGGTCACGCCCGTGGCGCCCTCCATGTCGGCGCTGATGAGGATCTTCATGCCTCGAAACCGTACGCGCCTTCACCGAGCGGCGGACAGCCCTGTGGACAACTCCTCACCCGTCCGCCCGCGGACGGCTCCTCACCCCGCCGCCCGCGGGCGTTTCCTCAGCCGTCGGCGCGGCGCCCGGCGAGGACGAACCAGCGTGCGGGCAGGTCGATGCGGGTGCCGTCCGCCATGTACTCCGTCTGCGGCAGCGTCGTGTCGCCCTCGGCGAGGATCTCCAGGCCGGCCTCCCGCAGCATCCTCGGGACCTCGTCGTCGGCCGCGTCGGCCGGCTTCAGCCCGTGGTGGAAGACCCGGCGCAGCTTGGGCGGGGGCCCGTCCGGTCCGGACGCGGCCCGCTGGAGCACCTGGCGCGAAGCGGCCGTCAGTTCCACCACGAAGGCGCGCCCCTCGGCACCGGTGATCTCGGCGACGGCGGCGGCCACCGCGGCCCGGGCGCCGGGTTCGCTCTGGTGGATGACGGCGCGCATGTAGACGTGGCTGTCGCCGAGGCGGGCGTGCAGGGCGCGTACGGCCTCGCCGTCGGTCAGGTCGAGCTGCTGGAACTCGACGCCGGTGTCGTCGTCCCGGCTCGCGCGCCGGGCGTGCTCGACGGCGGCGTGGGACAGGTCGACACCGAGGGCGCGCGCGAACCGGGTGGCGAGGTAGCGCGTCTGGGTGCCGTTGCCGCAGCCGAGGTCGACGATGGTGCGGGTGGCGTCGGCGTGGGGCAGGAGCAGGGCGCTGTGGGGCACGGAGGTCAGTGCCGGGTCGGCGTCCCAGATCGCGTCACCCGGCGCGTCGGAGGTGTCCCTCCAGTAACTCTCCCAGGCATTGCGGTAGTCCTCCGAGACGTTCATGTGTGCTCCCCAGGGTCGGCGTCATGATCGGAGTATCGCGACCGCCGGGCGTGGGGCAAGGGGCAAGTGCCGTTCCTTCACCGGAAATTCGAGCCCGCGCACGCCTGGGCGCGCACGGACTCCTCGCGCGCGCCCCGAGGTGTCAGGGGTGGCGCGGACGGGGTGTGAGGGCCTGCTCGAACCAGACCGTCTTGCGGTGCCCTGAGGCGCTCGTGCCCCACTCCCGGGCGAGCCTGCTGACCACCCTGAGACCCCGGCCGCGCTCGCCGTCCGGTCCCGCGCTCAGGAGTTCGGGCAGCGCCGGCTCGTCGTCGAGGACCTCGCACAGCAGGGCGTCGGTGCGGACCAGCCGCAGCCCGACCTCGGCGCCCGCGCCGTGCCGCACGGCGTTGCCGACGACCTCGCTGACCAGCAGTTCCGCGGTCTCGATCGCGTCGGTGAGGCCCCACTCCGCCAGCCGCTCACGGACGAGCCGCCGGGCCCGGGACACCTCGCGGGCCTCACGCGGGAGCTGCCACTCGGCGACGTGGTCGTCCGGGATGCCGTTCAGCCGGGCCATGAGGAGCGCCACGTCGTCCTTGCGTCCGCCGTGGGTGTTGAGCGCGCGGATGATGGTGTCGCAGGCGTCGTCCATCGAGGCGGCGGGATGGGCCGCCGACTCGCAGAGCGCGGCGAGGCCCTCACCGATGTCGCCGCCCCGCACCTCCACCAGGCCGTCCGTGCACAGTACGAGCCGGTCCCCCGGCGAGACCCGGACGACGGCGGTCTCGAAGGGCACCCCGCCGACCCCGACGGGCGCGCCGGTCGGCAGGTGCAGCAGTTCGCTGCGGCCGTTTTCGGCACGCACCAGGACGGGCGGGATGTGACCGGCGTTGGAGAGCTCCAGCTCCCCGCGGATCGGGTCGTACACCGCGTACAGGCAGGTGGCGAGGTAGTTCTCGCCGAGCCGCCGCGCCAGGTCGTCCAGGCCGCGCAGCAGTTGGGCGGGCGGTGTCCCCATGGTGGCCATGGTCTGCACGGCGGTGCGCAACTGGCCCATCATCGCGGCCGAGTTGAGGCCGTGGCCCATGACGTCACCGACCACCAGCGCGGTGCGCGAGCCGGGCAGCTTGATGGTGTCGAACCAGTCGCCGCCGACCCGGCCGAGGCGGGTGCCCGGGAGGTAGCGCGTCGCGACGTCGCAGCCCGCCATGCGCGGCGAGACCTGCGGCAGCATGCTGTCCTGCAGCGTGTCGGCGACGTTCTCCTGGTAGGTGTACATGCGGGCGTTGTCGAGCACGAGGCCGGCCCGGGCGGCGAGTTCGGCGCCCGTCGTGCGGTCCATGTCGTCGAACACCTCGCGGTCCGCGCGGCGCATGAGCACCATGAACCCGAGAACCACGTTGCGCGCCTTGAGCGGGACGACGAGCAGGGAGCGGCCGGTGATGAGGGGCCGCAGGTCGCGCTTCTCGAACTGCCCCGAGATGCGGTCGGCCAGCTCCTCGCCGATGCGCGGGATCAGCACCGGCTCCCCGGTGCTCATGCACTGGAAGAACGGCGTGTGCTCGGGGAAGGCGATGGCCTCGCCGACCGGCACGGTGTCGTCCCAGCGGCCCGGTTCGTCGTTGTGCTCGACCCAGACCCGGTGCCACACGGTCGTCACGTCCGGGGCGCCGTCCGGGAAGCTCTCGCCGGCGAGGACCGCCGCCCGCAGGTGCGTACCGGCGAAGTCCGCGAAGCGGGGCACGGCGGCGCTGGTGACCTCGCGGATCGTCTCGCCCAGGTCGAGCGAGGAGCCGATGCCGGTGCTCACCTCGTTCAGGAACTCCAGCCGCTCGCGGACGGCGGCGTACTCCAGGTCGTGCTCGGCCCCGGAGGGCACGAGCACCCGGCCCGGCGTCTCGGTCCCGGCGGCGGCCCACTGCCTGCCCGCGCGGCGCGGCACGCCCCAGTCGGGGGTCACCGGCACCCGCTCGTACTGGCTGAACTCCAGGATGGGGTAACCGAGTTCGAGGACCTGCGCCACGATGCGGCCGCTCAGCTCCGGCCCCATGTTCGGCAGGACCTCGGGCAGCCTCTTCGCGAGGTCGTCCGGGGCCGGGAGCTCGGTGTACGGGGCGAAGCCGGGGGCGATGCGCTCGACGACCTCGTCGTCGTAGCCCCGCTCGGCCTTCAGGCGTTCGGCGTCCGCCGCGAGCACCAGGAGCCGGGCGGGGCCCGGTCCGATCAGCGGGTAGCCCCACCACAGGATGTCGAGCCGTCCCCGGTCCGGTCCGGTGAGCCGGGCCCGCCCCGCCGCGGGGTAGGAGCTGCGGCCGCCGAGGGACGCCTCCAGGTCGGGGCCCAGTCCGTCGTACGTCTCGTAGGGCCCGTAGGCGTCGGTGAGCGGCTCGGCGTCGAGGACGTCGGGGAGGGCGCCGGAGACGGGGAGCAGGTCGGCGGCGGGGCGGCCGAGCGCCTCCTCCCGGGTGGCACCGAAGAGGCGCCGCGCGCCCGTGCTCCAGTGCGAGACCAGGCCGTCGCGGTCCACGACGACCACGGCCAGCGGGATGCGCCCCTCGGCGGCGTACCGCGCCGCGGGGCTCTCGTGGGCTCCCGCACCGGGATGTGCGCCCACTTCCGTGCCACGGTCCATGGCCAGGCCCTTTCTCCCCACGGATCCGCAAGATCTGCGTCGTCCTCACCACGGTACGGCGGCGACCGGCCGGGATGTGCGCCAACTCCGGAATTGCCCGCGCCGGGGGCGGCTCCGGCGCGGGCGGGCCGTCCGGGACGCGCAACGGTCAGTCCTCGTGGCCCAGTTGGAGGTCCCGCTCGGTGCTGCCGCCGCCCGCCATCCGGAGCACCGTGGCCACCGGCGGGTACCCGGCCGCGATCACCGTGTACTCCCCCGAGGACAGGTCGACGAACCGGAACGTGCCGTCGGCGCCGGTGGTGAGGGTGTCGACGACGTTGCCCGCCGCGTCGAGCAGCGTGACGCGCGCGTCCTCGACGGGCCGTCCGCCGCCCGCCCGCACGGTCCCGCGCAGGACGGCCCCGCCCGCGAGTTCGACGTTCTGGCGGGTCTCCCGGGCGGCCTGCACGGTGACCGGCAGGGCGGTCGGGCGGAACGCGGGCGCGCCGGCGGCCAGGGTGTACTCGCCGGCGACCAGCTCGGTGATGAGGTAACCGCCCTCGGGGCCGCTGCGGGTGGTGGCCACCACCTCGCCCTGGACGTTGGTGAGCGTGACGGTCGCCTCGCGCACCGGTGTGCCGTCGGCGGTGAGCACGCTGCCGGCCAGGCGACCGGCGCCGCCGAGCACCACGTCCAGCTCCACCGGGCGCTCGCCGACGGTCACCGACACCGCCTGCGGCTGGTGGCCCCCGGCCGCGGCGATCAGGACGTACGAGCCGGAGCCGGGCGTGGAGAGCGCGTACCGCCCGTCCTCGCCGCTGGCGCCCCGCCCGATCTGCCGTCCCACGACGTCGATGAGGGTGAGGGCGGCCCGCGGCACGACGGTGCCGTCGTGGTGCTGCACCGTGCCGCACACCGGCACCCCGGCGGTGTGGGTGCGCGACTGCGGGACCTGGGCGAGGGGGGCGGTCTCGGCGGGGGCGTTGTACGACACCAGCGGTTTCTCCTTGAGGAAGAAGGCGATCAGCAGGCCGAGGACGAGCACCGGCACCAGGTAGAGGAAGATCCGCGGCATCGCGTCGGCGTACGCCCGGATGTACTCGTCGCGCAGCGCGGGGGGCATCGCGTGGACGAGCTGCGGGGTGATGGACTCGGGGTCCGGGCCGTCCGCGCGCGCGGGAAGGCGTTCGGCGAGCGCGTCGGCGAGCCGGTTCGCGAAGAGGGTGCCGAAGACGGCGGCGCCGACGCTGCCGCCGATCTGCCGGAAGTAGTTGTTGGCACTGGTGGCGGTGCCGAGGTCGGCGGGGCGCACGGAGTTCTGCACGGCGAGCACGAGGACCGGCATCACCATGCCGATCCCGGCGCCGAGCACGGCCATCCAGACGCTGTAGTGCAGCCGGGGCGTGTCCACCTCCAGCCGCGACAGCAGCCACATGCCGAGGGCCGAGAGGGCGCCGCCCAGCACGGGGTAGACCTTGTAGCGGCCGGTGTGGCTGATGAGCTGCCCGGAGATCACCGAGGCGCCGACGATGCCGCCCATCATGGGCAGCATGAGCAGGCCGGACTCGGTGGCGGTGGCGCCGTCGACCATCTGGAGGTAGGTCGGCAGGTAACTGGCCGCGCCGAACAGCGCGATGCCGATGACCAGCCCCACGAGGGCGGTGACGTTGAAGACGGCGTCCCTGAACAGCCGCAGCGGGATGAGGGGTTCGGGCGCGAGACGCTCGGCGACGAGGAACAGCGCCGCCGCCGCGACGGCTCCGGCGGTGAGGCCGAGGATGACGCGGGAGCCCCAGGCGTACTCGGTGCCGCCCCAACTGGTCAGCAGGACCAGGCAGGTCGAGGCGGCGGCGAGCAGCAGCGTGCCGAGGACGTCCAGGCGTCCCCTGGCGGCGGGCTTCGGGAGCTTCAGTACGACGGTGACGACGGCCAGCGTGAGCAGGCCGAACGGCACGTTGATGTAGAAGCACCACCGCCAGGACAGGTGGTCGGTGAAGTAGCCGCCGAGCAGCGGTCCGGCGACCGAGGCGAGGCCGAACGCGGCGCCGATCAGCCCCATGAAGCGGCCCCGCCGGCGCGGCGGCACGATGTCCGCGATGATCGCCTGCACGCCGATCATGAGCCCGCCGGCCCCGACGCCCTGCACGGCGCGGAAGGCGATGAGCTGGTCCATGCTCTGCGCCCGGCCGGCCAGCGCGGAGCCGACGACGAAGACGACGATGGCGAACTGGAAGACGCCCTTGCGGCCGAAGAGGTCGCCGAGCTTGCCGTAGACGGGCAGTCCGACGGTCGAGGTGAGGAGGTAGGCGGTGATGGCCCAGGACATCTTGTCGAGGCCGTGCAGCTCGCCGACGATCTTCGGCAGGGCGGTGGCCACGATCATCTGCTCCAGCGCCGCGAGCAGCAGCGCGAGCATGAGCCCGACGAAGACCAGGCGCACCCGGCGCGGGCTGAGGTCCGGCGTGCCGGGTGCCGGTTCCCGGGGTGGCGCGTCGACGGCGGGAGCCGTCTCCCGCTCGGTCTTCACCAGCGTCGTGCCACCCACGTACCGCTCCCCTCGTCGCGCCTGCGCCGCCCATTTCTCGCATTACGCGACAACTGGGAGCAAGCGCGACGAGTCGCCCCGCACCCCGGCCCGGAGGACGTAACCGCCGGTCGGAGCCCTACGGCGTACGGGAGAGCCGTACCGAAAACCACTCGAAACGGTGAGTTCCGCCGGGGCCCCGAGCGGTCAACTCCGGGCCCCGCGACATCAGTTCCGAGTCAGCTCCCGGCTACTTCTCGACCTCGGCGGCGAGGTTGGCGAGCTCCGCGTCGTAGATCCGGGCGAGGCCCTTGGGCGCGAAGGTCCGCTCGAAGAAGCCGCCGATGCCGCCGGCGCCGTTCCAGACGGAGGTGACGACGACGCGCGCCCGGCCCTCGCCGGCCGGGGTGACCCGCCAGGTGGTGACCATCGAGGAGTTGCGGTCCTTCTCGACCAGCTCGCCGTCGGTCGGCTCACTGACCTCGAGCAGGCAGTCGCGGACGCGCTTGCTGGTGGCCTGGAGCTTCCAGTGCACGAGGGTGCCCTCGCCGTCGCCGCCCTCGCGCACCTCGTACTCGCTGAAGTGCTCGGGCAGCAGCTTCGGGCGCGTGCCGCTGTAGTCGGCCAGGGCGTCGAAGACCGCCTCCGCATCCGCCGCGATGACCCGTTCCGTGGTGGCCTCGACCTGCGCCATTGACTTCCTCCAGCACTTGGTTTTACGGGGTGTGCGGTCAGCCAACCACCCGGCGGGCGGGCCGCCCAAATCGGGGCCGGGCGGGGGCCGGGAAACCGGGTCGCACGATCAAGGGAACATGTGTTCTATTCTGGGGTCAGTGCTACCTAGGAGGACTCATGCGCTGGGAGAACCTCACGGCGGACCCCGAAGCGGACCGCGCCCGGGACGCCGCACTGTTCGGCGCGGACGCGGTGACCACCCGCACCTTCGACAGCCCGGAGTTCCGGGGGATCACCTTTCACGAGATCCGGGCCCGCTCGATCGTGAACCGGGTGCCGGGCGCCTCGCGCATGCCCTTCGAGTGGACCGTCAACCCCTACCGCGGCTGCACGCACGCGTGTGTGTACTGCTTCGCGCGCAAGACGCACAGCTATCTGGACCTCGACACCGGCCTCGGCTTCGACTCCCAGATCGTGGTCAAGGTGAACGCGCCCGAGCTGCTGCGCCGCCAGCTCGGCTCGCGGCGCTGGCACGGCGAGCACATCGCCATGGGCACCAACGTGGACTGCTACCAGCGGGCCGAGGGCCGCTACCGGCTGATGCCGGGCATCATCGCCGCCCTGCGCGACCACGCGAACCCCTTCTCGATCCTCACCAAAGGGACGCTGATCCTGCGCGACCTCGATCTGCTGACGCAGGCGGCCGAGGTCACCGACGTCGGGATCTCCGTCTCGGTGGGCTTCACCGACCGCGAACTGTGGCGCACCGTCGAGCCCGGCACACCCGCTCCCGAGCGGCGCCTCGACGTGGTGCGCGCCCTCGGCGAACGCGGCATCGCCTGCGGGGTCCTGATGGCCCCGGTGATCCCCTTCCTCGGCGACGGTCCGGACCAACTCCGGGCCACGGTGCGGGCGATCGCCGCCTCCGGCGCCACCTCGGTGACCCCCCTGGTGCTGCATCTGCGGCCCGGCGCCCGGGAGTGGTTCATGGCCTGGCTCGGGCACCACCACCCGCATCTGGTGCGCCGCTACGAACGGCTGTACGCGGAGGGTGCCTACGCGCCGAAGTGGTACCAGCGCCGGATCACCCGCCAGGTCCACGAACTGGCGCAGGAGTACGGCATCGGACCCGCGCGCGCGGGCGCGGCACGCAGGATCACCGCCCCCGAGCCGGTGCCGGCCGCGCCGGTACCGACGCAGCTCACGCTGCTCTGAGGCGGCGGGCGCGACCCGGCGGCATCCGAGCGCATCCCGCTGCTCAATCGGGTCAAGACGGCGCAGAACGCGTTCTTCCGGGCGCCCTTTCCGGGACGATACGGCGGAGGCCGTGAGGTGCACGGCTCAGTTCCTCCGTCCCGGGAGGCCCCATGAGGAAACGCGCAGCCGCTCTGTGCGGCGCCGCCGCCGTAATGGCCACGATGATCACGTCGGTGCCCGCCGACGCGGACGCCGACGCCGCGTCCGCCCCGCCCGCCGCGGCGGGGCCCGCCTGGAAGAAGTGCGGCACCAGCGCCTACCCGACGCTCCAGTGCGCGTCCCTGAAGGTGCTTCTGGACCACTCCAACCCGCACGGCCGGCGCATCACGATCGCGCTGTCGCGGGTCCCGCACACCGCGAAGACGTACCAGGGGCCCCTGCTGGTGAACCCGGGCGGCCCCGGCGGCAGCGGGCGCAAGCTGGCCGGCTTCGTGGCCTCCACGCTGCCGAAGAAGGTGGCGGCGCAGTACGACGTCGTCGGCTTCGACCCGCGCGGGGTCGGCGCGAGCAGGCCCGCCCTGAACTGCCGGCCGAAGCACTTCGCGCCGGTGCGGCCCGACACCGTGCCGCTCACGCCCGCCGTGGAGGAGGCGAACCTCGACCGGGTGCGGGCGTTCGCCGAGAGCTGCGGCACCAAGTACGCGGACGTGCTGCCGTACATCGACACGGTCAGCGCGGTCCGTGACATGGACGCCGTGCGGCGGGCGCTGGGCGCCGAGCGGATCAACTACTTCGGCTACTCCTACGGAACCTACCTCGGCGCCGTGTACGCGAGGCTCTACCCGGAGCGGGTGCGCCGCCTGGTGCTGGACTCCGTCGTCGATCCCACCGGGGTCTGGTACGACGACAACGTCCAGCAGGACTACGCCTTCAACGACCGGCACATGGCGTTCATGAAGTGGGTCGCCCGGCACCACAAGAGCTACCGGCTCGGCACCGACCCCGCCGCGGTGGAGGCCAAGTGGTACGGCATGCGCGGGGCTTTGGCGAAGAAGCCCGCGCGGAAGAAGGTCGGCGCCTCCGAACTGGAGGACACCTACATCCCCGGCGGGTACTTCAACGGCTACTGGCCCTACCTGGCCGAGGCGTTCGCCGCCTACGTGAACCGCAAGGACACCGGCCCGCTGGTCGAGGCGTACGAGAACTTCGGCGCGGTCGACGCCGCGGGCGACAACGGCTACAGCGTCTACACCTCGGTGCAGTGCCGTGACGCGCGCTGGCCCCGGGACTGGGAGCAGTGGCGCAAGGACACCTGGGCGGTGCACGAGGAAGCGCCGTTCATGGCGTGGAGCAACGCCTGGTACAACGCGCCCCTGCGCCTTCTGGCCGGTCGAGCGGCTGCGGCCCGTGGACGTCTCGAACGACGAGCTGCCCCCGGCGCTGCTCTTCCAGGCGACGGACGACGCGGCCACTCCGTACCCGGGCGCGGTCGCCGTCCACGAGCAACTGCGCGGCTCCAGCCTGGTGGTCGAGGAGAAGGGCGGCAACCACGGCATCACGCTGAGCGGGAACGCCTGCCTGGACAAGCACTTGGCGGCCTATCTGACGAGCGGCGAGGTGCCGCGCGGTGACGGCGGGGCGGACGCGGTGTGCAAGGCGCTCCCGGACCCCGAGCCGCTGAGCGCCAAGAAGAAGGGCTCCTCGCGCGGTTCGACGCTGCACGGGCTCCTCGGCTTCCGCGGCTGACCGGCCCTGACGACGTGTCGGCGGCGCCGGAACGGTGCCGCCGACCATGGGCAACGCCCCCGACGGCACCGGCCGGCGGGGATGTTGTCCGACCCGTGGTCCACCATGGACGCATGACCGAGCCGACGCGCATCCCCGCCCCCGCCGGGGTCGCCCCCGCCGCCGCGTACACGCATGTCGTCATGGGGACGGGGCGATTCGTGGCCGTCTCGGGCCAGCTCCCCCTGGACGAGGACGGCGAGCTCGTCGGCCCGGGCGATCCGGCCGCACAGGCCCGCCAGGTCTTCGAGAACCTGCGCCGCTGCCTGGCCGCCGCCGGCGCCACGTTCGGCGACGTCGTGAAACTCACCTACTTCGTCACGGACATGGCCCACATGCCCGCCGTCCGCGCGGCCCGCGAGGCCCACATACCGGCCGACCGTCTCCCGGCCGCGTCGGCCGTCCAGGTCGCCGCACTGGTCCGCCCGGAGTTCCTGATGGAGATCGAGGCCTACGCGGTGCTCGCCGAGTGAGCGGCCCGGACCTCCGGGAGATGACCGGAAGCCATTGGGGCACCGGGTCCTGAGGTCCGGCGGGCCGGACAGGTCACCGGTTCCGCGGGAGGGCCGGCCGGGTCACCGTCGCTCCGGGCGGACCGCCCCGGTCACCGTTTGTCCAGGCGCGCGAGCGCGTGGACGGCCGCCTCCGCCAGGGGCGGGTGGGCCAGGCAGTCGGTGAGGACCGGGCGGGCGCGCTCGTCGCCGAGCGTGCCGAGGCCCTCCACGCAGGCGAGGGCGACCCTGCGGTAGGGGTCGTGGGGCCGCAGCCTGCGCCGCAGCGTGGTGATCAGGGCGGGCACCGACTCGGGCGCGCGCAGGGCCGTCAGGAGCCGGACCGGTTGCAGCGCGTAGGCGACGCGCAGTTCGTTGGTGGCGAGCGCGGCGGCGGCGCGGGCGGTGCGCGGGTCGCCGAGCGCGGCCAGCGCGTGGGCGGCGGACGCGCAGCGCTGGGGGTCGCGGTGGTTGAGCAGCAGGACGAGGGCCTCGAAGGCCCGCCGGTCACCGGCGGTCCCGAGCCGGAAGGCCACCAACTCCCGCGCCCAGAGCGGCTGTCCGGGTTCGGTCAGCGCCGCCGCCAGTTCGTCGAGGTCCTCGGTCGTCGCCAGCCGGTCGTACGCGGTGGAGGCTCCCGCCTCGGTCCGTAAGCGCTCCGTGAGTGATCGCAACTCCTCGTCCATGAAGGCGAGCCTAGAGGGGCGCCCGGGACACCGGGACCTACATCACAAACTGAGGGCTGGCGCGCTCGTTACCGCCCGGTTAAGCTCAGACGAGCGAGTTACCCACTCGCGTTCTGCTTGCGGCGGCCTGGTGACGCAGCCGCCGCGAGTGCCAGTCGGTTCGGTACCTCAGGTACCGCAGTTCGACCCGGCTCCGGGACAGAGCCGGTCGGTCCTTCACCGCTCTCGGGGCGCCCGTGCATCGGCCCCTGGACGGCACCGGGCGTGTGCGCTCGTCAGCCCGGCAACACCCGCATCCCTCGCACCGTGTGCGCCTCACCGGCGCACCCGCGTGCTCCCCAGTCGTCACCCTCTTCCTGGAGTCCCGCGATGGCCACTCCCCTGTCCGACACCCCTCTGTCCCCGCTGAAGACCGTCGCCGTCGTCGGCCTCGGCACGATGGGCACCGGCATCGCCGAGGTCCTCGCCCGGGCCGGCCGCGAGGTCGTCGGCATCGACATCAGCGAGGCCGCGGCCGCCCAGGCCGTCACCGCGCTCGAAGCCTCCACCGCCCGCGCCGTGCAGCGCGGACGCCTCACGGAGCAGGAGCGCGGCGACGTCCTCACCCGCTTCCGCACCTTCACCGACCTCCAGGCGGCGGCCGACGCCGACCTGGTCATCGAGGTGACCCCGGAGTCGTACGACATCAAGCAGCAGGTCTTCCGGGCGCTGGACGCCGTGGTG
This sequence comes from Streptomyces sp. NPDC054842, assembly GCF_053611025.1. Lineage (NCBI taxonomy): Bacteria > Bacillati > Actinomycetota > Actinomycetes > Kitasatosporales > Streptomycetaceae > Streptomyces > Streptomyces sp. NPDC054842. The sequence goes on from NZ_JBSGZN010000015.1 coordinate 50,906, forward strand.
CGCCCGGACACCATCCTCGCGACCGGCACCAACGCCCTGTCGGTGACGCGTCTGGCGGCCGACTCGGCCCGTCCGGAGCGCGTGCTCGGCCTGCACTTCTTCAACCCGGCCCCGGCCATGAAGCTGGTCGAGGTGGTCTCCTCGGTGCTGACGGCGCCGCAGGCCGTGGCCGCCGTCACCGACCTGGCCGTCCAGCTCGGCAAGGAGCCCGTCGCGGTCGGCGACCGTCCCGGATTCGTCGCGGACGGCCTGCTGTTCGGCTACCTCAACCAGGCGGCCTCGATGTACGAGGCGAAGTACGCCTCCCGCGAGGACATCGACGCGGCGATGCGGCTCGGCTGCGGGCTGCCCATGGGCCCGCTCGCGCTGCTCGACCTGATCGGCATCGACACCGCCCGCACGGTCCTGGAGGCCATGTACACGGAGTCCCACGACCGGCTGCACGCCCCGGCCCCGATTCTCAAGCAGCTCAGCGAGGCGGGCCTGACCGGCCGCAAGTCGGGGCGCGGCTTCTACTCGTACGAGGCGCCCGGCAGCGCCACGGTCGTGCCGGACGCGCTCACGCCGGGGTCCGAGCAGTCGGGGACGGCGGGCCGTGCCGTGCGCTCGGTCGGCGTCGCGGGCTCGGGCACCATGGCCTCGGGGATCGCGGAGGTCTTCGCCAAGGCCGGGTACGACGTCGTCCTGGCGGCCCGCAGCGAGGAGAAGGCGCAGGCCGCGAAGGCCCGGATCGGCAAGTCGCTCGCGCGCTCCGTCGACAAGGGCCGGATGACGGCCGAGGCCGCCGCGGGGGCCCTGGACCGGATCACCCCGGCCGGCTCGTACGACGCCTTCGCCGAGGTGGACCTGGCCGTCGAGGCCGTCGCCGAGGACCTGGAGGTCAAGCAGCAGCTGTTCGCCGCGTTCGACAAGGTCTGCAAGCCGGGCGCGGTGCTCGCCACCACGACCTCCTCGCTGCCCGTCGTCGCCTGCGCCCGCGCCACCTCGCGCCCGCAGGACGTGATCGGCCTGCACTTCTTCAACCCGGCCCCGGCCATGAAGCTCGTCGAGGTGGTCCGCACGGTGCTGACCGCGGACGACGTGCACGCGACCGTCCGGGAGGTCTGCGCGAAGATCCGCAAGCACCCGGTGGACTGCGGCGACCGGGCCGGTTTCATCGTGAACGCGCTGCTCTTCCCGTACCTGAACAACGCGATCAAGATGGTCCAGGAGCACTACGCGACGCTGGACGACATCGACGCCGCGATGAAGCTCGGCGGCGGCTACCCGATGGGCCCGTTCGAACTGCTCGACGTGGTCGGGCTCGACGTGTCCCTGGCCATCGAGAAGGTCCTGCACAGCGAGTTCCGCGACCCGGGTCTGGCCCCGGCGCCGCTGCTGGAGCACCTGGTGGCCGCGGGCTGCCTCGGCCGCAAGACGGGCCGCGGCTTCCGCGAATATGCCCGGCGCTGAGGCGCGCGAGGACCGGTACGGGGAGTCCGCCGACTGGGGCGGGCTCCTCGGCCAGGCGGGAGGCCCCCTGCCCGTGGACGGCGGGGGGATCCCGGCATCGGCGCACTCCCCTGCGCAGATGCAGTACGTTCGGGTCATGTCCCAGCCCGCCAAGTCCTCCCGTACGACAGCCACGCCCGACGCGCCGGAGAGCGCCGCGGGCGGCCGCGCGGCCGCGCAACGGCTCAAGATGCGCCGCGAACTGGCGGCGGCGGCCATGGAGCTGTTCGCCACCAAGGGGTACGAGGCGACGACCGTCGACGAGATCGCGGCGCAGGCCGGGGTGGCACGGCGTACGTTCTTCCGCCACTTCCGTTCCAAGGAAGAGGCGATCTTCCCGGACCACGACGACACCCTGATCCGCGCGGAGGCGGTGCTGAACGCGGCACCGGCCCACGAGCACCCGCTGGACACGGTGTGCCGCGGCATCAAGGAAGTCATGAAGATGTACGCCGCGCGGCCCGAGATCTCCGTCTCGCGCTACAAGCTGACGCGTGAGGTGCCGACGCTGCGCGAGGCCGAGATCGCCTCCGTGGCGCGCTACGAGCGGCTGTTCACCCGGTACCTCCTCGGCCACTTCGACGAGCACGCGCACGACGACGACGCCAACGACGATCCGCTGCTGGCGGAGGTCGCGGCGTCGGCCGTGGTCACCGCGCACAACCACGTGCTGCGCCGGTGGCTGCGGGCGGGCGGCCAGGGCGACGTGGAGGCCCAGCTGGACCACGCCTTCGCGATCGTCCGCAAGACGTTCGGCTCGGGCATCGGGGCGGGCCGCGAGACCGCCCCGCAGGCGGCGCCGGCCTCCTCCTTCACCGAGGGCGACGTGCTGGTGACCGTCGCCCGGGTCGACGCGCCGCTGGACCAGGTGATGCGCACCATCGAGCAGGCACTCAAGGAGCGGTCGTAGCGCGCTCGCGCGCCTTCCGTCTCCGCCCCGCCTCCACAGCGCCGGACGGGCTCACTTTGGGCCCGTCCGGCGTTTTCGTACCCATTTTCATGGCCAACCTGATCGATCATCGCTCAGGTGTTACGTAAAGATTTCACCTGAGCGCAACTTCTGGCACTCCGTGCCTTGTCAGGTGACACGGCGTGCCATACGTTGAAGTTGTCCGGGCGGCCGGCGTGCAGAGACCTCACGTACGCCGGCTGTCCCCGCAAGCCTCCTCCGGGCACCGCTCGGAGGTACCCCGGCAAGCGCGCCCGGACGCCTGCGTCACAGGCAACCTTCTGCGCCACAAAGCGCTGCCAGCAGCACGTACGCCGAACCGACGGCACCCTCACATCCACAGCAGCAGCACCGACGTGACCCCCAGCGTCTCCCCTCAAGACGCCATTCGCCGGAGGCAACACAGTGAAGGAAATCCTGGACGCGATCCAGTCGCCGGAGTCGACTTCCGCCGACTTCGCCGCTCTGCCGCTCCCCGAGTCGTACCGCGCGATCACCGTGCACAAGGACGAGACGGAGATGTTCTCCGGGCTCGCCACGCGCGACAAGGACCCCCGCAAGTCGATCCACCTGGACGACGTGCCCGTGCCGGAGCTCGGCCCGGGCGAGGCCCTGGTGGCCGTCATGGCCTCCTCGGTCAACTACAACTCGGTGTGGACCTCGATCTTCGAGCCGGTGTCGACGTTCAGCTTCCTGGAGCGCTACGGCAGGCTCAGCGAGCTCAGCAAGCGACACGACCTGCCGTACCACATCATCGGCTCCGACCTCGCCGGCGTCGTCCTGCGGACCGGTCCGGGCGTCAACTCCTGGAAGCCCGGTGACGAGGTCGTCGCGCACTGCCTCTCGGTCGAGCTGGAGTCCTCCGACGGCCACAACGACACGATGCTCGACCCCGAGCAGCGCATCTGGGGCTTCGAGACGAACTTCGGCGGCCTCGCCGAGATCGCGCTGGTGAAGTCCAACCAGCTCATGCCGAAGCCCGACCACCTCAGCTGGGAGGAGGCGGCCTCCCCCGGCCTGGTGAACTCCACCGCCTACCGGCAGCTGGTCTCCCGCAACGGCGCCGGCATGAAGCAGGGCGACAACGTCCTGATCTGGGGCGCGAGCGGCGGACTCGGCTCGTACGCCACCCAGTTCGCGCTCGCCGGCGGCGCCAACCCGATCTGTGTCGTCTCCTCGCCGCAGAAGGCGGACATCTGCCGCGCGATGGGCGCCGAGGCGATCATCGACCGCAACGCCGAGGGCTACAAGTTCTGGAAGGACGAGCACACCCAGGACCCGAAGGAGTGGAAGCGCTTCGGCAAGCGCATCCGCGAGCTGACCGGCGGCGAGGACATCGACATCGTCTTCGAGCACCCCGGCCGCGAGACCTTCGGCGCGAGCGTCTACGTCACCCGCAAGGGCGGCACCATCACCACCTGTGCCTCCACCTCGGGCTACATGCACGAGTACGACAACCGCTACCTGTGGATGTCCCTGAAGCGGATCATCGGCTCGCACTTCGCCAACTACCGCGAGGCCTGGGAGGCGAACCGCCTCATCGCCAAGGGCAAGATCCACCCGACGCTGTCGAAGGTGTACTCCCTGGAGGAGACCGGGCAGGCCGCGTACGACGTGCACCGCAACCTCCATCAGGGCAAGGTCGGTGTGCTGGCGCTCGCCCCCCGCGAGGGCCTCGGTGTGCGCGACGAGGAGAAGCGCGCGAAGCACATCGACGCCATCAACCGCTTCCGGAACGTCTGAGGTCCCCCGATGACAGAGCGCCAGAAGGACCGGCCGTGGCTGATGCGCACGTACGCCGGTCACTCCACCGCCGAGGCGTCCAACGAGCTGTACCGGCGCAACCTCGCCAAGGGGCAGACCGGTCTGTCGGTCGCGTTCGACCTGCCGACCCAGACCGGCTACGACCCGGACCACGTCCTCGCCCGCGGCGAGGTCGGCCGGGTCGGGGTGCCGGTCTCGCACCTCGGTGACATGCGCCGGCTGTTCCAGGACATCCCCCTGGAGCAGATGAACACCTCGATGACCATCAACGCCACCGCCATGTGGCTGCTGGCGCTCTATCAGGTCGTCGCGGAGGAGCAGGGTGCGGACATCACCAAGCTCCAGGGGACGACCCAGAACGACATCGTGAAGGAGTACCTGTCGCGCGGGACGCACGTCTTCCCGCCGGGTCCGTCGCTGCGCCTGACGACGGACATGATCACCTACACGGTGAACCACATCCCGAAGTGGAACCCGATCAACATCTGCAGCTACCACCTGCAGGAGGCGGGGGCCACCCCGGTCCAGGAGATCGCCTACGCGATGTCCACCGCGATCGCCGTGCTCGACGCGGTGTTCGCCTCCGGCCAGATCCCCGAGGAGCGCCGCGGTGACGTCGTCGCCCGCATCTCCTTCTTCGTGAACGCGGGCGTCCGCTTCATCGAGGAGATGTGCAAGATGCGGGCGTTCGGCCGGATCTGGGACCGCATCACGCGGGAGCGGTACGGCATCGAGGACCCCAAGCAGCGCCGCTTCCGGTACGGCGTCCAGGTCAACTCCCTCGGTCTGACCGAGGCGCAGCCGGAGAACAACGTCCAGCGGATCGTCCTGGAGATGCTGGCGGTGACGCTCTCCAAGGACGCACGCGCGCGTGCCGTGCAGCTCCCGGCGTGGAACGAGGCGCTGGGCCTGCCCCGGCCCTGGGACCAGCAGTGGTCGCTGCGCATCCAGCAGGTACTGGCCCACGAGAGCGACCTGCTGGAGTACGAGGACATCTTCGAGGGCTCGCACGTCATCGAGGCGAAGGTGACGGAGCTGGTCGAGGAGTCCTTCGCGGAGATCGACCGCATCCAGGAGATGGGCGGCGCCATGGCCGCGGTCGAGTCGGGCTACCTGAAGTCGCAGCTCGTCTCCTCGCACGCCGAGCGACGGGCCCGGATCGAGGGCGGCACCGAGAAGATCGTCGGCGTCAACGTCTTCGAGTCGACCGAGCCCAACCCGCTCACCGCCGACCTGGACGCGGCGATCATGACGGTCGACCCCGCCGTCGAGGCCGGTGTGGTGGCCGCGCTCACGGACTGGCGCGACAACCGCTACCAGCCGCCCTTCAACCACCCGCGTCCGTGCAAGGCGCTGGAGCGGCTGAAGGAGGCCGCCAAGGGCACCGAGAACCTCATGGAGGCCACCCTGGAGTGCGCCCGCGCCGGCGTCACCACCGGTGAGTGGGCCGGGGCCCTGCGCGAGGTGTTCGGCGAGTTCCGCGCCCCCACCGGCGTCTCCTCCGCGCCCGTCGCGGTCGCCGCCGAGGAGGGCACCGCGCTCGCGCTGGTCCGCCGCAAGGTGGAGCTGACGGCGCGGGACATGGGCGTCGGCAAGCTGCGGTTCCTGGTGGGCAAGCCGGGCCTTGACGGGCACTCCAACGGCGCCGAACAGATCGCCGTGCGGGCCCGCGACGCCGGGTTCGAGGTGGTCTACCAGGGCATCAGGCTGACGCCCGAGGAGATCGTGGCCGCGGCCCTCGCGGAGGACGTGCACGGCGTCGGCCTGTCCATCCTGTCCGGTTCGCACGCCCAGTTGGTGCCGGACGTGCTGGACCGGCTGCGCGAGGCGGGCGCTGCCGATATTCCGGTGATCGCCGGTGGGATCATCCCGAACGCCGACGCGGAACAGCTGCGGGCCGCCGGAGTGGCCGCCGTCTTCACCCCGAAGGACTTCGACATCACCGGAATCATCGGCCGTATCGTCGACGAGATCCGCAAAGCGAACAAGCTCGACCCCCTGGAGGTCCCCGCATGACCAGCCCCGTTCCCCAGGTGAACCGCCTGCGTCCGCGGCGTTCCTGCCTGGCCGTGCCCGGCTCGAACCCGCGCTTCCTGGAGAAGGCCCAGGGCCTCCCGGCCGACCAGGTCTTCCTCGACCTGGAGGACGCGTGCGCGCCGCTCGCCAAGCCCGAGGCGCGGCACACCATCGTCAAGTTCCTCAACGAGGGCGACTGGACCGGCAAGACGCGGGTCGTGCGCGTGAACGACTGGACCACCGAGTGGACGTACCGCGACGTCGTCACGGTCGTCGAGGGCGCGGGCCCGAACCTCGACTGCATCATGCTGCCGAAGGTCCAGGACGCCCAGCAGATCGTCGCGCTGGACCTGCTCCTGACGCAGATCGAGAAGACGATGGGCTTCGAGGTCGGCAAGATCGGCATCGAGGCGCAGATCGAGAACGCCCAGGGCCTGAACAACGTCAACGAGATCGCGACCGCCTCCCAGCGCGTCGAGACGATCATCTTCGGCCCGGCCGACTTCATGGCGTCGATCAACATGAAGTCGCTCGTCGTGGGCGAGCAGCCGCCCGGCTATCCGGCGGACGCCTACCACTACATCCTCATGAAGATCCTGATGGCCGCCCGCGCCAACAACCTCCAGGCGATCGACGGCCCCTACCTGCAGATCCGCAACATCGACGGCTACCGCGAGGTCGCCCAGCGCGCCGCGGCCCTCGGGTTCGACGGCAAGTGGGTGCTGCACCCGGGCCAGGTCGAGGCGTCCAACGAGATCTTCTCGCCCTCCCAGGAGGACTACGACCACGCCGAACTGATCCTGGACGCCTACGACTTCTACACGTCCGAGGCGGGCGGCAAGAAGGGCTCCGCGATGCTCGGCGACGAGATGATCGACGAGGCCAGCCGCAAGATGGCGCTCGTCATCTCGGGCAAGGGCCGGGCCGCCGGCATGCAGCGCACCAGCAAGTTCGAAGCCCCGGAGGCCTGAGCAGCATGCAGTTCGGACGCACCTACGAGGAGTTCGAGGTCGGCGCGGTCTACAAGCACTGGCCCGGGAAGACCGTCACGGAGTACGACGACCACCTCTTCTGTCTCCTGACGATGAACCACCACCCGCTCCACATGGACAGCAACTACGCGGAGCACACGACCGACTTCGGCAAGAACGTCGTCGTCGGGAACTACATCTACTCGCTGCTGCTCGGCATGTCGGTCCCCGACGTCTCGGGCAAGGCGATCGCCAACCTGGAGGTCGAGTCGCTCAAGCACGTGGCGCCGACCTTCCACGGCGACACGATCTACGGCGAGACGACGGTCCTCGACAAGACCCCGTCGCGGTCCAAGACCGACCGCGGGATCGTGTACGTCGAGACCAAGGGCTACAAGCAGGACGGCACGCTGGTGTGCGTGTTCCGCCGCAAGGTGATGGTCCCCACCGAGACGTACATCAAGGAGCGCGGCGGCGAGCAGCCCGGCCGCCCGGAGCTGAAGGCACAGGAGAAGTAGCCATGGCGCGACTTGCCCAGACCGCCGGTCTCACCGACATCCAGCGGGAGATCCTCTCCACCGTCCGCGACTTCGTGGACAAGGAGATCATCCCGGTCGCGACCGAGCTGGAGCACCGCGACGAGTACCCGCAGGCGATCGTCGACGGTCTCAAGGAGTTGGGCCTCTTCGGGCTCATGATCCCCGAGGAGTACGGGGGTCTGGGTGAGTCGCTGCTCACCTACGCGCTGTGCGTGGAGGAGATCGCGCGCGGCTGGATGTCGGTGTCCGGCATCATCAACACGCACTTCATCGTGGCGTACATGCTCAAGCAGCACGGCACGCAGGAGCAGAAGGACCACTTCCTGCCGCGCATGGCGGCGGGCGAGGTGCGCGGCGCGTTCTCCATGTCGGAGCCGGCGCTCGGCTCGGACGTGTCGGCCATCACGTCGAAGGCGGTGAAGGACGGCGACGAGTACGTCCTCAACGGCCAGAAGATGTGGCTGACGAACGGCGGCACGTCGACTCTGGTGGCCGTTCTCGTCCGGAGTGACGAAGGACACCCCGAGGGCACCGCGCCCCACAAGTCGATGACGACCTTCCTGGTGGAGAAGGAGCCCGGCTTCGGCGAGGTCCGCCCCGGTCTCACCATCCCCGGGAAGATCGACAAGATGGGGTACAAGGGCGTCGACACCACCGAGCTGATTATGGACGGACTGCGCATTCCGGCCAATCGGGTGCTCGGCGGGACCACGGGCCGAGGGTTTTACCAAATGATGGACGGCGTGGAGGTCGGCCGCGTGAACGTGGCGGCCCGTGGCTGCGGCGTCGCCCAGCGCGCCTTCGAGCTGGGCGTTTCCTACGCGCAGCAGCGGCACACCTTCGGCAAGCAGATCGCCCAGCACCAGGCGATCCAGTTCAAGCTGGCCGAGATGGCTACCAAGGTCGAGGCCGCGCATGCCATGATGGTGAACGCAGCACGCAAAAAGGACTCCGGTGAGCGAAACGACCTCGAAGCAGGGATGGCGAAGTACCTCGCCTCCGAATACTGCAAGGAAGTCGTGGAAGACGCCTTCCGGATCCACGGCGGCTACGGCTTCTCCAAGGAGTACGAGATCGAGCGTCTCTACCGTGAGGCGCCCATGCTGCTGATCGGCGAGGGTACCGCCGAAATCCAGAAAATGATCATCGGGCGCCGGTTGCTCGAAGAGTATCGACTGCAGGGCTAGATGTCCTGATTCGGGGTGTTTTCTTCGAGAAGAAGATCACACCCCGTCAACACTCTTCAGCCGCCGACTCAGCTTCTTGGCTTGCCCAGTTGTGGCCCGCGACCGGTACGATCCCGGGAAAGCCGCCGTCCCCCGTTCAGCGCGGCATCATCCGCTACGAAGGTCATCCATGCCCCACAGCCAAACCTCTGCACCTCGCGACAGCCGAGTCGGCGTACGCCTCGCGCGCGGAGCATCGCCGTGGCTTCTCCCGACCGTCGCCACCGCAGCACTCAGCCTGGCCCGCGCGCGCCGCTCCGGCGCCGCCAAGGCCGTGGCCGTACCCGTCACCGCGCTCGCGGCGGGCATGCTGTGGTTCTTCCGCGACCCCGAGCGCGAGATCACCCAGGGCCGGGTCATCTCGCCGGCCGACGGTGTGGTGCAGAGCATCATGCCGTGGAAGGACGGGCGCACCCGCGTCGCGATCTTCATGAGCCCGCTGAACGTCCACGTCAACCGCGCGCCGCTGGCCGGCACGGTGACGTCCGTGGAGCACATCCCCGGCGGGTTCGTCCCGGCGTTCAACAAGGAGAGCGAGAACAACGAGCGCGTCGTCTGGCACTTCGACACCGAACTCGGTGACATCGAGATGATCCAGATCGCCGGTGCCGTGGCCCGCCGCATCGTGCCCTACATCCCGCAGGGCACCAAGGTCGAGCAGGGCGAGCGGATCGGCCTGATCCGCTTCGGCTCGCGTGTCGACATCTATCTCCCCGAGGGTGTCGAGGTGGACGTGGAGGTCGGTCAGAAGACCGTGGCTGGGGTGACTCGCATTGACCGTGATTGATCCCGAGACACAGGCCGGCTGGGTGCCGGAGGCCGACGAGCTGGACGACGCGGAGGAGATGCCGCTGTCCCTCCGCCTCTCGATAGCGGACACGCTCACCCTCGGTAACGCCACGTGCGGCTTCATGGCGGTGTACTTCACCACCACCGGCATCCTGATCCCGCACCTCACGGGCAGCCAGGAGACGGGCATGGCGCGGCACAGCGCCGCCACGGCCGTCATCCTGATGCTCTGCGCGGCCGTCTTCGACCTGTTCGACGGCCTGGTCGCCCGCAAGCTGCGCTCGTCCCCGATGGGCGCGGAGCTGGACAACCTCTCCGACCTGATCAGCTTCGGCCTCGCCCCGGCGTACTTCGTGCTGGTCTACGGGATGGTCGCGGACGACGCGCACCAGCGGGTGGCCGCGGTGGGCGCCATCGTGGTCCTGCTTGCGGTCGTCCTCAGACTCGCGCGGTTCTCCTGCGTGACGGTCAAGGACGGCACGTTCCAGGGCATGCCGAGCCCCTTCGGCGCGCTGACGGTGGTCTCGATCGTGCTCCTGGAGCTGCCCTTCGTGGCCACGCTCCTCGCGATCATCGGCACGGCCTGGCTGATGGTGAGCCGGGTCGAGTACCCGAAGCCGCGCGGTCCCCTGGCGGTCGCAATGCTGTCCTGGATCGTCGCCGCGATGGGGCTGCTGGCGGCCTGGGCGTTCGAGGCGCCCGGCGGTCAGCTCCTGCTCCAGACGGGCTGTGCGCTCCAGCTGGTCCTGGGCGCGGTGATCCCCCTCTTCGCGACGGCGCGACGGGTGAACACCTTCCGGGACAACCGGCGCGAGGCGCGCGCGGCGCAGCTGCCGTAACCCCTGTACGTGAGCGAAGGGCCCCGAACCGGTCGGTTCGGGGCCCTTCGTCCGTCCCGGGCCCTTGCCGTGCCCTTCCCGGCCGGACGCCCCCGTCGCCGCCGTACGACGCCCGCCCCGCCCCGTCCTGCGCCTCCGCCCGCCGTCCAGGCCCGCCTCGCCGCGTACCGCGCCCGCCCCGCCGCCGTCCAGGGCCCGCCTCGCCGCCTCCGACGCCCGCCTTGCCGCGTCCGGTCCGTCGTGAGGTCGCTCCGCGATTCGCTTCCGTCGAGCGATCTGCGCGGCCCACAGGGTGACCTCTGTGCGTGCACTGGAGCGGCTCAGGACGCCCTCACGGGCCTTTCCGGGCCCCCGGCGCCATTCCCGGCCTTCCGGGCGCCCAGTGGGGCATACAGGGCTTTCCCGGGGATCTCGTGTCATCCGGTCCCGTTCCGGGGCGGCAAGGGCGGTGCGGCCGCCCTGCCCCACGGCCGTCCGGGCAGCCGATCCGGGGCGGCGGGGGCGATTCCGTCGCCCCGGAGCGTCGGCCCCCGCGGCCGTCCGGCGCGCGCACAGCCGTGGGGCCCCGCACCGGACTCGGTGCGGGGCCCCACGGCTTCAGAGGGGTGCGGGCGTCAGCCGGCCGGTGTGTAGCCCTCGGCCACCGAGGCCGCCTCGGGCTCGCGCACGACCTTCGTGCCTCCCACCGCGGACTTGTCGGGCTGCAGGATGACGCTCTCCTTGGAGGACGGTGCCGCCGGGTCCGAGAAGTTCTGCGAGATCCCGAAGCCCGTGTCGACGTTGTCGAGGGTCAGCAGGGCCTTGTCGACGCCCTCCCGGGTGAGGTCCTTGCTCTTGCAGGCCGTCTTCAGCGCCTCGCCGAACACGGACGCGGCGGTCCAGCCGGCCACCACGCCGTTGTCGAGCGAGTCCTTCGGGTAGGCGGCCTTGTAGTCCTTCACCAGCTTCTTGGCTGCCGGGGTGTCGCCACCGATCGGCAGGGCCGGCGAGGCCACGTAGTAGTTCTTCTCCAGGGCCGGGCCCGCCTGGGTGGCGAGCAGCTGCGGGGAGAACGCCGAGTTGTTGCCGATCACCGGGACGCCGAAGCCGCCGGCCGCCGCGACGCCCACGAGCGAGGCCGCCTGCCGCGGGCCCGCGCTGACCACGATTCCCTTGACGCCCGCCTTCTTCAGGGCGGCGACCTGCGCGGTCATGTCGTTGTCGGTCGGCTTGATCTTCTGCTCGACGATCTTGAGACCGGACTCCTTCGCCATGTGCTTGGCGCCGGCCAGGGCGCTCTCGCCGTAGTCGCCCTCGAAGTACACGTGACCGATCTTGTCGCCCTTCTTGACGCCCTTCTCCTTCATCAGGAAGTCGATGGCGTTGATCGTCTCGACGTCGTAGGTCGAGCCGATGACCCGGATGTAGGGGCTGCCGAGCAGCGAGTTGGACCACGCCTGCGGGAGCACCAGGCCCTTGTCCTGGCCGTCGATGCGCTTCTTGACGGCGGCGACGAACGGGGAGCCGATGAACTGGGCGAAGCCCAGCACCTTCGGCTCCAGCTCGGTGTAGCCGGCGACCGCCTTCTGCGGGTCGTAGCCGTGGTCGCGGATGGTGAGGTCGACCTTGTAGCCGCAGACCCCGCCGTCCGCGTTGAGCTGCTTCACGTACAGCTGCTGGGCCTGGGTGACGCTCTTGCCGAGGGTGGCGTAGACGCCGGTCATGTCGGTGAGGACGCCCAGCGTGATGGTCTTGCCGGAGATGCCCTCGCCGGTCTTCACCCCGCTCGCGTTCCCCTTGCCGCCCTCGTCGTCCTTGGCCTTGGAGCTGCAGCCCGACAGCACGATCAGCGCGGCCAGCGCGCCCGCGGCGGCCCGGGTCGCGTACACCCGTGACCTGCCATTGGTACCCGTAGTCATCGTTCCTCCACAGAAGTCGTCCTGACGCGACGCCGCGCGGCCACCCTGACCAGGCCGCCCGGCAGAAAGAGCACCACCGCCACGACGGCGGCGCCGTACAGGTACCGGGACGCCTCGCCCGGTGTGATCCCGCCCATGCCCGGCGCGGAGACCAGCGGGAGTGCGTCGCTGTACCGGGTCAGCAGCTGCGGCAGCAGCGAGACGAACGCCGCGCCGACCACCGCCCCGGAGACCGAGCCGAGCCCGCCGATGACGATCATGGCGAGGTACTCGAGCGAGAGAGTGATGCCGAAGTAGTCGGGCACGGTCCGCTGGAAGATCAGGGCCAGCAGCACACCGGCGAGGCCCGCGTACATCGAGGACAGGACGAACACGGCGGCGCGGTAGCGGGCCACCGGCACGCCGATCACCCCGGCCGCGATCCGGTGGTCCCGGATCGCGTTCATGGCGCGCCCCGGGCGGCCCCGCAGGACCCCTCGGGCGAACAGCGCGCCGGCCAGCAGCAGTACGAGACCGAAGTACCAGAGCTTCTCGGCCGAGCCGAAGGGCACGGCGGCGACCATGGTCTCCTGGTCGTCGAAGGTGAGGCCGAACAGGTTCAGGGCCGGTACGTCCCGGCCGTTGAAGCCGCCCGTGAGGTCCTTCGCGTTGAACAGCACGTGCTGGCCGATGAAGATCAGCGCGAGGGTGGCGATGCCCAGGTAGGCACCGCGCAGCCGGCCCGCGATGGGGCTGAACAGCCCGCCCGCCGCGCCCGACACCAGGACGGCGAGGATCACCGCCAGCCAGGTCGGCAGACCGAGCCCGGTCAGCCCGTCGGAGCCGTCCCCGGCGAACACGCAGTAGCCGTAGGCGCCGATCGCGAGGAAGAAGGCGTGGCCCATCGACAGCTGGCCGGTGGCGCCGGTCAGCAGGTTGATGCCGATGGCGCCGATCGCCGCGGCCATGGCGAACAGCCCGGCCTGGAGCCAGAAGCGGTCCAGGTAGAACGGGAACGCCAGGAGCAGGACCGCTCCGGCGGCCAGGACGTAGGGCCGCGGGCGGGTGAGCCGGGCCGGACGGCGGCGCACCGGGGCCGTCTCGGTGCGGGTGAGGACCTCAGACACGGGCCAGCTCCTTCGTGCCGAACAGTCCGGCGGGCCGGACGAGGAGGATCGCGACCATCACCAGGTAGGGGGCGAGGTCGCCGAGGCCCCGGCCGAGGAAGGTCAGATCGCTCTGGTAGCCGGTGGCCAGCGACTCGGTGATGCCGACGAGCAGGCCGCCGACCAGCGCCCCCGTGGTCGAGTCCAGGCCGCCGAGGATCGCCGCCGGGAAGGCCTTCAGCGCGGCCAGCGAGGTGGCGCGTTCCAGACCCGGGGTCGGGAAGACCGTCAGGAACAGCGCGGCCACGGCCGCGAGACCGCCCGCCACGGCCCAGGCGCCCAGGGAGACCCTGCCGAGCCGTACGCCCATCAGCGCGGCCGTCTCGGAGCTCTCGGCCGCCGCCCGCATCGCCACGCCCCAGGAGGTGTAGCGGAAGGCGAGCAGGAACACCGTGATGAGCAGCGCGGCGGCGACGAACGCGGCGATCCTGGTGTGGGCGAGCGAGATCGGCCCGATGCTGAGGACGGCGTCGCCCCAGGGGTCGCCGAGCGAGAGGACGTCGGTGCCGATACGGCGGGTCAGCTCGGTGGTGAGCAGGATGTCGACGCCGATGGTGACGATCGCCAGGACGCTGTGGTCGGAGCCCCGGTAGCGGCGCATCACCAGGAACTCGACCGCCGCGCCGACCAGCGCGGCACCCAGGATGCCCACGAGCAGCGCGGGCCAGAAGCCGATGTCGTCGTGGAGGACGGCGGTGACGTAGCCGCCCGCCAGCAGCAGTGAGGCGTGGGCGAAGTTGACGACCTCGGTGGCCCGGAAGATGACCACGAAGCCGAGTGCGATGAGGGCGTAGACGGAGCCCATCGAGACGCCGTTGAGCAGGAGTTCGGCGAAGGTGCTCATGAAGCGGTCTCCTCCCCAAGGTAGGCGCGGACCACGGCCGGGTCGTTCTGGACGTCCGCGGGGGCGCCGTCCGCGATCCGGCGCCCGAAGTCGAGTACGGTCACCGCGTCCGCGAGCCGCATCACCACCCCCATGTCGTGTTCCACCAGGACGATCGAGATGCCGAGGCTGTCGCGGACACCCGCGATCACCGCGGCGGTGCGGCGCCGTTCGTCGCCGGTCATGCCGGCGACCGGTTCGTCGAGGAGCAGCAGCCGCGGCTCCATGCACAGCGCCCGCGCCAGTTCGGCGAGCTTCTGCTGCCCGTACGGCAGGGAGCCGGCCGGGCGGTCCAGGCAGTCGCCGAGACCGACGAAGTCGGCGATCTCCCGGACGCGTTCACGGTGCCGGCGCTCCTCGCGGGCCGCCGCCGGCAGGCGCAGCCCGGCGGCGACGAAACCGGACGTGGTCAGCCGGTGCCGGCCGAGCAGCAGGCTGTCCTCGACGGTGGCGAGCGGCGGCAGGGCGAGGTTCTGGAAGATGCGGGCCACGCCGAGTCCGGCGATGCGGTGCGGCGGCAGCCCGGTCAGTTCGTGCTCGCCGAAGCGGACGCTGCCCGCGGTGGCCCGGTAGACGCCGGACAGGACGTTGAAGCAGGTCGACTTGCCCGCGCCGTTCGGCCCGATGAGGGCGTGCACGGTGCCGGGGCGGACGGTGAAGCTGACGTCGTCCAGGGCGAGCAGCCCGGAGAAGCGCACCGTCAGCCCGCTCACCTCCAGAGCGGGGACGTCGGTGGTACCGGTGTCGGCGGCAGCGGCGGTCTTGGTGTCCACGCGGCGCGTCACCCCTTCCATCGGGTCAGGGCCGGCGGCGCGCCGCCGGCCCGCGAGGCGTCGGCGGCCGCGTCCTCGTCGACCACGCCCAGGTAGCGCCGGCGCACCTCGTCGGAGGCGGCGAGTTCTTCCGCGGGGCCGGAGAGGGTGACCTCGCCGACCTCCAGGACGTAGGCGCGGGAGGCGAGGCGCAGCGCGAGCGCGGCGTTCTGTTCGACCAGCAGCACGGAGGTGCCCTGGGCGTTGATCTCACGGACGGTGTCCGCGATGCGGGCGGCCATCAGCGGGGCGAGACCGAGCGAGGGCTCGTCCAGGAGCAGCACGCTGGGCGCCGCCATCAGCGCGCGGCCGACGGCGAGCATCTGCTGCTCACCGCCCGACAGCAGCCCGGCGCGCTGCTGGGCGCGGTCGGCGAGCACCGGGAAGAGCTCGTGGACGCGGCGCAGGGCGGCGGCCCGGTCCGTGCGCCCGCCGGTCGCGCCGAGCGCTCCGGCCCGCAGGTTGTCGGCGACCGTCATCCGGGCGAACACCCGCCGTCCCTCGGGCACCTGGGACACCCCCGCGGCCACCACCCGGTCCGGCGAGACGCCGTCCAGGCGCCGGCCGCCGAGGGTCACCGTGCCCTCGGTCACCGCCCCTCCGTGGAACGACAGCGTCCGGCACACCGCCCGCAACAGCGTCGACTTGCCCGCTCCGTTGCCGCCCAGCACCGTCACCACGGCGCCCTCGGGCACCTCCAGGGACACCCGGCGCAGTGCGCGCACCGGGCCGTATCCGACCGACAGGTCCCGTACGACCAGACCGGAACCGTCCATGGCTTCTCCCTCCTGTCGTCCTCGCTCGCCGACCTCGCTCGGTGGCGCTCACCCCAGCACCGGCGAAGCTCCCCGTCCACGCCCCCGTGGCGAAACGCTGCGGGTGACCAGTGAGCGCGGCCACCCGTTGTGCGCGCGCACAACACCGCGTGTCAGGGGCCTGCCGAGGGCGCCCCAGCGGTGGCAAGCTGCGGCCATGGGAGCGCGCAGAAGGCGTACCGGTCATGACTGGAAACTGCTCGCGGCGGCCTGCACCGCGCTGCTGGAACGGCTGCCGGAGCTGGTCGACGAGCACGTGCGGCAACTCGCGGAGCACTCCCCCGTCTACGGGCAGGTGCTCGCCTACGACCAGCAGTGGCGGGAGGCGGAGGAGGCGATGCGGATCGGGATCGAGACGATCTCCGCGCCGCGGGCCTCCCCGCGCCGCGACCTGGAGTACGCGGAGGACGCGGGGCGGCGGCGCGCCCAGCAGGGGCTGCCGCTGGAGCTGCTGGTGCACTCCTACCGCAGCGCGGGCTATCTGGTGTGGGACGCGTTGCTGGAGGGCGTCACGGGCAAGGAGCCGGAGCGGCTCGGGGCGCTGATGCGGTCGGCGACCATGGTGTGGTCGGCGGTGGACGCGCAGGCAGCGGCGGCCTCGGAGGCGTACCGGGCGACGGAGATGGAGCTGCGGCGGCGTACCGACGAGCAGTTGCAGGCCCTGCTCGACGCGCTGCTGGAGGGCCAGGAGGCCCCGGGGCTCGCGGCGCGGGCGGCGGCCGGCCTCGATCTGCCGGAGCGGGGGCCCTATGCCGTGGTGGTGCTGCGGTCGGAGCGGCGGGACGGCCGGGAGGCCTTCCACCGCCCGGTGCAGGGCGCGGGCTTCCGGTTCGTCTGGCGGATGCGGGCGGACTGCGAGGTCGGCGTGGTCGCGCTGGGGCCGGGGCAGGATCTGGACGGGGTGGCGCGGGTGCTCGCGGGGCGCTGTGCCGGGCCCGGCGGGATCAGTCCCGTCGTGGCGGGCCTCGCCGAACTGGGCCGGGCCCGGCGCCTGGCGGAACTGGCGCTGCGGACGTGCCCGCCGGACGCGAGCGAGGTCGTACGGCTGGACCAGCGGATGCCGACCGCGCTCGTGGTGAGCCAGCCGGAGCTGGCGGGGCGGCTGGTCTCCGACGTCTTCGGCGAGCTGCTCACCCTGGAGCCGGCTGACCGGGCGGTACTGCTGGAGACGCTGGACGTGTGGCTGGCCTGCGAGGGGTCGGCCGGGCGGGCCGCGGGCCGCCTGTACTGCCACCGCAACACGGTCTTCAACCGCCTGCGCCGCCTGGAGCAACTGACCGACCGCTCACTGGCCCGGCCCCGCGACCTGATCGAAATGACCCTGGCCCTGGACGCGTACCGGTTGTCGGGGGCGCGGGGGTGAGACGGGAGGCGGCGCGGCCTCCCGGGCGGGGTGCGCGGTGTGGCGATCGGCCCTCCTGCACGGGGCCCGTGGAGTTGCCGGGGTGCGGGGCGGTGGCCCTCTCGCGCCGGGGCCATGGAGGTCCGGAAGCGCCGGGCGGCGGCCCTCCCGTGCGGAGCGCCGCGGGAGTCCGGGGGCGCCGGGCGGTGGCCCTCGGTCCGAGGCCGCCGAGGCCGGTGAAGTGCCGGGCGGCGGCCTCCCCCAGCGGGGGCGTGGGGTGCGGTGGCGCCGGACAGCAGCCCTCCCACGCGGAGGCCGGTGGAGTTGCCGGGGTGCGGGGCGGTGGCCCTCCCGCGCCGGGGCCATGGGGTCCGGAAGCGCCGGGCGGCGGCCCTCCCGTGCGGAAGGCCGCGGGAGTCCGGGGGCGCCGGGCGGTGGCCCTCGGTCCGAGGCCGCCGAGGCCGGTGAACGGCCGGGCGGCGGCCTCCCCCACCGGGGCGTGGGGTGCGGTGGCGCCGGACAGCAGCCCTCCCACGCGGAGGCCGGTGGCGGTGCCGGGGTGCGAGGGTGAGGGTGCCGGGCGGTGGCGGTTCCCCGCGGAGGCCGCGGAGGCCGCGGAGGCCGCGGAGGTGCGGCCGTGCCTGGCGGCGGCCCTCCCGCTCAGGGCACGCGCCGGCCGTCCTCCGCCTCCGCGCGGGTCGCTGCATGCGGCCCGCACCCCCGCTCGGACGTGACCGCCCGGCGTCTCGGCCGGACGGACCGGTGTGCGTGCCTGTTCCCCGCGGGGCGGGAGGGGCGGGGCCTGTTCCCCCCCAGCCGGGGAGGCAGACGCTCGGGTCGGTCCGGCCGGGCGGCAGGCGTCAGATCAGGAAGTCCCGTCCGATGTTCTCGGCGACCCGCTCCAGGATGGGGCCCGCGTCCGCGATGCACTTGCTGATGTCGGGCTCGACCTCGGTGAGGGCGTACGCGCGGCGGATGCCCGCCTTGCCGAGCGCCTCCGGGGGAAGGGCCAGCCGGCCGCAGACCGCGACGACCTCCTTGCCCGCCGCCCGGGCCGCCGTGGCGACGCCCGCCGGTGCCTTGCCGTGCAGGGTCTGCTCGTCCAGGGACCCCTCGCCGGTGATCACCAGCGTGGCGCGCTCCAGGGCGGGCGCGAAGCCGAGGACGTCGAGCATGACCTCGATGCCGGGGCGGAACCGGGCGCCCAGGACCAGGGCCCCGTAGCCGATGCCGCCCGCCGCGCCGGCGCCGGGCGCCTGGGCGTACTCGGCCGCCTCGGTGCCGACCGACTTCTCGAGCACGGTGGCGAAGTGGGCGAGAGCGGCGTCCAGGGCCGCCACGTCGTCGGTGCTCGCGCCCTTCTGGGGCCCGTACACGGCGGGCGCGCCCTTGGGGCCGGTGAGCGGGTTGTCCACGTCGCTGGCCAGGACGAGGTCGACCGCGGAGATCCGCGGGTCGAGGTCCGACAGGTCGGCGGTCGCCAGGCCGGCCAGGGAGCCGCCGCCGGGGGCGACGGGCTCGCCGTCGGCGTCCAGGAAGCGGGCACCGAGGGCGGACAGCATGCCGGCGCCGCCGTCGGTGGTGGCGCTGCCGCCCACACCGAACACGATGGTCCGCGCTCCCGCGTCCAGGGCCGCGCGCAGCAGCTCGCCCGATCCGTACGTCGAGGCGGTGAGCGGCGCGAAGACGCCCGCGGGCAGCCGCTGGAGGCCGCTCGCCTCCGCCATCTCCACGACGGCCGTGTCCCCGCGCAGCGCGAACGCCGCCTCGACCTCGTCGCCCAGCGGCCCGGCGACCCGGACCGTACGGCGCTCGAACCCGGCCGCGACCGCCGCGTCCACGGTGCCGTCGCCGCCGTCGGCCACGGGCAGCGCCTCGATTTCCGCGTGCGGGGCGACCCGGTGGAGCCCGGCCGTCACCCGCTCCGCGACCTGCACGGCCGTCAGCGATCCCTTGAACTTGTCCGCGGCGATGAGCACGCGCGCCGCCCGCGGAGTCCGATTCACAGCGTCCGCCACCTTGCATTCCCCTTGCTTTCGC
The DNA here is from genome assembly GCF_053611025.1 of Streptomyces sp. NPDC054842. NCBI lineage: Bacteria > Bacillati > Actinomycetota > Actinomycetes > Kitasatosporales > Streptomycetaceae > Streptomyces > Streptomyces sp. NPDC054842. Next base: position 70,425 of record NZ_JBSGZN010000015.1, read on the forward strand.
GCCTTGCTCACGTCAAGGCAGTCGCGCCGCTGCGACCTTAACCGCAGGAGGGGTGCCCCGTCATGTACCCGCTGACGGGCCGCCCCTCGGAACCCGCGCGGCGCGGCCCCTCAGCGGGTACACCGGAGCTATGACGCCTGTGGGCAACGACCTCGACGACCGCGTCCTCGGGGGCTGGCTGGGCCGGATCGCGGGCAACATGCTCGGCAAGCCGGTCGAGCAGGGCGACCACTGGACGCGCGAACGCATCGACCGCTATCTGCGGCAGGCGGGCGCCCTGCCGCTCACCGACTACCTTCCCGAGCCCGCCGACGAGGGCACCGCTCTCGCGCTGCGGCCCGAGTGGCGGCAGTGCGTCCGGGGCCGGATCCACGGCAGCTGCCGCGACGACGACGTGGACTACGCGATCCTCGGCCTGGACCTGCTGGAGACGTACGGCTTCGGGTTCAGCACCGAGCAGGTCGGCGACCTGTGGCTGCTGCGGCTGCCGTTCCTCCAGACGTTCACCGCGGAGCGGGCGGCCTACCGGAACCTCGCCAACGGCCTCAAGCCGCCGCTGACGGCGACCTACGACAACCCGTACCAGGAGTGGATCGGCGCCCTCATCCGCGCCGACGTCCACGGCTGGACCCACCCGGGCCGGCCCCGGCGCGCGGCCTCGCTGGCCCGCCGGGACGCCGTCCTGTCGCACACCGGGAATGGGGTGTACGGGGCGATGTGGGCGGCGGCACTGATCTCGGCGGCGTTCACGGCGCCCGGGGTGCGGCACGCCCTCGACACGGCGCTGACGGTGATCCCGGCCGGCAGCCGCCTGTCCCGGACCGTACGCCGGGTGATGACGCTGCACGAGACGCGGCTGAGCTGGGAGGACACGCTGCTCACGCTGGCCGAGGAGACCGCCGGGCTCGGCTGGATCCACACCGTCCCGAACGCCGCCGTGCTGACCGCCGGGCTCCTGTACGGCGACGGCGACTTCACCCGCACCGTGACGCTGACCGTCCGCGGCGGCCTGGACACCGACTCGAACGGCGCGACGGCGGGCTCGGTCGCGGGCGTCCTGTGCGGGGCGGCGGCGATCCCGGCTCAGTGGCGGGACCCTCTGGAGGACACGGTGCGCAGCGCGGTGTTCGGCTTCGACGGGGTGCGGATCAGCGAGCTGGCCGAGCGGACGGTGCGGCTGGCGGCGAAGGCGGAGCAGGAGGAGAAGGGACCCTGACCGGCGCGGGACGGGCCGGTCAGGGTCCGGGGGCGGTCCGGCACCGGCGGCTACCCTTTCCGGATGACCTCTTCACAGACCGCCGCGGACTTCGCCACGTACATCGCCGGTCTGCCCCGCGTCATCGTCGGGGCGGCCGCGCTCTTCCGGGACGCCGGGGGACGCGTACTGCTCGTCGAGCCGAACTACCGGGAGGGCTGGGCCCTGCCCGGCGGCACCGTCGAGTCGGACGACGGCGAGACCCCGCGGCAGGGGGCGCGCCGCGAGACGGCCGAGGAGATCGGGCTCGACGTGAGCCTGGGACGGCTGCTCGCGGTCGACTGGGTGCCGGGGACGGACAGGCCGCCGCTGGTGGCGTACCTGTACGACGGCGGGGTCCTCGGCGCGGACGACTTCGCGGCGATCCGGCTCCAGGAGGCGGAACTCCTGTCCTGGCGCCTGGTCCCCCGCGAGGACCTGACCGACCACCTGCCGGGCGCCCTGGGCCGCCGCGTACTGGCCGCCCTCGACACCCTGGCGGAAGGCACGGGCACGGCGGAACTGGAGAACGGCCACCGGGTGCGCTGACGGCGGGCGGATGCCGGGTGAGCCGGCGGCGGGCGGATGCTCGGGTGGCTGACCGGGGAGCGGATGTCAGTGGGCTGAGGGGCGGGCGGACACCCGGTGGCTGACGCCGGGCGCTTGCGGGGTGAGCTGACGGCGGGCGCTTGCGGGGTGAGCTGACGGCGGTCGGATGCAGGGGCGGCGACACCGGCCGACCGCCCGGCCCCGCCGCCCCGGGACATATTCGTTCGCCGCACCCGGGCCGGGCTCCTACCCTCGGCAGCATGAACAAGCCTCTTGTCGCGATCCTGAGCGGTGCGGGGATCTCCACGGACTCGGGCATCCCGGACTACCGGGGGCCCGACGGGCTGTGGCGGCGGGATCCCGACGCCGAGAAGCTGGTCACGTACGAGTACTACATGGGCGACCCGGAGATCCGGCGGCGCTCCTGGCGGATGCGGCGCGAGACGGGGGCCCTGGGGGCCGAGCCGAACGCGGCGCACCGGGCCGTGGCCGAACTGGAGCGGTCCGGGGTGCCGGTGCGGGTGATCACGCAGAACGTGGACGGGCTGCACCAGCTCGCCGGGATGCCCGCCCGCAAGGTCCTGGAACTGCACGGCACGGCACGGGAGTTCGTGTGCACGGGGTGCCACATGCGCGGCCCGATGGAGGAGGCCCTCGCGCGTCTCGACGCCGGTGACGACGACCCGCCGTGCCTGCGCTGCGGCAGCATCCTCAAACCGGCGACCGTCATGTTCGGCGAGCATCTCGACCCGGTGGTCCTGGGTGAAGCGCTGGCCGTCACCAAGGCGTGCCAGGTGTTCATCGCGGTCGGCACCACCCTCCAGGTGCATCCCGCGGCGGGCCTCGCCGGTGTCGCCGCCGACCGGGGCGCCCGGCTCGTCGTCGTCAACGCCGAACCGACCCCGTACGACGACCGGGCCGACCAGGTCGTACGGGAGCCGATCGGCACGGCCCTGCCCGAGCTGCTGCGCGGTCTCCGGTGAGTCACCACGCGCCTCGGGCGGCGGGCGGGCGCGGCGGTAAGTCACCCACCTGCCGTGGAGGAACGGGCGTGGCGGTGAGTCACCCACGTACCTCCGGCGGACGGGCCGGCGGGAGGCGGACGCGCGTCAGTCGAAGAGGGCGGCTCCGCGTTCGAAGTCGAGGAGACGCCGTTTGCGGTCGAGGCCGCCGCCGTAGCCGGTGAGGCTGCCGTCGGCGCCCACCACGCGGTGGCAGGGCACGATGATGCCGACGGGGTTCTTGCCGTTGGCGAGTCCGACCGCCCGGGAGGCTCCCGAGTTGCCCAGGACCTCGGCCAGTTGGCCGTACGTGCGGGTCTCGCCGTAGGGGATCAGCCGCAGTTGCTCCCAGACCCTGCGCTGGAACGGGGTGCCGTCGAGGTGCAGCGGGAGGTCGAAGTCCTTCGACTCGCCCGCGAAGTAGGCCGCCAGCTGCTCCCGCGTCTCGCCGAACGGCGTGTCGTCGGGGTCGCCGAAGTGCTCCTCGGGCGGACGGTGGCGCTGGCCCACCATGTAGAGGCCCGACAGGACCCCGTCGGTGGCGACGAGGGTGAGGGGGCCGTAGGGGCTGTCGATGACGGTGTGCTGTTTCACAGTCGGGTCCTCAGGGTCGTCCGTGTCGTCAAGTCGCTCATACCGGAAGGAAGTTGATGGGGTGGCTGTCGGTCGCCCACAGGTACTGCACGGCGTAGGCCCGCCACGGACGCCAAGCGGCGGCGCGTGCGGTGAGCGCGGACGGCGTGGCCGGCAGGCCCAGCTCTTTCGCCGCCTTCCGGATCCCCAGATCGGTGGGGAGGAAGGCGTCCGGGTCGCCGAGGGCGCGCATGGCGATGACGTCGACGGTCCAGGGGCCGAAGCCGGGCAGCGCCAGGAGCCGGGCGCGGCTCTCCTCCCAGTCGCTCTCGACGCCCAGTTGCAGTTCTCCGTCGGCGAGTTGACGGACCAGGGTGGTGAGCGTGGTGCGGCGGGTGCGGGGCATCGCGAGTGAGTCGGGGTCGACCGCGGCGAGCGCCTCGGGTGTCGGGAAGAGGTGGGTCAGGCCGCCTTCCGGGTCGTCCACCGGTTCGCCGTGCGCGCGGACCAGGCGGGCCGCGTGGGTGCGGGCGGCGGCCGTGGAGACCTGCTGCCCGAGCACGGCCCGTACGGCGAACTCGGCCTCGTCGACCGTGCGCGGGACCCGGCGGCCGGGGGCCTTGTCGACGAGCGGGGCGAGCAGCGGATCGGTGCGCAGCTGGTCGTCGACGGCCACCGGATCGGCGTCCAGGTCGAGCAGGCGGCGGCAGCGGCTGATGGCGACGGGCAGGTCCCGCAGGTCGCTGAGGGTGAGGCGGCAGCCGATGTGGTCGGGCTCGGGGGTGAGCGCGGCGACACCGTGTCCGTAGGGCAGGCGCAGTGTGCGCCGGTAGGCTCCGTCGCGCCACTCCTCCACCCCGGGCACCGCGGTCGCCGCGAGGTGCCCGAAGAGGTTGTCGGGGTTCAGCGGGGCGCGGAAGGGCAGGCGCAGGCTCAGCGCGCCGGGTGCGGGCGCCGCCTTCCGCGGGACCCGGGTGCGCAGCTCGCTCGGGGACAGCGCGAAGACCTCGCGCACGGTGTCGTTGAAGGTGCGGATGGAGGCGAAACCGGCCGCGAAGGCGACCTCGGCCATGGGCAGCGTGGTCGTCTCGATGAGCAGCCGGGCGGTCTGGGCGCGCTGGGCCCGGGCGAGCGCGAGGGGCCCGGCGCCCAGTTCGGCGAGGAGCTGGCGTTCGACCTGGCGGGTGCTGTAGCCGAGGCGGGCGGCGAGACCGGGCACGCCCTCGCGGTCCACGATCCCGTCGCCGATCAGGCGCATGGCGCGGGCGACGAGGTCGGCGCGCTGGTTCCACTCCGGCGAGCCGGGGCTGGTGTCCGGGCGGCACCGCTTGCAGGCGCGGAACCCGGCCTGCTGGCAGGCGGCCGCGCTCGGGTGGAACGTCATGTTCTCCGGCTTGGGCGGCACCACCGGACAGCTGGGCCGGCAGTAGATCCGGGTGGTCAGGACGGCCGTGAAGAACCAGCCGTCGAAGCGCGCGTCCTTGGACTGGACGGCGCGCACGCAGCCCTCGGTGTCGATGTGCATCCCATTCCGCATGCCTCAAGGATCCGGCACCGCCGGTGCGAGGGCTCGCGAGAATCCGACATGTGCCTTCTGGGAGCCGGGCCCGTTCCGGTAGGGGCGGGGAACAGACCCGAGCGGGAATTCAGCCGGCAGTGGGATGCCGGGGCACATCCGCGGCATCCCGCCCGCACCCGACCCCCTCACCGGTGAGGGCTCCACCCGCACCCCGCTCCATCCCGTCCCACCCGGGAAGAGACACATGAAGAGACATTCATGTCTTACGACGTGCCGAGTAGGATGACCGGCATGGGTCATGGAGCCGTCACCGCCGCGCAGGACGCCAGTGGGCGCGTACGTCTCGACGCGGCCAACGCCGCGAAGGTGGCGACCACCCTCCAGGCCCTGTCCACGCCCTCCCGGCTGCTCATCCTGGCGCGGTTGCGCGAAGGACCGCTGCCCGCCACGGAGTTGGCCGCCGAGGTGGGCATGGAACAGTCGGCGTGCTCGCACCAGCTGCGGCTGCTGCGCAATCTGGGCCTGGTCGTCGGCGAGCGCAACGGACGCTCGGTCGTCTACGCGCTGCACGACCACCACGTCGCCGAGCTCCTCGACCAGGCCGTCTACCACGTCGAGCACCTGCGACTCGGGATCAGCGACTCGGCAGCCGACTAGCGGGCGTCCGGAGCCGCCGGGCACGTACTCCGAGCCCGCGCAGCCGCCCCGGGCACGTACGCCGAGCCCGCGCACCCGCCACCGGCGGCCTGCGGCCTGTGACCGGCCGGTCAAGCCGGGCACCCGCATCGAGTTCCGCCCAGTCCCGCCCGCCCCGCCTCAGTCCAGCCGGTCGGCGAAAGCCGCGTAGGCGCGCTCGTCGAACAGCACGAACCGCACCTCCTCGACGGACTCGGCCGCGGCCTCGCGGACGGTCTCGACGGCGATCCGCGCGCCGTCGTCCATCGGCCAGCCGAAGATGCCCGTGGAGATCGCCGGGAAGGCCACGGTCCGCGCGCCCAGCTCGGCGGCGATCCGCAGGGACTCGCGGTAGCAGGAGGCGAGCAGCTCACCGCGGTCCTCGTCGGCCGACCACACCGGGCCCACCGTGTGGATCACCCAGCGCGCGTCCAGCTCGCCCGCCGTGGTGGCGACGGCCCGGCCGGTGGGCAGGCCCTTGCCGTAGTGCGAGGCGCGGAGCCGGCGGCAGTCGGCGAGGATCGCGGGGCCGCCGCGCCGGTGGATGGCGCCGTCGACGCCTCCCCCGCCGAGCAGCGAGGAGTTGGCCGCGTTCACGACGGCGTCGACGCTCTGGCGGGTGATGTCGCCCTGGACGAGCGTGAGGGTGGTCACGAGCTGCGCAGCCTCCTCCAGACGGCCTTGGCCGCGTTGTGCCCCGACATGCCGTGCACGCCGGGTCCGGGCGGGGTGGCCGACGAGCAGATGAAGACGGCCGGGTGCGGGGTGCCGTACGGGAACAGGGTGGGCCTCGGTCGCAGCAGGAGCTGGATGCCGGCCGCCGCGCCACAGGCGATGTCACCGCCCACGTAGTTGGCGTTCCGGGCGGCGAGCTGGGGCGGGCCGGCGGTCGCGCGGGCGAGGACGCGGTCGCGGAAGCCGGGCGCGAAACGCTCCAGCTGGCGCTCGACGGCGTCGGTGAGGTCGCCGCTCCAGCCGTTCGGGACGTGGCCGTACGCCCAGAAGACGTGCTTGCCGTCGGGTGCGCGGGACGGGTCGGCGACGCTGGGCTGCACGGTGATCAGGAAGGGCACGTCGGGTGCCCGGCCCGCGCGGGAGGCCGCGTGCAGGGCGGTGCCGATCTCGGCGCGGCTCGCGCCGACCTGCACGGTCCCCGCCCGGCGCGCCTCGTCCGCCGTCCAGGGCACGGGCCCGTCCAGCGCGTAGTCGATCTTGAAGACTCCCGCTCCGTACCGGTAGCCGTCGTAGTGGCGGCCGAATCCGGCGATCCGGGCCAGGGCGGCCGGTGAGGTGTCGAAGACGTAGGCCCGGGCGGGCGGGAGGTCGTCGAAGTGCTTGACCTCGTAGTCCGTGTGGACGACGCCACCGAGGTCCTTCAGGTAGGCGGCGAGCGCGTCTGACAGGGACTGCGAGCCGCCGCGGGCCACCGGCCAGCCGCGGGCGTGCGCGGCGAGGGCGAAGACGAGGCCCACGGCGCCGGTGCCGATGCCGCTGAGCGGGGCGATGACGTGGGCCACCAGGCCGGCGAAGAGCGCCTGGGCCCGCTCGTCGCGGAAGCGGCGCATCAGCCACGTCGACGGGGGCAGTCCGGCCAGGCCGAAGCGGGCGAGGGTGACCGGGTCGCGGGGCAGCGAGGTGAGCGGCAGGGACATGAAGTCCCGGGCCAGCGTGTCCCATCGGGGCAGGAAGGGCTCGACCAGTCTGCGGTAGGCGCCGGCGTCACGCGGGCCGAAGGAGGCGGCCGTCTCCGCGACCGAACGGGACAGCACCGCGGCCGTGCCGTCGGGGAACGGGTGCGCCATCGGCAGCTCGGCGTGCAGCCACTCCAGCCCGTACCGCTTCAGGGGCATCGCGCGGAACGCGGGCGAGTTGATCCCCAGGGGGTGCGCGGCGGAGCACGGGTCGTGCCGGAATCCGGGGAGGGTCAGCTCCTCGGTGCGGGCGCCACCGCCCACGGTGCCGTGCGCCTCGAACACCGCCACCGAGAAACCACGGCGGGCCAGCTCCACGGCAGCCGTCAGTCCGTTCGGTCCCGCACCCACCACGACGGCATCGAGCATCGACGGCACCTTCGGACTCCTTTGTCAGCCGATGGCCACTGAGGATCAGGATATGCCGGGGCTCGCCGGCCCCGACGGGGCGGGCGCTCACCGGCTCGCGCCGCAACGGTCCGAGCGTCCCGCGGGCAAGACGTCCCGATGGTTCAAGCGCACCTGCGAACGAGCCGTCGCAGACAGTCCAGGCACGTCTCGGGCAAGACCTCGCGATGGTCCAGGCGTTCCGCGGACGCGGCCTCCCGCCGGTCCGGACGGGTCCACGGCCGAGGCGTCGCACCGGCTCACGCTGCCCGCCCCGCCCACGGCCCGCGACGAGACGTACTCGCGGCGCGGCGCATCCGTGGCGGCGCGGTCAGGCGCCGCGCTCCAGCAGGTCCACCACGCGGTGCGCCGTGGCGGCGTCCCGGGCGGCCGTGAAGGGAAGGGCGTTCCCGCCGGTGACGCGGAACGGTTCTCTCGCGAACGTCAGATGGGCGCCGCCCGCCTCCTCGACCAGCAGCAGGCCGGCCGCGTGATCCCACGCGGCCTCCCAGCTGAAGGCGGTGGCGTCCAACTCGCCCCGGGCGATGGCGAGATACTCCAGTCCGGCGGAGCCGCAGGGGCGCGGGCGGACGCCCTCGGCGCGCAGACCGAGCAGGGCGCGCTTCTGCTCGTCGGTGGTGTAGTCGGGGTGGGACATGGCGACGCGCAGGTCGCTGCCGGGAGCGGGCGAGCCGGAGCGCAGCGGCGTGCCGTCGAGCACGGCACCCCGTCCGCGGACCGCGGTGGCGAACTCCTCGCGGACGGGGGCGAACGTCCAGGAGGCGTGCACGACTCCGTCCAGTGCGAGCGCGACCAGCGTGCAGAACCCGGGGTCCCCGTGCACGAACTGCCGGGTGCCGTCGACCGGGTCGACGATCCAGACCGGGGCGTCGCCGCGTATGGCCTCGTACGTCGCCGGGTTGGCGTGCACCGCCTCCTCGCCGACGACGACCGAGCCGGGCAGCAGCGCGGTGAGCGCTCCCGTCAGGTACTCCTCGGCCTTGCGGTCGGCGTCGGTCACCAGGTCGTGCGGGCCCGTCTTCTGGTCGACCTCGTGCGCTGCGAGCTGCCGGAAACGCGGCATGATCTCGGCGGCGGCCGCCTTGCGGACCGCCTCTTCGACGTCTGCCACGCGCTGTGCGAGAAACTCTTCGATCATGCCTCCATGACAGCACGGACCTCTGACAATCCCGTCCTGCCCGGTGTACGCCGGGTGGAATCGCCATGAAACACCGGTGCCCGGCCGCGGGGACGGCCGTCGGGGGTGCGCCGCTCAGCGGCCCACGGCGTACCCCTGCATCCCCCGCGGGTTCGCCGCCGCGGACAGCACGCCGGTGCGCGGGTCCCGGGCGACCGCGCACAGGCGCCCCTCGGTCCACGCCCCGCCCACCAGCACGTCGTGGCCCCGGCGCCGCAGTTCCTCCACGACCTCCGGGTCCGTGCGGGACTCGACGGTGACACTGCCGGGGCGCATGCCGCGGGGGTAGAAGGAGCCGGGGAAGCTGTCGGTGTGCCAGTTCGGGGCGTCCACGGCGCCCTGGAGGTCGAGGCCGCCGCGCACCTCGGGGCGCAGGGCGACGGCCAGGAAGAAGTGCGTCTGCCACTGGTCCTGCTGGTCGCCGCCGGGGGTGCCGAACGCCATCACGGGCACGCCGTCGCGCAGGGCGAGGGAGGGCGTGAGGGTGGTACGGGGCCGGCGGCCCGGGGTGAGGGAGTTCGGCAGCCCCTCCTCCAGCCAGGTCATCTGGAGCCGGGTGCCGAGCGGGAAGCCGAGTTCCGGCACGACGGGGTTGGACTGGAGCCAGCCGCCGCTCGGGGTGGCGGCCACCATGTTGCCCCAGCGGTCCACGACGTCGATGTGGCAGGTGTCGCCGCGGGTGCCCCCGTCCGCCGCGACGTCCGGCTCCCCCGGCACCGGGGACAGCGGGCTCCCGGCGACGGTGGGCTCGCCGGCCCCCGGCACGCCGAGCGGGTCGAAGACGGCCTCCCCGGCGGCCGCGTCGAGCGCGTGGCGGCTGAGCCGCGGGCCGCGTCCCCCGGGGCTGCCGGGCCGCAGGTCGCAGGAGGCCGTGTCGCCGACGAGGGCGCGCCTCGACGCGTTGTACGGCTCCGACAGCAGTTCACGCAGGGGCACTTCGGCCGCGTCGCCGTACCAGGCCTCCCGGTCGGCCATCGCGAGCTTGCAGCCCTCGACCAGGAGGTGCACGTAGTCGGCGGACCCGGGCTCGGGCAGCTCCTCGGGCAGCAGGGCGAGCTGCTGGAGCATGACCGGGCCCTGGCTCCAGGGGCCCGCCTTGCACAGGGTCCAGCCCCGCCAGTCGTACGTCGCCGGGTCCTCGTAGGTCGCGGACCAGGAGGCCAGGTCGGCGGCGGTCAGGGTGCCGGTGTGGCGCTCACCGCTGGTGTCCAGGGTGGGCCGCTCCGACTGGCGCACCAGTGCCTCGGCGATGAACCCGGAGCGCCACACACCGCGGGCGGCCTCGATCTGCGCCTCGCGGTCCCCGGCGTCCGCGACCTCGGCGAGCAGCCGGCGCCAGGTCGCCGCGAGGGCGGGGTTGCGCAGCAGCTCCCCGGGGCGCGGGGCACGGCCGCCGGGCAGGTACACCTCGGCGGACGACGTCCACTCCGTCTCGAAGAGGCCGCGCACCGTCTCCACGGTCTCCGTGACCCGCTCGACGGGCGGGTGACCGTCCTCGGCGTAGCCGATCGCGTACTTGAGGACGTCGGCGAGGGCGCGGGTGCCGTGATCGCGCAGGAGCAGCATCCACGCGTCGAAGGCGCCGGGCACCGCGGCGGCGAGGGGGCCGGTGCCGGGGACGAGGTCCAGGCCGAGGGACCGGTAGTGGGCGACCGTCGCTCCGGCCGGTGCGACGCCCTGCCCGCACAGCACCCGCACCTCGCCGCCCGCGGGGGCGAGGACGACGGGGACCTCGCCCGCCGGGCCGTTGAGGTGCGGTTCGACGACGTGCAGGACGAAACCGGCGGCCACCGCGGCGTCGAAGGCGTTCCCGCCCTCCTCCAGGACGGCCATCGCCGACTGCGAGGCGAGCCAGTGCGTGGAGGACACCATGCCGAAGGTGCCCTGGAGGGTGGGTCGGGTGGTGAACACGGGCGAACTCCTCGCTGCGGGGCAAGCGTTGGACGATCACAGGCATGCCCGTCCGGCGGCCGGGCGACGCCCTCGCGGGGCCGCTACGGCGTCGACGCGACCCAGGGTGTCGTACCGAGGACGTTGACCGGTCCGATGTCGAGGTAGTCACCGGGACGAATGGTCACGAGGTCGCGGTCCCGCCGTGAGCCCACGCGGAGATACGTGCTCTTCTCCGCCGCCATCCGCCAGTACAGGCCGGCCTCCGCGCTCTCGCCCGGGGCGAGGGTGAGCGGCCGGGGGCCCGGCTCCCGCGGTGCCATGGGTACCTCGTCGGTGCCCGCGACGGTGCGCACGCCCGCCATCGGGGCGCCCTCCTCGTCGAGGACGCGGACGACGGGGTACCCGTCCAACGCGTACGGGCGCGTGCCGCAGTTGGTGAGGGTGAGGGTGGTGGCCCGCAGCCCCATGGCGGCGTTCACGGGCCCGGTGCGGAAGCGGACGCCGGACCGCGGGCAGCCGGCGTCCGGCTGCACCGGTACGGCGTGCGGTCGCTCGGGGGTGGCGGACATCGCCGGCGGTACCTCGAAGGGCACCGACGGCGTGGGTGTGGGGCTCCGCTCGGGGTTGCGCTCCCGGTCGAGTTCGGCGGAGAGTCCGCAGCCGCTCGCCCCCAGCACCAGCAGACAGACGACGGCCGCTCCGCGGGACCACCTCGCACGTATCGCGATCACCCGCCGATCATGGCAGGCGCAGCCCGCTCGGTCACGCGCCACCGATCCCGTCACGGTCGGGCGTCGGACGCCGGTCCCGCGCGTCGTCACGGGCCCCGGTCCGCAGGCGGGTCGGCCACCGGCGTTCGCCTCCGGCCGACCGCGCCGGGCGCGCTTCCGCCGCGCCTCCGGGAGGAGACCGCGTGACGCCGGCGCCGGTGTGCCCCGTACGGCGGCCAGGCGGCTCCACGCGCCCAGGGGACGGCGGGACGGGCGGCCGGCCGTGCGACCTCGGTGGACCACGGACCGTCGCCAGGGAGTCACTGTCACCGCGCGGGCACGGAGCGAGTTCGCCCTTCCGCCTCACAGGGACTCATGTGACACTGTCGTCCCGTCCGCAGTGCGGACTCCTTCCGCACCGTCCCCCACGAGAAGTGCGCCGTGCGTTCTCTTCCTCTGCCGCTCGCCCTGACCGCGCGTCTGCTGCCCGTCGCCGTGCTCGCCTCGGCGGGCTGGGCCCTGACGTCCGGCCCGCTGGCCGCGACGCCGACGGCCGACCACAAGCCGGCGCAGAAGACCGGAACCGGCACGGCGTCCGCGCCCTCGGCCTCCGCCTCGGCCGCCGCCAGGACGTACACCACGACGCCCGAACCGTGCCGGGGCGTGAGCGTGAAGACCGTCAAGTCCCTGGTGCCGGGCGCCAAGACGGCGGGCCAGGAGATCGCCTCGACGGACAAGTCCGTGCGCCGCACCTGCTCCTGGAACGCGCTGAAGGAGTTCGACTACCGCTGGCTCGACATCTCCTTCGAGATCAAGAAGTCGGACCAGGTGGCCGAGAACGCGTACGAGCAGCGCACGACGGAGAAGAGCGGCGGCGGGGCGGTTCCCGGACTCGGCGACACGGCCTACTCCGTCGTCGACCTCACCACCAAGGACAAGCAGCAGACCCGGGAGGGCGTGGTGGTCGTCCGCGCGTCCAACGCCCTGGTGATCGTCACGTACAACGGCAGCGACTTCGAGACGAAGAAGGCGCCCTCCACCGATGTGATCAACAAGGGCGCCATCAAGGCCGCGAAGGAGGCGGTGGCCGCGCTGAAGGCCGCTCGCTAGGGCTGTCGTACGGGTTCGCCGATCCGGACGACGCACCCGGGAGCGGGCTCCCGCGCGGCCCACCGCCGACGGTCAGGCGTTCCCGGGCTCCCGTCCCCGCAGCCGCATCAGCACCAGGTACAGCACCATCGACGTACCGAGGCCCACCGCCCAGCCGTAGTCCGCCAGCGGCTCCAGCGCCGGAACGGGCCGGCCGTCGATCAGCGGATGGAAGTCTGCACCGCCGACGGCGAGGACACCGCCGGTGACGAAGGCGACGACCGCCCGCCAGTTCCAGCCGGCGTCGTACCAGTAGCGGCCGCCCTCGCGGTACAGGTCGGCGAGGTCGAGTCCCGTGCGGCGCAGGATCCAGTAGTCGGCGATGAGGATGCCGGCGACCGTGCCCAGCAGACCGCCGACGAGACCGAGCCAGGTGAAGATGTAGCCCTGCGGGTCGGCGTACAGCTTCCACGGGAAGATCAGCACGCCGAGCACGCAGGTGAGGAGGGCCCCGGAGCGGAAACTGATCCTGCGGGGCGCGATGTTGGAGAAGTCGAAGGCCGGGGAGACGAGGTTGGCCGCGACGTTCACGGACAGGGTCGCGACGAGCACGGTGACGAGCGCGAAGAGGAGACCGAAGACGTTGTCGGTCTTCGCGGCGAGCTGGACCGGGTCCCACACCGCCTCGCCGTACACGGCCTGCGAACCGGAGGTGACCATGACGGAGAGGAACGCGAACAGCGTCATGGTGGTGGGCAGTCCGAGCGCCTGCCCGAGGGTCTGGGCGCGCTGGCTCCTGCCGTAGCGGGTGAAGTCCGGGATGTTCAGCGACAGCGTCGACCAAAAGCCGATCATGCCCATCAGGGCGGGTGCGAACAGCTTCCAGAAGTCCGGGCCCCAGCCGAGCCGGGACGGCTGGTCGAGCAGCGGGCCGAAGCCGCCGGCCTTGCTGCTCATCCACCACAGCATCGCCCCGGCGCCGACGAGGACGAAGGGCGCGGCCCAGTTCTCGAAGCGGCGGATCGTCTCCATGCCGCGGAGGATGATGGCGATCTGGAGCACCCAGAAGACGGCGAAGGACAGCCACATCGTCCAGGGGTGACCGCCGATCCGCGACGCGTCCGCCCAGCCGTCGCCGAAGAGCTTGCCGGCGAGGAAGTAGATCGCCTCGCCGCCGATCCAGGTCTGGATGCCGAACCAGCCGCAGGCGACCAACGCCCGTACGACGGCGGGCAGGTTGGCACCCCGGATGCCGAAGGAGGCGCGGGCGAAGACCGGGAAGGGTATGCCGTACTTGGGTCCGGCGTGGCCGGTGAGCAGCATCGGCACCAGCACGATCAGGTTGGCCAGGGCGATCGTGAGGACGGCCTGCTTCCAGTCCATGCCGACGGCTATCAGCCCGGAGGCGAGGGTCCAGGAGGCGGTGTTGTGGGCCATGCCGACCCAGAGCGCCGAGAAGTTGTACGTGGTCCAGGTGCGCTTCTCGATCGGGACCGGCAGGAGGTCCTCGTTGGCGTAGGGGCCGGTCGGCCGGGGGGCGCCCGGCGCGATCGCCACCCGGCCGTCGGGGAGGGTGATCTGGGCGGGTGGCGGGCTGTCGGTGGGAACGGTTTCGGTCATGAGCAGGCCCATCAGTGAGGAGTGTCGGGAAAGGCCGTGCGGGTGCGGGCTCGGGGGTGCGCGGGGAGCGCGCTGGCCCCCTTCCCGGGACGGCGGGAAGGGGGAGTTCGGGGTGAGGGCTCGACAGCCCGGTCGTCGCCGCTGCCGTGCGGACGCCGGCCGGCGTCCGGGCACTGGCAACTGGCGTCTGTCTAGCGGCCGTTGACGGCGGGGATGACCTTCGTGCCGTAGGTGTCGATGACGGCTTCCTGCGCGTCGTGCATGTCGTACAGGGCGAACTGGTCGACGCCCAGGTCGCGCAGGGCGCCCAGCTTCTCGATGTGCCGCTCGACCGGCCCGATCAGGCAGAACCGGTCGACGATCTCGTCGGGCACGAACGCGGTGTCGGGGTTGCCGCTGCGCCCGTGGTGCGCGTAGTCGTAGCCCTCGCGGGCCTTGATGTAGGCGGTCAGTTCCTCCGGGATCAGGCCCGAGTGGTCGCCGTATCGGGAGACCAGGTCGGCGACGTGGTTGCCGACCATGCCGCCGAACCACCGGCACTGCTCCCGCGCGTGGGCGAGGGCCTGCGGGGAGTCGTCCTCGGTGACGTACGCGGGCGCGGCGACGCAGATCGTCACCTCGGCGGGGTCGCGTCCGGCGTCGGCGGCGGCCTGCTTCACGGTCTTGACCATGTACTCGGCGAGATAGAGGTCGGCGAGCTGGAGGATGAACCCGTCGGCCTCCTCTCCCGTCATCTTCAGGGCCTTGGGGCCGTACGCGGCCATCCACACGGGCAGTTCGGCGCCGGGCCGCACCCACGGGAACCGGACGACCGTGCCGCCGAGGTCGGCCTCGTCGCCCCGGCCGAGGGCGCGGATGACCTTCATCGCCCCGCTGATACGGGCGAGGGTGTTCGGCTTGCGTCCGGCGACGCGCATCGCCGAGTCGCCGCGGCCGATGCCGCACACCGTGCGGTTGCCGTACATGTCGTTGAGGGTGGCGAACGTGGAGGCGGTGACCTCCCACGTGCGGGTGCCCGGGTTGGTGACCATCGGGCCGACCTTGAGCCGGTCGGTGTTCGCGAGGATCTGGCTGTAGATGACGAAGGGTTCCTGCCACAGCACGGCCGAGTCGAAGGTCCAGCCGTGGCTGAAGCCGTTGCGCTCGGCCCGCTTCATGAGGCTGACCACCCGGGAGGCGGGCGGGTCGGTCTGCAGGACGAGTCCGAAGTCCATGTGGCCGCTCCTAGTTCAGGTACTGACAGGTGGAGCGGGGGGTGTAGACGCCGTGTCCGGCACGTCCGGTGAACTCCCGCTCGGTGATGACGAGTTCGCCGCGCGAGAGCACCGTCTCCACCCGGCCGGTGACGTGCTTGCCCTCGTAGGCCGAGTAGTCGACGTTCATGTGGTGCGTCTCGACGGACATGACCTGCTCGGCGTGCGGGTCGTAGATGACGACGTCGGCGTCGGCGCCCGGGGCGATCGTGCCCTTCTTGGGGTACAGGCCGAACATCCTGGCCGGGGTCGCGCAGGCGATCTCGATCCAGCGGCGGCGCGAGATGTGCCCGTCGACGACGGCCTGGTGCAGCAGGTCCATCCGGTTCTCCACCCCCGGCAGCCCGTTGGGGATCTTCGAGAAGTCACCGCGGCCGAGGTCCTTCTGGCCGGTGAAGCAGAACGGGCAGTGGTCGGTGGAGACCACCTGGAGGTCGTTCGTGCGCAGTCCCCGCCACAGGGCGGCCTGGTGCTCCCTGGGCCGCAGCGGGGTGGAGCAGACGTATTTGGCGCCCTCGAAGCCGGGCTCCGCGAGGTTGTCGGTGGACAGGAACAGGTACTGCGGGCAGGTCTCGCCGAACACGTTCAGGCCCTCGTCACGCGCGCGGGCCAGTTCGGCGACCGCCTCCTGCGCGGAGACGTGGACGACGTACAGCGGGGCGCCGGCGACCTGCGCCAGCTTGATGGCGCGGTGGGTGGCCTCGGCCTCCAGCAGGGCCTTGCGGACCTCGCCGTGGTGGCGCGGGTCGGTCTCGCCGCGGGCCAGCGCCTGTTCCACGAGGACGTCGATCGCGATGCCGTTCTCGGCGTGCATCATGATCAGGCCGCCGTTCTCGGCGGAGCGCTGCATGGCGCGCAGGATCTGGCCGTCGTCGCTGTAGAAGACGCCGGGGTAGGCCATGAACTGCTTGAAGGAGGTGACGCCCTCCTCGACCAGCAGGTCCATCTCCTTGAGCGTGTCCTGGTTCACGTCGGAGACGATCATGTGGAAGCCGTAGTCGACGGCGCACCGGCCGTCGGCCTTGGCGTTCCAGGCGTCCAGGCCCTCGCGCAGCGAGTGGCCTGGGCTCTGCACGGCGAAGTCGATGATGGTGGTGGTGCCGCCCCAGGCGGCGGCCCGGGTGCCGGTCTCGAAGGAGTCGGAGGCGAACGTGCCGCCGAAGGGCAGTTCCATGTGGGTGTGGGCGTCGACGCCGCCCGGGATCACGTACTTCCCCGTGGCGTCGATCTGCCGCTCGGCCGTCCACGCCTCGGCGGCGGCGGTGCCCGAGGCGGCCAGGGCGACGATACGGCCGTCCTCGATCAGGACGTCGGCGTGGATCTCGTCGGAGGCCGTGATGACGAGGCCACCGCGGATGACGGTACGGCTCATGCTCCCTCTCCTTCCGGTTGGCCCGGGTGCGCCGGGACCGCTGGGTCCGTGCGCACCGGGTCGGTGCCGCTGCTGTTGATCGCCGGGGCCGGCGCTGCTTCCGGGCGGGACACCGCCGGGGCCGCTGCCCTCGCCGGACGGGGCCGCCGTGGGACGCGTCGTCGCGGCCGGTTTCGGTGGCGGCGTCCGGTAGCGGGGTGACCACCGGCGGTCCCGGACCTCGCCGGGCTGGGCCGGGACCACGGACACCGAGTCCGCTCACCTGCCGCTCGCCACCTCCCCGACGCACCGTGCCTCCGGGTCCACGAGCGACGACCTCCCACAAGATGGCGTCGCCCCCTGCTCCTCGACGCCCGCCCGGTCGGTCGCGCCGACGAAGCTGTCGTCGGCCGCGGTGGCCGCCGGCCGCCGGACGGACGAGCGAGGCCGCCGAAGGGCCGCCCTCCCACGGCCGGTGACCGCTACAGGACGCTCCTCAGCGCCCGGTCCAGGATCGCGGCGCCCTCCTCCGCCTCGGCGACGGTCAGCGACATCGGCGGGGCGATGCGGAGCACGCTCGTGTCGTGCCCGCCGCCCTTGCCGATCAGCAGGCCCTCCCGGCGGGCCGCCTCCAGGACCGCCGCGGCGGCGTCCGGATTCGCCTCGCCCGTGGCCGGCTTGACCAGTTCGACGCCGATCATCAGCCCGCGTCCGCGCACCTCCCGCACCTCCGGGACCTGCGCGGCGACGGCCCGCAGCCGCTCGATGAGCAGGCCGCCGACCCGCCGGGCGTTGCCCTGGAGGTCGTGTTCGAGGAGGTACGTCAGGTTCGCGAGGCCCGCCGCCATGGTGACCGGGGAGCCGCCAAAGGTCGAGATGCTGTTGGAGTCCAGGCAGTTCATGATCTCGGCGCGGGCGACGACCCCGCCGATGGACATGCCGTTGCCGATGCCCTTGGCGAAGGTGAGCATGTCCGGCGGGCCCGCGGCGGCGTGCGCCTGCCAGCCCCAGAAGTGCTCACCCGTCCTGCCCCAGCCGGTCTGCACCTCGTCGGCGATCCACAGGACGCCGTGCTCCGCCAGCACCTCGCGGAAGGCCGCGTACAGCCCGTCGGGCGGCGCCGTGAACCCGCCGACGCCCTGGACCGGTTCGGCGATCAGGGCCGCGGGCGCACGGACGTGCCCGAGCAGGTCCCGCAGGTCGGCGACGCAGGCCGCGATGAACTCGGCGTCGCCCAGGTGGGCGTACGGGCCGCGGGTGCGGACGCCGCCGTGCACGTACAGCGTCTGGAGCGGCGACAGCGAGGTCGGCGACCAGCCCTTGTTCCCGGTGATGCCGACGGCGCTGAACGAGCGCCCGTGGTAGCTGTTGCGCATCGCCAGGATCTGGTTGCTGCGCCGGTACGCGGTGGCGAGCAGCAGGGCGGTGTCGTTGGCCTCCGTGCCCGAGGTGGTGAAGAAGACCCGCGCGTCCGGGATGCCGGACAACTGGGCGACCCGCTCGGCGAGTTCGACCATCGGCCGGTTCAGGTAGAGCGTCGAGGAGTGGATGATCCGCCCGGCCTGCTCACTGACCGCCTTGGTCACCTCGGGCAGGGCGTGCGCCGTCATCGTGGTGAGGATGCCGCCGAAGAAGTCGAGGTACCGGTTGCCGTCCGCGTCCCAGACGTGGCGGCCCTCACCGTGGGTGATCTCCAGGGGGTCGGCGTAGTAGAGGGCGAGCCAGTCGGGCAGGACGGCCCGGTGGCGTGCGTACAGGTCGGTCACGGCTGCACCAGCCCCTCGTACGCCTCCGGGCGGCGGTCGCGGTAGAACGCCCACTGCTGCCGCACGTCCTCGATGAGGTCGAAGTCGAGGTCCCGGACGAGGAGTTCCTCGGTCTTGTCACTCGCGGTGTCGCCCACGAACTGCCCGCGGGGGTCGACGAAGTACGAGGTGCCGTAGAAGTCGTTGTCGCCGTACTCCTCGACGCCGACGCGGTTGATCGCGGCGATGAAGTACTCGTTGGCGACGGCCGCCGCGGGCTGCTCCAGCTGCCACAGGTGCGAGGACAGGCCGCGGTGGGTGGCGGAGGGGTTGAAGACGAGCTGGGCGCCGTTCAGGCCGAGTTGGCGCCAGCCCTCCGGGAAGTGCCGGTCGTAGCAGATGTAGACGCCGACCCTGCCGACCGCCGTGTCGAAGACGGGCCAGCCGAGGTTGCCGGGTTTGAAGTAGTACTTCTCCCAGAAGCCCTTCACCTGGGGGATGTGGTGCTTGCGGTACTTGCCCAGGTAGCTGCCGTCGGAGTCGATCACGGCCGCGGTGTTGTAGTAGAAGCCGGACTGCTCCACTTCGAAGACCGGCACGACGATCACCATGCCGGTCTCGCGGGCGAGGTCCCGCATCCGGCGGACGGTCGGGCCGTCCGGCACGGGTTCGGCCCAGCGGTAGTGCTCCGGCTCCTGCACCTGGCAGAAGTAGGGCGCGTTGAAGACTTCCTGGAATCCGATGACCTTCGCGCCCCGGCGAGCCGCCTCGCGCGCGTGTTCCTCGTGTTTGGCGATCATGGATTCGGTGTCGCCGGTCCAGGTCGCCTGGACCAGGGCGGCGCGTACGACGTTGGCCATGAGGTGCTCCTTCGACAGGACGTCAGAGAGCTTCTACGCCCGTAGACGATGGCCGTAGAGGCTTGAAACTAAGCCTCTATCGCGGGCTTGCCAAGACCATTGTCGTCAACCCGCTGAGTCGATCATGTTTCACACTCCTGTGGGTGAGCGCGGTCCGCCCGGCGCCGGGTTCACGCGGCGAACCCGGCGACCCGCAGGGCGTGCACGACATCCCAGTACCGCTCCTCGGAGGCTCCGCGGGCGGACTCCAGGAGGAGCGGGACGAGGTGGGGCGGGTCCGCCTCCACGCTCCGGGCGGCCTCCTCGGGGGTGCGGACGCGCACGTAGGCGTCGAGGAGCACGCGGACGTCGCGGTGCCGGCCCGCCGCCTCCAGGCCGAGTACGGCGGCACCGATCTCCGGGGCGGGCCGGGCGACGCCCTGGCGCAGCATCTGCCTGCCGTCCGCGACGCGACCCGCCGCGACGAGGGCGTCGGCCGCGGCGACCAGCCGGTCGGCGGGCAGGGAGGCCGCCTCCCACAGCAGGGTGGCCCAGTCGGCGTCCAGCCCGGCGCGGTGCAGTTCGGCGGCGAGTAGCGGGAAGCGGGCGGCGGGCCAGTGGGCCACCTCCACGAGCAGGGCGTGCGCCTCGCCGCTGCGGCCCTCGCCACGCAGCCGGACCAGCGCCACGACGGTCTCCACGGTGTCCCGCCGCGCCTCGTCGTCCAGCGGCTGCCTGCGCGGCTGGGGCCGTACGGGCTCCTCGGCGGCGCCGGCGAAGCGGGCGCCGCGCGGGGTGCGGTCCTGGACACGGGGCTCCGGTACGACGGGGGCCACCGCGGGGGCGGCGGGAGCCTCCTCGGCCTCCACCATCCCGGCGAACCGGGCGCCGCCGCGCGGACGCCGTTTGGCGCGCTGTTTGGGCAGGGCGGGCGCGGGGGCGGCCGGGTCCGCAGGGGCGGGGCGTCCGGCGGGCGCGTCCCGGTGGGGCGCCTCGGCGCTGAGGGCGGCGGTGGCGTCGCCGGGAGCGGGGCCGGCGGCTTCCCGGGCGGCCGGACCCGCCGGCCCGCCCCGGGAGCCGGGCGCCCGCTGTGCCGCGAACGCCGACCAGGGCGTGCCCGTGCCGTCCGCCGGCTCGCCCGCCCGCAGGACGCCTCCACGCGCGCCGCCCGTGAAGCCCGCCGTGCCCCGTGCCCGGCCGGCCGCCGCACGGCGGTCCAGCCGTGCCATGCGCCGGCGCAGCTCGGCGCAGCGGGCCGTGGCGCGCTCGTGGTCGTCGCGGGCCCAGGCCAGGTCGAGGCGGACCGCGTCGGCCTCCTCCGCGGAGGCCGACGCGTCCGCCAGGCGGCCGAGTTCGGCTTGGCGTTCGGCCGCGTAGCGCTGTTCGCGGAGCATCACGTCGAGGCGGTCACCGAGGGCGTCGCGGCCTCCGGGCCGGGCGTCGTGGGCGGCGAGCGCGGCGTCGTGCAGGGCACGGGTCCGCTCCGCCTCACCGGCGGCGACCGCGGCACCGTACTGGGCGGCGAGGTCCTGAAGGAGTGCCTCCATGACGTCCCAGGGCGGCACCTCCCAGCCGTCCAGGCAGGCCCGCATCCCCTCGGGATCGCGCTGCCAGAAGACCGCGCACCAGCCGGCGCCCTGGTCGAGACGCGTCAGCAGCCCGTTCAGAAAGGCAGTGAACTCCCGTACGTCATGCGGGAGTTGTCCTACAGCCATCACCCAACTCCCCGCCCTGACTGGAGTGCTCCGACCCGGTAGCGAACACCAGCCGTGTTACGGGACGGCTACAGCGAGTTTTCCGGCGGTGCGCAGTGCGCTCCGCCGGAGCACGTCACGAGGCGCGCGCCCCGTACGGGACCGACCGTGCACCAGGCGGGAGCGCGGTGCCCGGCGCCACGTCCGTGCCCGGCCGGTTTCGGGGACCGGCCCGGGGCACCCGAGGAGGCCGAGTCGACCCGGCCCGGGCGGAACCCGGTGGCGCGCGACCCGAGGAGGGGTCGCGCGCCACGCGGGCCCGTCGCGCCCGGCCGCCGGCTACCTCGCCGGCCGCACCACCATCGCCGAGCCGCCGCCCCGGCGTACCCTCTCCGCCGCCGCGAGCCACTTGCCGTCGGGCAGCCGCTGGACGGCCGTCGCCGCGCCGATCTCGGGGTTCAGCCGGAAGCCGTGCCCCAGGGACTCCAGCCGGGCCCGCAACGGGCTGTTCCACAGCGCCGGTTCGAGCTCCGTCGTGGTCTGGTTGCGCTGGCTGGCCCGGGGTGCCGCGATGGCGTCGACCAGCGGCAGCCCGCGGTCGAGGAACCCGGTGAGGGTCTGCAGCACCGTGGTGATGATGGTCGCGCCGCCGGGCGAACCGAGCGCCACGACCGGCCTGTCGTGCCGGTCGAGCACGATCGTCGGCGCGATCGAGGAACGCGGGCGCTTGCCCGGCCCCGGCAGGTTCGGGTCGTGGACGCCGGGGCTCGCCGGGGTGAAGGAGAAGTCCGTCAGCTCGTTGTTGAGCAGGAAGCCGCGGCCGGGGACCGTGATGCCGCTGCCGCCGGTCTGCTCGATGGTCAGGGTGTAGGCGACGACGTCGCCCCACTTGTCGGCCACCGTCAGATGGGTGGTGTTCTCGCCCTCGTACGTCGTCGGCGCCGCCGCTCCCGCCGTGGAGCAGTCCGCCGGATGCCTCGGGTCACCCGGGGCGAGCGGGCTGGTCAGCACCGCGTCGTCCTCGATGAGGCACTCCCGCGAGTCGGCGTACCGCTGCGACAGCAGGTCCTTCGTCGGTACGTCCTCGAAGGCGGGGTCGCCGACCCAGCGGCCCCGGTCGGCGAACGCGATCCGGCTCGCCTCGATGTAGCGGTGCAGGTACCGCTCCTCGCTCGCCCGGGAGAGGTCGGTCCGCTCCAGGATGTTGAGCGCCTCACCGACCGTGGTGCCGCCGGAGGAGGAGGGGGCGATCGAGTAGACCTTCAGATCGCGGTACGACGTCTTCGTCGGCGCCTGGGACTTCGCCTCGTAGGCCGCCAGGTCCTTGAGCGACAGCTCTCCCGGACGGGCCACGCGCCCCGACGCCGGGTCCACCGGCGGGTCGTTCACGGTGTCGACGATGTCCCGGCCGAGGTCGCCGTGGTAGATCCCGTCGACGCCGTGGCGGCCCAACTCCCGGTAGGTGCGCGCCAGGTCGGGGTTCTTGAAGGTCGATCCGACCACCGGCAGCGAGCCGCCGGGCAGGAAGAGTTCCGCGGTGTCCGGGAAGTCCTTGAAGCGGGCCTGGTTCGCCTCCGTCTGCGAGCGGAAGGTCCCGTCGACCGTGAACCCGTCCCGCGCGAGCCGCTCGGCGGGCTTCAGCAGGGACGCGAGGGGCTTGCTGCCCCAGCGGTCCAGCGCGGCCTGCCAGGTGGCCGGGGTGCCGGGGGTGCCCACGCCGAGTCCGCTGGTGACGGCGTCGGCGAACGGGACCGGCTTGCCGTCCTCCACGAACAGGTTCTCGTCGGCGGTCAGCGGCGCCGTCTCCCGCCCGTCGATCGTGCGCACCGTACGGGACTTGGCGTCGTAGTGGACGAAGTAGCCGCCACCGCCGATGCCCGCCGAGTACGGCTCCGTGACGCCGAGCGCCGCCGCCGTGGCGATGGCCGCGTCGACCGCGTTGCCACCCTTCCTCAGCACCTCGATCCCGGCGGCGGAGGCGTCCGCGTCGACGCTCGCCACGGCTCCGCCGTAGCCGACGGCGACCGGCACCTTCTTCACGGCTCCGGCCGAGGGCGGCGCCGCCGCCCCCACCGACACCATCGCGGCCGAGACCGCCAGGACCGCCAGACTCCGCGGGACAGGGCGACGCATCCGTACCTCCAGTCAACAGTCGTCCGCGCAGCGTAACTTCCCTTCCCGCTCCCGTCAGGTACCCCTCGAACACCGTTCGGTCCGACCGCTAGCATGCGCGCCCATGAATGACGACGTGCGCAACATCGTCCTGGGCGTGCTCGCGGCCGGCATCAGCGCCTGCCTGGGCTGGCTGGCCCGCACCTACCTGTGGAAACGCAGACTCCGCCGCAAACAGGCCTTCTTCGGGCTGCCGGACAACTCCGAGTCGCTGCTCGTGGTCAACCGGGAGGCCGGCGGCCCCGAACTGACCGTGATGCGCCACGACGTCTTCGCCCTGCTGGAGCTCTCGGCCCTGATCAAGGACTGCGGCGCGCACGCCCACGTCGTCGCCCACGACGCCGCGCAGCAGGGATTCGGCGAGCGCACCGAGTTCTGTGTCGGCGGGCCCGCCTCGAACCGGCGCATGGCCGCCCACCTGTCCTCGCTGCTGCCGGGCATCCGGGTGAACACCGACGCCGAACCGGGCCCGGACCGCGGCGCCTTCCAGATCGGCAGCGAGCGCTACCGCCTGGAGTCCGGCAAGGGCGAGTACGTGGTCCTGGCGCGGCTCACCGCGGACCTCGGCCGGGCGGCGCGGCCCGTCTTCCTGTTCTGCGGGCAGCGCGCGATCACCAACCAGGCGGCGACCCGCTATCTCGCGCGCCATCACGAGCGGCTGGCCCGCAAGTACCGCGGCGACTCCTTCGTCCTGCTGCTGAAGGTCGTCAACTCCCAGGCGTACGGCCCCGATGTCGTCGAACTGGTCGCGGACGTGACCCGGGCCGCGCAGTCCCCGGCGCCGGTGACGACGGCCCGCACCTCGCACCGCGCGCAGTGAGCCGGCCCCCGGCGCCCTCTCCCCGGACCTCTGTTCCGGGCAGGCGGACCGCACACTTCGGCCACCGCGGCGCACCCGAAATGAACACTTCAACAATCGTTACTCGCACGTAACTTACCGACGGGTTACCGTCAGTAAGCACCCGAGGTTACCGTCGGGTCACTTTGCACTGACACGAGTGAGGAGTGACCCGTGGGACACCCGCGCAAGGCACTGCGAACGACCGCCGCAGGAGCCGTCTCGGCGACCCTGATCGCCGGCACCGCCCTCGGCCTCGCCCCCACCGCGCAGGCGGCGCCGGTCGCGAGCGGCACGGCGGGCATCCGCTTCGTCGACATCACCGGGGACGGCGGCACGGTGCTGAAGGCGAACGTCGTGACGCCCGCGGGCGCCGACGGCACCCGGCGCTACCCGCTGATCGTGCTGCCCACGAGCTGGTCCCTGCCGCAGATCGAGTACCTGGCGCAGGCCAGGAAGCTCGCCGACTCCGGCTATGTGGTGGTCAGTTACAACTCCCGCGGCTTCTGGCAGTCGGGCGGGCGGATCGAGGTGGCCGGACCGCCCGACACCGCCGACGCCTCACGGGTGATCGACTGGGCGCTGGCGAACACCCCGGCCGACGCGGCGAAGGTCGGCATGGCGGGCGTGTCGTACGGCGCGGGCATCAGCCTGCTCGCCGCCGCCCAGGACAAGCGCGTCAAGGCGGTGGCCGCCCTCAGCGGCTGGGCCGACCTCATCGACTCGATCTACTCGGGCCGCACCCAGCACGTCCAGGCGGCCGCGATGCTGGGCGGCACGGGCTACCTCACCGGTCGGCCCAGCGCCGAACTCCAGGAGACCCTGAAGAACTTCCTCGGCTCGGACCTGTCGAAGGAGCAGGAGATGATCGAGTGGGGGAAGAAACGTTCCGCCGCTTACGCCGTCGACCGGTTCAACGCCAACGGCACGGCCGTCATGCTCGCCAACGCCTGGGGCGACACCATCTTCGCGCCCAACCAGTACGCCGACTTCTACGAGCGGCTGACCGGCCCCAAGCGCCTGCAGTTCCGCCCCGGCGACCACGCCACCGCCGAGGCGACCGGCCTGCTCGGACTCCCGAACGACGTGTGGACGGACACCGGACGGTGGTTCGACCACTACCTCAAGGGCGAGGACAACGGCGTCGACCGCGAGCAGCCGGTCCGGCTCAAGCCCCGCTCCTCCGGCGGCTACGAGGGCTACCCCGACTGGAAGTCGGTGAGCGCCACCAGCAGGAAGATCTCCCTCGCGGGCGAGACGACCATCCACACGAACGTCGACTCGGGCGCGAACGGCGGGACCATCTTCCTGTCCAGCATCCTCGACCAGCTCGCGCAGCTGCCGCCCACCGCGTCGATCCCGCTGCTGCCGCGCCGCTGGGCCGCCGTGTGGCAGTCGCCGAGGTACTCCACCGCCCAGCAGGTGCGCGGGACGGCCGAGTTGCACACCACGGTCACCGGCACCAAGGAGAGCGGCACCCTCGTCGCGTACCTCTACGACGTGGGCCCGCTCGGCCTCGGCAAGCTGGTCAGCAACGCGCCGTACACCTTCCACGGGCAGACGCCCGGCAAGCCGTTCGGCGTCGACCTGGAGCTGTTCTCCACGGCCTACGACGTCCCGGCGGGGCATCGCCTCGCCCTGGTCGTCGACACGGTCGACCCGCTGTACATCGAGCACAACCCGTCCGGCGCGCAGCTGACCTTCTCCTCACCGGAGCACGACCCGTCGTACGTGTCGGTGCCCCTGCGCGAGCAGTGATCTCCGGCTGCTGCCGGGCGGGTTCTGGCCCTCTCAGCTACTGCACACCCGGCAGCAGCGTCCCTGGTTCGGCCGGTGCCACGTCCACGGCCTCGGTCTTGGGACTGCGCCGCTCGCGCCGGTACACCCGAGGGGCGGACCGGAGGAGCGGCACGCACACCCCGGTGCGGAGCGGCGGGATCACCGTCACCACCGGGATGAACGGCAAATCGTAGTCGAGACTCGACACGATCAGCCTCCCGGAGCGGAGGAACTCCTCGCAGCTGACCGGGGAGCCGGGTGAGGGATCGGTCAGGGTGGCCGTCAACCGGCCCACGACGGCGGGCAGTAGGGCGCGCACGGCGCGCCGCACCGGCTCGCGGGGACCGGACAGGATCCGGCGCCCGCCGGGCACGCGGCACGCACGTGTCCTCCGGATCATGCCGAGCACCCCGCTCAGTGCTCGAGGATCTTGGAGAGGAAGTCCTTGGCGCGGTCGCTGCGCGGGTCGGTGAAGAACTCCTCGGGGGTGCGGTCCTCGATGATGCGGCCGTCCGACATGAAGACGACGCGGTTGGCGGCCGAACGCGCGAAGCCCATCTCGTGGGTGACGACGACCATCGTCATCCCCTCCCGGGCGAGTTGCCGCATGACCTCCAGCACCTCGTTGATCATCTCCGGGTCGAGGGCCGAGGTCGGCTCGTCGAACAACAGGGCCTTGGGGTCCATGGCGAGGGCGCGGGCGATGGCCACGCGCTGCTGCTGTCCGCCGGAGAGCTGCGCCGGGTACTTGGCGGCCTGCGAGACGAGCCCGACGCGGTCGAGGAGCTCCAGGGAGCGCTTGTCGGCCTCGGCCTTCTTGCGGCCGCGGACCTTGACCTGGGCCAGCGAGAGGTTCTGCAGGACCGTCTTGTGGGCGAAGAGGTTGAACGACTGGAAGACCATGCCGACCTCGGCGCGCAGTCTGGCGAGGTCCTTGCCCTCCTCGGGCAGCGGCTGACCGTCGAGCCGGATGGATCCGGAGTGGATCGGCTCCAGCCGGTTGATCGCCCTGCACAGCGTGGACTTGCCCGACCCCGAAGGGCCGATGACCACGACCACCTCCCCCTTGCCGACGGTGAGGTCGATGTCCTGCAGGACATGCAGCTCGCCGTAGTACTTGTTGACGTCTCGCAGTTCGATCAGCGGATCGACGGCCATCCCGGACCTGCCCACTCTCAGCTGTGTCGGTCAGCGCAAACTATCCACGCGGGAGGGGACGCACCCCACGACACGCCAGGCCCGCGATTAACCGTATTTGAGGCGCCACGACGAGGGCGCACCACCGCGCCGGGCGCCGATTCCGCGCCCTCGCGGCCCTTCCGCGCCCCGACGGGACGGCCTTACGCCTCCGCCGCCTCCGCGTAGACCTGCGACAGCTGCGGGGCGCCCTGCACGGCCCAGTCCAGGCCCGCCTCGACGACCGGGATCTCGCGGCCCGACGTCAGGCGCACCACCGGGCTGCCGCCGGGCCACACGTGCCAGGAGGCGCCGGGGACGGTGCGCACGACGACCGTGCCGAGGTAGAGACCCGCGTCGTTGGCGAGCCAGGGCAGTGCCTCCGGGTCGTCCCGCCAGCGCGGCAGCAGCTGGTCGAGCGCGGTCAACGAGGCGGGGGTGTCGTCCAGTTCGAGCCCTGCCATCGCGGCGTGGGAGCGGAGCAGCTCGCACTCCGAGAGCAGTTCGGTCACGCCCTCGGGGTCGTTTTCGAAGGCCACGGCGAGCACCTGGCCGCGCCCCGCGAGGTGCCGTCTGCGCCACTTGTCCAAGAAGGGGATGTTCATCACCGGCCTCTCCATGAGGGAACGATCGCCGAAGGGCCCGCGTTCCCGGCGTGTCACGAATGTATCTTGCGGCAGTTGATCACGGAATCATCCAAATGACCGGATCCCGGTTCCTGCGGGCGTAGGGGTGGGCGGCCGGCTGCGGGCGGGCGCAGGGAGGGAGGGCGACGGCCGGGAGCGGGCGGGGCGCACCGCGGGTGGGCGGTCGACCGCCGGGAGCGGGCAGTGCGCGCCGCGGGAACCGGTGAGGTGAACCGGTGCGCCGGATCACGTGGTTCCGCCGGGGCGCGGGCACGCCGTAACCGCCGGACTCCGCCGGCTGGAATCGCCTGCGGGCGTGGTGAGTTCGGCGCCCGTTCACCCGCGGCTCATTGACGCCTCCCGGCGGTCTCCCTAGTTTCATGGGGCACCTGTCATCCCGTCTGTCACCGCTCTGGGAGGAGCCGGGCGTGCGCCGATGTCTGTGGGGAGTGGTCGTGGTGCTGGGCCTGACGCTGGGCGGCGCACCCGTCGCCCACGCCGAGTCCGCCTCCGTACCTTCAGCCCCGAAAGCCGGGCCGCGCCCTTTGGAGCGGCTTTTCGACAACACCGCGGTCAGCGACGACACGCGGCCCGGTGAGGCCGACTTCGACGGCTCCGGCGGCTCGTTGTCCGCGCGGGACCTGACGGCCGCGGGCTGGACCCCGGGGCGCGCCCTGACCGTCCAGGGGGCCCGGCTGGCATGGCCGCGACGGGAACCGGGCGAGCCCGACAACGTGCGCGCCGACGGACAGGCCGTGCGCGTACGGGGCCGCGGGGACGCGCTCGCGTTCCTCGTCGCCGGCACGGGCGGCGGCGACGTGACCGGCGGGGGCACGGTCCGATACACCGACGGCTCCGTCTCCTCGTACCGGCTCACCGCGCCGGACTGGCGGACCGGGCCGCTCGCCACCAAGGCGGTGGCGCTGCCGCACGTCAACACCCCGGAGGGCCAACTCGCCGAGAAGGCACGGCTGTACGTGGTGACGGTGCCGCTCGTGCGGGGCCGCGAGGTCGCCTCGGTGCGGCTCCCCCGCGACCGGGCGCTGCATGTGTTCGCCCTGGCGGTACGGCCGCCGACGCGCGTTTGGACGGGCAGTTGGGCCGCCTCGACGTCCGGCTACCAGGCCGTCGGTCCCTGGACGGACCGGACGCTGCGGCTGACGGTGCACACCTCCGCGGGCGGTCCCCGGGTGCGGATCCGGCTCGACAACACGTTCGCGTCCGGGCCCGTGACCATCGGCAGTGCGACGGTGGCGGTGCGGGAGGCGGGGGCGCGACCGGCCGCGGCACCAGTGCCGCTGTCCTTCCGGGGCACGGCCGGGACGACGGTCCCCGCGGGCGCGCAGGCCGTCAGCGACGCCCTGGACTTCGACGTGCCCGCGGACGCCGACCTGCTCGTCAGCTTCCATCTGCCGGGGACGGTGACCGCGGCGCCCGTGCACCGGCTCGCGCTGCAGCGCTCGTACGTCAGCGAGCCGGGCGACCACGCCGGCGACGGGACGGCCGACGCGTACACCTCCACGATCACCAACTGGCCACTGCTGACCGGGGTCGACGTGGGGGGCGGTCCGGGTTCCGTCGTCGTGCTGGGCGACTCCATCACGGACGGCGAGAAGTCGGCGACGGACGCCGGCCGGCGCTGGCCGGACCTGCTCGCGGACCGGGTGGCGGCCTCATCCCGCATCCCGCACTACGGGGTGCTCAACCACGGTATCTCGGCGAACCGTGTGGTCACCGACCGCTATCCCGGCGACGGGGTGTCCACCGACAGCGGCGGGGTGAGCGCCCTGCACCGCCTGGACCGGGACGTCCTCGCCCAGACCTCGGTCCGTACGGCGGTCGTCTTCCAGGGCGTGAACGACGTGCGCTGGGGCGCCACCGCCGAGCAGGTGATCGCGGGGCTGCGGGAGATCGCCGGCCGGGCCCACGCCCGCGGCATCCGGGTCCTCGCCGCGACGGTCGCGCCCTGCGAGGGCGAGTCGCTGTGCACCGGCGCGGCCGACGCCCAGCGGGTCGCGGTGAACGAGTGGATCCGCGGTGGTCAGGACTTCGACGGCGTCCTGGACTTCGACGCGGTGCTGCGGGACCCGGCACGGCCCGCGCGGCTGCTTCCCGCCTACGACAGCGGGGACCATCTGCATCCCGGGGACGCGGGCCTGGCCGCGCTGGCCGATTCCGTGGACCTGGGGCTGCTGAAGCCGTAGGACCCAACCTCGGGCTGCTGGAGCCGTAGGACCCGGGGGCCGCCCGTCCCGGGGCGCGAGCGGGGACGGACGGCACCGGACGCACGGGGGGGGCGGGCGCACGGTGGGGCAGGCGCACGGTCAGGCGGGCGCTGCCCGGCGGTTACACGTCCAGGTCGACCACGACGGGCGCGTGGTCCGAGGCGCCCTTGCCCTTGCGCTCCTCGCGGTCCACGTACGCGTCCGTCACGGACTTGGCGAAGGGCTCGTTGCCGTAGACCAGGTCGATGCGCATGCCGCGGTTCTTGGGGAACGCGAGCTGGCGGTAGTCCCAGTAGGTGAACGGGTGCTCGTACTTCAGGGGGCGCGGGACCACGTCCGAGAGGCCCGCCTCGCGCAGGGAGGCGAGGGCGGCACGCTCGGCGGGGGTGACGTGGGTGGCGCCCGCGAACGCGGCGACGTCGAAGACGTCGTCGTCCGTCGGCGCGACGTTGTAGTCCCCCAGCACCGCGAAGGGGCGGCTGCCCGCCGCGTCACCGGCGACCGCCGCCTTCAGCGCCTCGAACCACTGGAGCTTGTAGGCGTAGTGGGGGTGGTCCACCTCGCGCCCGTTCGGCACGTACACCGACCAGACGCGGACCGGGCCGCAGGTCGCGGAGACGGCGCGGGGCTCCTGGACGCCGTCGAAGCCCCCGTCGCCCGGCAGGCCCTTGACCACGTCCTCCAGGCCGACGCGGGAGAGCACCGCCACGCCGTTCCACCGGCCGGTCGCGTGGACCGCGGCCTCGTAGCCCAGCTCACGCAGCTGGTCGACCGGGAACTGCTCCTCGGAGACCTTGGCCTCCTGGAGGCACAGCACGTCGGTGCCGCTGCTCTCCAGCCAGGCCAGCAGCCGCGGGAGTCGGGCGGTGATCGAATTCACGTTCCAGGTGGCGATGCGCATGCCCTCCAACCTACCGGCCGGGTACGACAACGCCGTCGCTCAGACCTCCGCCGACGCCCCCGGCGCCAGCCGCAGGTGCTCGGAGCCGCCCAGGCCGCCGATCTGGTTGTCGTAGATCGGCCGGGCCAGATCGGTCAGGAGCGCGTCGTGGATGTCGTACGCGCGCTGCGGCTCGACCTCGCGGACGTAGTCGATCACCTCGGAGATCTTGTTCCAGGGGGCCATCACGGGCAGCATCAGCGTCTCCACGGGCCGGCCGGGCACGGTGAGGGCGTCGCCGGGGTGGAAGACCCGGCCGCCGTCGATCAGGTAGCCGACGTTGGTGATGCGGGGGATGTCCGGGTGGATCACCGCGTGCAGTTCGCCGTGCACCTGCACGTCGAAGCCGGCGGCGGTGAAGGTGTCGCCGTGTCCGACGGTGTGCACCCGGCCCGGGAACGCGGACGAGATCTTCTCCGCGACGGACCGCAGGGTCCAGATCTCGGTGCCCGGGCCGGCCTCCATGGCGGCCCGCAGCCGGCCCTCGTCGAAGTGGTCCGGGTGCTCGTGCGTGACGAGGATGGCGTCGGCGCCGACCGCGGCGTCCTCCTCGGTGAACCCGCCCGGGTCGAGGACGAGCGTCCGCCCGTCCTTCTCGAGTCGGATGCAGGAGTGCGACTTCTTCGTGAGCTTCATGCGTCCCATCCTGCCTCCGCGCGCATGGCGGAGGGCGCCCGGACCCGGTACCGGAACTGGTGTGTTCGCCACCCGCCCGGCCCCTGTCCAGTGCGCCCGGGTGGCCACGAGGAGGCGGGACCGGAGCCGGTGCGTCCGCCGACCACCCCGCCCCTGCCCCGCCCGTGCGGCCACGGGGATGACGGCACCGCAGCCGTCACTCCTCGGGTGTGGTCTCCTCCCGGATGACGGCCTGCGCCACCTTGAAGGCGCTGTTGGCCGCCGGGACGCCGCAGTACACGGCCGCCTGGAGAAGCACTTCCTTGATCTCGTCCGGGGTGAGGCCGTTGCGCAGGGCCGCACGGGTGTGGAAGGCCAGCTCGTCGAGGTGCCCGCCCGCCACCAGCGCGGTGAGCGTGACACAGCTGCGCGAGCGCCGGTCCAGCCCCGGGCGGTCCCAGATCTCGCCCCACGCGTACCGGGTGACCAACTCCTGGAAGTCCCCGGAGAACGCGTCCGCCGAGGCCAGCGCCCGGTCCACGTGCGCGTCCCCGAGCACCTCGCGGCGGACCTTGATCCCGGCGTCGTACGGGTCGGGACGGCCGAGCGCCTGCGGCTGTGCGACGGCGGACGCGATCTCGGCGACGGGCGCCACCGGCGGCGGCGGAGTCAGCACCGGCTTGACCGGGGCCGCCGGGATGACGGCCGGCTGGCCGTTCCCCGGTTCGTACGTGGTCTGCCAGGCCGTGGAGAAATGGCGGACGAGCAGGTCCGTGACCGCCGCCGGCTGCTCCACCGGGACCAGGTGCGAGGCGCCGGGTACGACGGCGAGCCGGGCGTCCGGGATGCCGGCGACCAGGGTGCGTGCCTCGGCGGGCCCGGTGACCTGGTCCTCGGAGCCGACCAAAACCAGGGTCGGCACACCGATCCGGCCCAGCTCCGCCCGTACGTCGAACGCGGCGAGCGCCTCGCAGGCCGCGATGTAGCAGCCGGGGTCCGTGGTCCGCACCATCTGGACGGCCCATTCGGTGATCGCCGGCTGGGCCGCGGCGAACCCGCCCGTGAACCACCGCTCGGGGGCCGTACGCGCGATCGGCTCCAGCCCGTTGGTCCGCACGATGACTCCGCGCTGGCGGAACTCGTCGGCCGTGCCGAACCGGGGCGAGGCGGCGATGACCGCGAGAGAGGCCAGTCGCTGGGGGTGGCGCAGCGCCAGCTCGACCCCGACCGCACCGCCGAACGCGCAACCGGCGTAACCGAACCTCTGCACGCCCAGCGCGTCCAGGGTGGCGAGCAGCCGGGCCGCCGACTCGGCGACGGAACCGGACGGGTAGGCCGGCGCTCCGCCGTGTCCCGGCAGGTCGTACCGGAAGACCCGCCAGTGCTTCACGAGCTCCGGGATCTGCCGGTCCCACATGTGCCAGGTCGTACCCAGTGAGGGACCCAAGATCAGGACAGGGGCGTCTTCCGGCCCGTCAAAGCGGTATTGCAGGGTGTTCATCGGTGTCTCACTCACGCCCTGCACGGTCTCACATCTCACGGCGACCCCATGACGGGGGCCGCGCGGACGTGGGCCGGTCGGGGCGCGTGGCCAGGGACTTGGGGCGTTGCAGGTAACTGGGATCACGGGGGGGCGCGTGCGAGGGCGGATGCGGGGAAACGGGTGCGTGGCCCGGGAGTTGAGGGCGTTGCAGGGGGCTCAGGCGGAGGAGGGGCGGGTGCGAGGCTCAGGTGCAGCGCTCGGGTGGAGGGCTCGGGCGGGGGCCTCTGTGTAAGGCCTGTGTGGGGTTCGACGGATTGGAC
This sequence comes from Streptomyces sp. NPDC054842, assembly GCF_053611025.1. Lineage (NCBI taxonomy): Bacteria > Bacillati > Actinomycetota > Actinomycetes > Kitasatosporales > Streptomycetaceae > Streptomyces > Streptomyces sp. NPDC054842. The sequence continues at coordinate 103,620 of NZ_JBSGZN010000015.1, forward strand.
GTTGGCCCCGCACGTCCCCTCCCAGTCCGGCGGAGGGGACGCGGGGGTGGGTTTCAGACCGCCGTCACCGGGTGACGGACGACCGCGTCGAAGAGGTAGCCCTGGGTGTTGGGGACCGTCGTGTCCGGCTGGGTGCGGCCCGTCGTGTCGGTGGCTCTGGCCAGGAGCGTGTACGGGCCCGGTGCCGACGGACGCCAGTCGGTGGACCAGCGGACCCACGAGGCGCGGCGGGGGGTGTCGTGCAGCCGGGCCGGACGCCAGTGGGCGCCGCCGTCGGTGCTGACCTCGACCCGGGTGACGGCGCCCGCTCCCGACCAGGAGCGTCCGGTCAGCCGCCGCTCGACCCCGGCGGGAACGCTCGCGTCCCACGGCAGTTCGAAGGCGCTCTTGAGTGTCTGCCGGGTGAGCGGCGCGCTGCCCTCGGCGGGGTGGGCAGTGCCGAACAGACGGTAGAAGTCGGTGTTCCAGGGCGAGTAGAGGGGCCGCGCGGACACCTCGATGCCGCCGACCCATTTGACGGAGGCGATACCGACCCACGACGGCACGAGCACCCGCACCGGGTGGCCGTGGTCCGGTGGCAACGGCTCGCCGTTCATCTCGTAGGCGAGCAGGACGTCGTCCAGGGCCTTCGACACCGGCAAGGGCCGCCGCACGTGCCCGAGGTTCGTCCCGTCGGCGGTCACGTACTCGGCGTCGAGGCCGACGGGCATGACGTCCACCGCACGGTGGCTCAGCCCGGCGCGGCGCAGCACGTCGGCGAGCCGGACCCCGCGCCACTCGGCCGTGCCGACGGCACCGAGCGTCCACGCCGTGCCGGTGACGGTCTGCCCCTGCTGAGAGGCGAAGTAGCTGCGGCCGTTGCCCGCGCACTCCACGAACGCGGTCCGGGTCGTCACCGGCAGCCGTTTCAGGTCGTCCAGCGTGAACTCCGACGGCCGGGCGCGGTGGAGGCCGTCCCCGTGCACGGTGAGCGTCCAGGTGTCCGCGTCCAGGACCGGGGTGGAGGTGTGGTTGCGTACGAAGAAGCGCTCGACCGGGGTGTGTGCAGGCCGGTGCCAGCGAGGGCGGCGAACCTGGTCTCGGCGTTGGTGCCGCGGACGGTGAACCACTCCTCGGGCAGCGGCTTCACGATGCCCGGCGCGGTCGCCGCGAGGCGTGTGCCCCCGGCCGTCCCGTCCACGACGGCGGACGCCGGCTTCGCCGCGTCCGCAGCGGCCGCCGGCGAGGCCAGAGCGGCGGGGGCGGCGGCGGTGAGTCCGGCCGCCGCGAGCAGCCTCAGCATGTCGCGCCGGGCGACCCCGTCGGCGCGGGCGTCTCCGGCCAGCCACTGGCGGAGTCGGCGGCGGTCGTAGGCGAGTTCGGATGTTGACATGGGCAACCTGCCTTTCGGGGCGGTGGTGCGGCGGTGACTGTCCACGGACGCGACGGGGGTGTGGCGGGGCACGGTGGGAGCGGTCGGGCACGCCGGGAGCGGTCCGGGGCGGCCGTCTCGGTCGGCCCGGTCGGCTCGGTCGGCTCCGGCTTCGGGCGCGCCGGGTCGCTCCCGGGACGGGGAGCGCGGGGCGCGGGGCGCGGGGGGCGCGTGACGAATCCGCCGGGGGCGAGCGGGTGGTAGCGGAGGCGGGCTCAGGGGGCCCGGTCACCTGCAACCGCGTCGAAGTACGCCTGCTACGGGGCCACTTCGGAGTTCGTCACGCGCGTCGCGCCGGTGAGGAGGATCAACAACAGCCGCGCGACAGAAGCGCGCGGGACCGCGGAGCCAGGCGGTGACTGCTGAGAATCATGGGCGCCATGGTACGAGCCGACGCGTCAACTCGGCGCGGAAACGGCCGAGTCCAGCGGCGAGGAGGGAAAAGGGCGGCTGGCGGTGAGTGGAGTTGAGACGCGTGCGGCGTTCGTCGGCGGAGGCCCGGATCGTCTCAGGGTGGACGCCCCGGACAGCTGATGGCCGGACCCCGGAACTCGCCGGGGCGTACGGAGTCGGCGAGCCGGACGCCCACACCCGCCGAGCCGGACGGCCGCACGCTCAAAGGTCGTCCGGGGTGCCCAGGCCGGTGAGCGCGCCTACCTGGGTCGAGGTCGGGGACGACGGGCACCGGGCCATGCCCGTACCAACTCGGCGGTGACAGAGGCTCGGTGAGCCCGGACGCGTCGAATGTCCCGTCGCCTCACGCTCAGAGGTCGTCCGGGGTGCCCAGGCCGGTGAGCGCGCCCACCGGGTCGAGGTCGGGCGTGCCGCGGGGCCACCAGTCGTCGTGGCCCGGTTCTGACTCGTACGCGTACCAGAGGCCGTCCCTGCCGAGACGGAGCTGCACGTGGCCGCGCGGGTGCGTGAGGTGGTTGCGCCAGGGCCGGAAGGCGGGCAGGTCGGCGGCGAGGAGCAGCGGGCGGGCCCGGTCGAAACGGCCCGCGGGCGGGTCCCAGGGCTCTTCGAGGACCGCGAGCCCCTCGATGCCGCCCTGGCGCCAGGCGGCCACCGCACGCGCCAGCTCGGCCGGGGTGCGCCGGGTCGCGGTCGCGAGCGACGAGTACAGGGCGCGGGTGCCCGCCGTGAGCCCGGAACCCGGGCGGGCGGCGGCGAGCCGTACCGCGTCCTGCCACAGCGTCAGGTCCCCGACCGGATCGCGTCCCGCCGTGAGCAGCGCGTGTGCGCGGGCGGCCGCGTCGGTGGCCAGCTGGTCGAGCGCGAACGGGTCGGGGCCGCCCGGCGCCCCCGGGTACGTCGGCGGCTGCTCGGGATGCGGCGGCGCGGGCAACGGCGCCGGCAGCGGAGGCAGCGAGCGGGGCGCGAGGGCGTCGCGGGCCCGTACGCCCGGCAGCGGCGCCGGTTCCCGGTCCTGGGCCGCACGGGCCGCGCGTGCGGCGTTGCGGCGGGACAGCGCGTCGAGCAGTTCCCGTTCCCCGCGGCCGCGCAGCAGGAGCAGCACGAAGGGGTCCTCGTCCAGCAGGCGGGCGGTCTGGTAGCAGAGGGCCGCCGCGTGCTTGCAGGGATGCCCGGAGTCGGGGCAGCTGCACTGCGGTTGCAGGTCCCCGGGGCCGGGGAGCAGGGCCACGCCGCAGTCGGCGAGGGACTGGGGCAGCTCCTTGTCGAGCAGCGCGGCGATGTCCCCGGGCCGCTCGGCCGCGATGTCCAGGAAGCGTTCCCAGTCGGCGTCGGTGAGTGTCCGCAGCCGCACCTGGACGCGATAGGGGCGCGCCCGCGTGCCGTGCACGTAGGCGAGGACGACTCCCGGGGTGACCGTGATGGCGTCCACGTGGCCCCGTCCGGCGTAACCGCGCCCGCGGGCGAGCCGCGCCGGGTCCAGCGCCCCCTCCTCCAGCGCCGTCACCCACGCGTTCCCCCACCACGTCTCCGCGAACGCCTCGGACGCGGGCGCCGACCGCGCCGGGAACGCCGGGAACGTCCTGCGCAGCTCTCCGTCCCGGCCCGGCGATGCCATCGAGCGCCGGCCCGCCGCCCCCGCGTGCGTGCCCTGTCCGTCGCTTCCCCGCCGTGCCGGGCGCGCGGGCACCGGCTCGGCATCCGTGTCGCCGTCACCGCGTCGCGCGGCGCGGACGTCGCCGACGGGCGACTCACCGACGGGCGCCGTCGCCTGCCGCGTGCGCGGAGCGGACACCCGCCCGGCACGCCGTCCCACGCTCGCAGCGTCGACCCCTGCCTCCACGTCGGCGGGCGTATCGGTGTAAGCGGGCGTCTCGGTGAAGGCGGGCGACTCCGCGCGGGCGTGGGCCTCCGCGTCAGCGGGCGTCTCGACGTCGGCGGGCGTCTCAGCGTCCGTGTACGGGTCCCCGTTCGGGTACGAGTCCCTGCCCCCGTTCGGGTACGGGTCCCTGTCGCCGTTCGGGGACGAGTCCGCGTACGTGCCCGTACCCGTACCCGAGTAGGCGTCCGCGTCCGTGCCCGCGTAGGTGTCCGCGTCCGTGGGCGAGGTTCCGCCGCGTGTCTCGTCGCCCGCCGTCGGTTCGGTTTCCGCGGGCTCTGTGGAGGCGCGAGCCCGGGCCCGCCCCGAGGACGGTTCCTCGGCAGGCATGGCGTCGGAGGCGTGGCCGTCGGCGGGAGCGGGCCGCTCCTCCGTACCGCTTCGCTCCTCCCACTCGGGCTCTCCGCTGGGGAGTTGGAAGGCTCCCGCCAGAAGGGCCCTCAGGTCCTGGGCGCGGTTCCCCGGCGCGGGATGTGGGGTCGGCCGGCGCTCCCGGTCGCCGGCGCGTGCTCCGCCGACGGCCCGGCGCCCGCGCTCGACGTCTCGGCGGGAGGCCGCTTTCCGCTCACGGTCCTGCGCCCCGCGTGCGGCACGCAGGGCCTCCCGGGCGATGTCAGCGGGACGCCCGCCGACGGGTTCGTCAGTCCCGTCGGTCCCGTCCGTCTGGTCGGCACCGGTCGGTGCCTCCGAGGGCGTGGCCGTCCCGCCCTGAGGAGTCGGCGTCTCGCCCGCGGGGTCCTCCGGGGTGGCCCCGTCCTCTCCCGTCTCCGCCGCCTCGGGAGCGACGGGGGCCGCCGTACCAACCGCGGCGGCACGGCGCAGGGCCTCACGAGCCGCATCGCCCGGGCGGGTGCCGTGTGCCGGCGCCTCGGCGGGCGCCGGGGTCCGAGTCGCCCGCGCCTGGTGCGCGTCCGGGCGGTCACCGAACGCCTCGGACGCGCGGGTGTCACGCTCCCGGGCCGCCCGCAGAGCCCGTCGAGCCTCGTCGGCGGGCCGGACACCCTCGGGCGCCGAAGACCTGTCGTCCGGTTCGCGAACGACCGGCGGCTGGTCCTCGTTCCCTGCCTCTGCCCCTGCCCCTGTCTCCGCCTCCGCCTCTGCCCCTGTCTCCGCCTCTGCCCCTGACACTGCGCCAGTCCGGGCCCGAGCGCCGGCCCCAGCCCCAGCCCCAGCCCCAGCCCCAGCCCCAAGCGACGATGCACCGGACGTACTGGCCACGGACGTCTGACCGGCGTCCTCCGCCGCGCGCGGGTCGCTCGCGGTGTCCCTTTCCGTGCCGTGGTCCGGGCCCGGCTCGTCCGTGGCGGCGTTCATGCGGGCCTCCGCAGGGAGACCAGGTCGGACAGTTCCCGGTCGGTCAGTTCGGTGAGGGAGGCCTCGCCCGTGCCCAGGATGGCGTCGGCGAGGGCGCGCTTGGCCTCCAGCATCTCCGCGATGCGGTCCTCGACCGTGCCCTCCGTGATCAGGCGGTGGACCTGGACGGGCTGGGTCTGGCCGATGCGGTACGCGCGGTCGGTGGCCTGCTCCTCCACGGCCGGGTTCCACCAGCGGTCGAAGTGCACGACGTGCCCGGCGCGGGTCAGGTTCAGCCCGGTACCGGCCGCCTTGAGGGAGAGCACGAGGACCGGCGTGGCACCGCTCTGGAGACGGTCGACCATGCGCTCGCGCTCCAGGACCGGTGTGCCTCCGTGCAGCAGCTCGGCGGGGATCGCGCGGGCGGCCAGGTGGGAGGAGATGAGCCGGGCCATCCCCACGTACTGCGTGAAGACCAGCGCGGAACCGTCCTCCGCGAGCAGCGTGTCCAGCAGCTCGTCCAGCAGCGCCAGCTTCCCGGACCGGGCGGCAAGACCCTGGGCGGCAGCCGCCGTGCCCTCCTTCAGGAACAGCGCCGGATGGTCGCAGATCTGCTTCAGGGACGTGAGGAGCTTGAGGACCATGCCCCGTCGGGCGATGCCCTGGGCGTCCTCGATCGCGAGCATCGACTCCCGCACCACGGCTTCGTAGAGCGAGGCCTGTTCCCTGGTGAGCGGGACAGGGTGGTCGGTCTCCGTCTTGGGCGGCAGCTCGGGGACGATGCCGGGGTCGGACTTCTTGCGGCGCAGCAGGAAGGGCCGGACGAGCCGGGCGAGCCGCGCCACGGCCTCGTCGTCCTCGCCGTTCTCCACGGCGCGGGCGTGGCGGGCGCGGAACGACTTGAGGGGGCCCAGGAGTCCGGGGGTGGTCCAGTCGAGGAGCGCCCACAGTTCGGAGAGGTTGTTCTCCACGGGGGTGCCCGTGAGTGCCACGCGCGCGGGGGACGGGATCGTGCGCAGGGCCTTGGCGGTCGCCGAGTACGGGTTCTTGACGTGCTGGGCCTCGTCCGCGACGACCATGCCCCACTGCTGCTGGGCGAGCCGGGTCGCGGCCGAGCGCATGGTGCCGTAGGTCGTCAGGACGAAGCCTCCGCCGAGGTCGTCCAGGGTGCGGTCGGGTCCGTGGTAGCGGCGTACGGGCACACCGGGGGCGAAACGGGTGATCTCGCGCTGCCAGTTGCCGAGCAGGGAGGCGGGGCAGACCACGAGGGTCGGCTCGCTGCGGGCGCGTCGCAGGTGGAGGGCGATCAGGGTGATCGTCTTGCCGAGGCCCATGTCGTCGGCGAGGCAGCCGCCGAGCCCGAGCGAGGTCATGGTGTCCAGCCAGGCCAGGCCGCGGAGCTGGTAGTCGCGCAGGGTGGCCGCGAGGCCGGGCGGCGGGGGCACGGGCGGCACGCCCGCCGTGAGCCGGTCGCGCAGGGCGGCGAGCGCGCCGACGGGCACCGCTTCGACCGTCTCGCCGTCGACCTCCGCGCTGCCGCTGAGGGCGACGGACAGGGCGTCGACCGGGTCGAGCAGGCCCAGCTCCCGCTTGCGCGCCTTGCGGACGAGTGCCGGGTCCACGAGCACCCACTGGTCCCGCAGCCGCACCACCGGGCGGTGGGCCTCGGCCAGGACGTCCATCTCGGCCTCGCTGAGCGGATCGCCACCGAGCGCCAGCTGCCAGCGGAACTGGAGGAGGTCCTCGCTCTCGAAGAAGCCCGTGCCGTCGGTCGCCGAGCCGGGCGCCGGGCGCACCACGGCGGCCGCGGTCAGGTCCTGCGCCAGGTCCCGGGGCCAGTGGACGGCGACGCCCGCCGCGGCCAGCCGGGTCGCCGCCACGCCGAGCAGGTCGGACAGCTCCTGCTCGGACAGGGCGAGGACGTCGGGTGTGTCCTGCTCCGACAGGCGGTCCAGGGGCGGCCAGACGCGGGCCGCGCGGCGGACGGCGAGAGCGGCGTCCACGCGCGCGCGTGGACCGAACGTCGCGTCGGCCGCGCCGGCCCACAGCTCGGCCGCGTCCACGACGAGCGTCGGGTCGGCGAGGCTGTGCACCTGGACGACGGCCGCACCCGCGCGGCGCGCGTCCTCGCTGTCGTCGAACAGCTGGTAGGCCGACAGGTCCAGGCGCAGCGAGATCCGCACGCCCGCGTCCATGCCCGCGGCGACCTCGGCCGCCCAGTCGTGGGCGCCCGTCAGGCGCTGGGGGCCGCGGGCGGCGAAGGGCCTGCCGGACGCGTACGGCGCGGCGGGAGTGCGGGGCAGGGTGTCGGCGACCGCGTCCAGGAACGAACGGATCAGTGCCTCCGGCTCGGGCAGCCGGAGGGGGCCCTTGCCGGGGAGGGGCGCGGCGTGGCCCTCGGGGGGAAGGGCCGCGGCGACCGCCCTCAGGTGGACGATGTCGTCCGGGTCCAGCGGTCCGGCCCGCCAGGCGTCGTGGGCGTCGGCCGTCAGGCCGGGCAGCAGCCTCCCGCGCGCGACCAGCCGCAGCGCGTGCAGTGCGGCGGCTCCCCAGCAGGCGGTCGCGGGGTGGGCGCCCGGGTGGCGCCGGGCGTCGGTGAGCAGCGGCAGGGCTTCGGCGATCCCCAGCGTCAGCGCGGGCACGGTCGCCCGCCGCACTCCGGAGCCGTGGCGCCGTACGACCGTCAGCTCGGTCCGCCCGACGGGGGGCGCGTCCGCGACTGCTTCCCGCGCGCCCCGTCCGGCCGCGCCGGTTGCCTCTTCGGCGGCCGGTCCCCCGGCGCCTTCCGGCTCGTGCCCGGCCGGTGTCCGCGCGGTGTCGTCCTCGTCCGGGTCCCAGAAGGCGATGCGGCCGTCGCGCGGCAGGGGCGCGGGCAGGAAGACGGCGGCGAGGCGTACGGACACGGCGGGGCCGCTCCCGGCCGTGTCGCCCGCGGAGGCGTCACCCAGGGAGCCCGGGCCCGCGCCGACGGCCGCCGACAGCACCCCACCACTCATAGGCCCGGTCACCTCCCGCCCCGTGTCGATTCCGATGTCTTCGACTCTACGGGCGACCTCTGACAACCGACCCCGCCACCAGCACCGACGGGCCCCGGCCCGGGGGTGTCCGGGCATCCGCGAACCCCGATGCGCCGGGTCGGACGAGCATGCGCGGGACCCCGCGGAACCGGGACGGACGGGACTCGCGGACCCCGCGAACCCGGGACGGACGGGACTCGCGGACCCCGCGAACCCGGGACCGACACGCATGCGGCCCCTTGCAGACCCGGGACCGGCAGGAACTCGGGGACCCCTAGAGCGGGTTTCCGCACACGTACAGGCCGAATCAGACGGGCCCCCACACACGCCGCTTCGCCCGGACCCGGCGGTACACACAGCCACGGGCACCGGGGTCCGGGCGGTCACCGAGGGCCCGGAAGCGGGGAGCCGACGTGGCGGCTCACCGGCGTACCGGCGGCCGGGGCGTCAGCCGCCACCCTGACCGCCGCGACGAGAGCCGCCGTCGGCCCCCGCCGCGCGGGCCGAGCCGACTTCCGGGCCCACTCCCCCGTCCCGCCTTCAGCCGTCCGCCTCTCCCCCGCCCAGCCTCTCCGCCGTCCGCCCGTCACGGCGTCCGCCCGCGCCCGACAGGGCCCTCCGGGCCCAGGGGCGCCAGGACGTCAAGGCGTCGTGCGGGAGACCACGTACACCATGGGGTGCTCGGGGTCGGAGCGGTTGACGACGACGTCGTGGTTGGGCGCGGGGTTCTTCGTCTTGTGGACGAGTCCCGACCAGGGGCCGGGGCCGGTGAACTCCCAGCCGGTGACGCGCCGGTCGCGTGCGCCGATGGTGATGTCGTCCAGTTCCAGCTCGCTGCGGCTGGTCCCGATGTTCTGGAAGAACTCGGTCAGCTCCGCGTCGCTGGTGCGGAACTGGACGTACAGCCGGCTGGTCTTCCAGTTGTTCGTCTCGTAGTACGCGACGTCGGTGGAGTTGCCGGGGACGGGCACCTTGTAGAGGCGGCGCTGGACGCGGGAGGGCCAGCCCTCGGTGAGGCCGGTCGCGGAGTACTTGGCCTCCTTGTCCTTGCCGCTGTTGCGGCTCTGGTCGGCCGAGATCACCAGGTAGCCGGCGGGCACGCCGATCAGGAGCACGATGATCAGCAACGTCAGGGCGCGCCTGCGGATGACGTGGCGCCGGTCCTCGGGGGGCGTCGGCGGCTCGTCCGGCGGGGTGGCCTGGCGCGGCAGCGAGGCGGTCACATCGAGTCCGTGGTGGTGCGGCGGGACTCCGTGAACCGCTCGTAGCGCTCGTAGCGCTCCACGCGGCGGCGCTTGGCGCGGCGGAAGCGGCGGGCGACCAGCCGGGCGAGGTCGGCGGCGCCGACCATGCCTGCCTCGGGCCCGAGCTGGGCGCGGGCGATCCGGGCCTCGGGGCGGTAGCCGCGGCCCGTGAGGTGCCGCCGGAACGCGTCGCGCGCGGGGCCGATCAGCAGGTCGTCGGCGGCCGAGACGCCGCCGCCGATGACGAAGCAGGACGGGTCCAGGGCGGCGGCCAGGTTGGCGATGCCGACGCCGAGCCACTGGCCGATGTCCTGGAGGAGCTCGATGCACATCGCGTCGCCCTCGCGGGCGAGTTCGGTGATGAGCGGTCCGGTGATGTCGGGGATGTTGCCCTTGACGCGCTCCACGATCCCGTACGCCACCGGGGAGTCCGCGGCGGCGAGTTCGCGGGCCTCGCGGACCAGCGCGTTGCCGGAGCTGTACTGCTCCCAGCAGCCGCGGTTGCCGCAGGGGCAGCGGTGTCCGCCGGGCACGACCTGCATGTGGCCGAACTCGCCGGCGACGCCGAACTTGCCGCGCTTGACCTGGCCGTCCTCCAGGATCGCGCCGCCGATGCCGGTGCCGAGCGTGATCATGACGAGGTGGTCCTCGCCGCGGCCCGCTCCGAAGCGCCACTCGGCCCAGGCGGCGGTGTTGGCGTCGTTGTCGACCAGGACGGGGACGGCGAGGCGCCCCGCGATGCGGTCCCGGAGGGGCTCGTTGCGCCAGGACAGGTGGGGCGCGAACAGGATGCGGTTGCGGTCCGCGTCGACCCAGCCGGCCGCGCCGATGCCCACGGCGTGCACGTCGTGCCGGTCGGAGAGGTCCAGCACCAGCTCGACGATGGTGTCCTCGACGACCCTGGGGCTCTTGGACTTGTCCGGCGTCTCGGCGCGGACCTTCTCCAGGATGTTGCCGTCGGCGTCGACGACGCCCGCCATCACCTTCGTACCGCCGATGTCGATGCCCACGGTGGGGACGCGGGGCGCCGTCAGGTGGGATCGGCGCTCACGCGTGCCCACGGTCAGGACGGTGGCCCGGCGGGAACCGATGGGGGCGTTCCCTGCTCGAGCGGAGCCGAGAGCCCGGGGCAGGGCGAGGTCGCGGTAGGTGCTCATCGCGCCGATTCTGCCTCACACCTCCGCGGCCCCGCATGGCGGCGCCCTGACAACTGTCCGTCACTCCCCGGGGACGTCGCTCCTGGAGTGCCCGCCGAGGTGGGTCGGGACCGGAGCGCGCTCCAGCTCGTGGCGGAGATCGTCCAGCTCGCTGCCGCCCGCCATCTGGCGGGTCAGCTCGTCGAGGGTGATCTCGTCCCGCGTGTTGCTGCCGAACATGGCGCCGCGCTTGAGGAGCACGAAGCGGTCGCCCACGAGGTAGGCGTGATGGGGGTTGTGGGTGATCAACACAACACCCAGTCCGGCGTCCCGTGCGGCAGCCACATATTTGAGGACCACACCGGACTGCTTCACGCCGAGGGCGGCGGTGGGCTCGTCCAGGACGAGGACCTTGGCGCCGAAGTAGACGGCGCGGGCGATCGCCACGCACTGCCGCTCGCCGCCCGACAGGGTGCCGATGGGCTGGTCGACGTCGCGCAGGTCGATGCCCATGCGCAGGAGTTCCGCGTGGGTGGTCCTGCGCATGAACTCGACGTCCAGGCGCTTGAAGGGTCCGGCGCCCTTCGTCGGCTCGGAGCCGAGGAAGAAGTTCCGCCACACCGGCATGAGCGGGACGACGGCGAGGTCCTGGTAGACCGTGGCGATGCCGAGGTCGAGGGCCTCGCGCGGGGAGGACAGCCGGGTGTCCTCGCCCTCGATGCGGAAGACACCGGAGTCGTGCTGGTGCAGCCCCGCGATGATCTTGATCAGGGTCGACTTGCCCGCGCCGTTGTCGCCGAGCACGCAGGAGATCTCGCCCGCGTGGACCTCCAGGGACACGCCCTCCAGGGCGCGGACGTTGCCGTAGTACTTGCTGACGTCGGCCAGCTCCACCAGTGGTGTGCGTTCCGCGACTGCCGTCTTGTCGGTCACTTCGTGGCCTCCGCGCGCTTGCGGACCCAGGCGTTGAGCAGGGTCGCGAGGAGCAGCATCGCTCCGAGGAAGAACTTGAACCAGTCGGGGTTCCACTCGGCGAAGACGATGCCCTTGTCGGTCATGCCGAAGATGAACGCGCCGACCGCCGAGCCCACCGCCGAGCCGTAGCCGCCGGTGATCAGGCAGCCGCCGATGACGGCCGCGATGATGTAGATCAGTTCCTTGCCGACGCCCTCGCCGGACTGCACGACGTCGAACGAGAACAGCAGGTGCTGGCCGGAGATCCAGGCGGCGAAGGCGACGCCCATGTAGAGGCCGATCTTGGTCCGGTCGACCGGGACGCCGACCGCGCGGGCCGCGTCCTTGGCGCCGCCGACCGCGAAGATCCAGTTGCCGACGCGGGTCCGCAGCAGGATCCAGGACGCGATGGCGACGAGGGCGATCCACCACAGGATGGTGATCTTGAAGTCGACGCCGCCGACGGTGAGCACGGAGGCGAAGACGTCCTTGGCGGACGCGAAGCCCTCCATGTCGGAGATCGACTTGGTGGAGACGGTGCCGCTGATGAACTTGGTGAACCCGAGATTCATGCCGGTCAGCATCAGGAAGGTGCCGAGCGTGATGATGAAGCTCGGGAGCTTGGTGCGGGTCAGCATGAAGCCGTTGAAGGCGCCGATGGCCAGCGTCACGACGAGCGAGACGAGGACGCCGACCCACACGTTGGCGGTCATCTGGTAGCTGAACATCGACGAGATCAGCGCGGACGACGTCACCATGACGCCCGCCGACAGGTCGAACTCGCCGCCGATCATCAGCAGCGCGACGGGCACCGCCATGATCCCGATGGTCGAGGCCGCGTAGAGGACCGTGCTGAGGCTGGAGGCCTGGAGGAAGCTGTCCGCGACGACGGAGAAGAACAGGAAGACGGCGATCGCGCCGACCACCGAGCCGAGCTCGGGACGGCCGAGGAGCCTGCGCAGCGGCGAGGTCTTCATCAGCCGTTCGTCGGCCTGGGTCTCCGGCGCCGGTGCCGGTGCTGTCGCGGTCATCGCGTCCCCCGCTTCGTGAACTCCTCGAGCGCGCCGGCCTGGTCCTTGGTGATGATCTGCGGGCCGGTGAGGACCGGCTTGCCGCCGCCGAGGACGTCGGCGTTGTACTTGTACAGCCACAGCAGGTCCACGGCCTGGTAGCCCTGGAGCCAGGGCTGCTGGTCGACGGCGAAGCCGAGCGTGCCGTCCTTGAGCTCCGCCGCCACCTTGGCGTTCAGGTCGAAGGTGTCGACCTCGGCCTCGCTGCCCGCGTCCTTCTTGGCCTTGACCGCGGTGTCCGCGTAGGGCGCGCCGAGGGTGACGATCGTGTCGATGGACTTGTCGGCCTGGAGCTTGGCCCCGATGGAGGACTGCACGGCGGACATGTCGGTGCCCTGGACGTACAGGTTCTGCACGTCGCCGCCGAAGGTCTTCTTGACGCCGTCGCAGCGCTGCTCGTGGCCCACGTTGCCCTGCTCGTGCAGGATGCACAGGGCCTTCTTGCGGTGGCGCTTGTCGAGCTCGTCGCCGACGGCCTCGCCGGCGATGGTCTCGTCCTGTCCGACGTGGGTGAGCGCGCCGAAGGCCTTGGACTGCTCGGAGCCGGAGTTCACGGTGATCACCGGGATGCCGGCCTTCTCGGCGCGGGCGACGGCCGCCTTCATGGCGTCCGGCTTGGCGAGCGAGACGATGATGCCGTCGACCTTCTTGTCGACCGCGGCGTCCACGAGCTGCGCCTGCTGCTGGGCCTCGGCGTTGTGCGAGTACAGGAACTTGATGTTGTCCTTGACGGCGGCCTGCTCGGCGCCGCTCTGGACGATGTCCCAGAAGGTGTCGCCGTCACCCGAGTGGGTGATCATGGCGAAGGTCCAGCGGGGGGTGTTCACCGCCGCCTTGCCCTGGGCGGACGCGGCCTTGCGGGCGTCCTCGGCGCGCTTGCCGCCGGTGCTGCTGCAGCCCGCGAGGGACACGCCGAGCGCCCCTGCCAGCGCGATGGATACCCATGTCCGAGTCCGTGCCACGAGGCCGTGCCCTTCTTGCTCTGCTACTTGGTCCGCCCAAGTATCGAACACAGGGAGCGTGCACGTGTTCATCGGGTACCGCGCGCGGTGTACTTCTCGAGTGCGGGCACGTCCTTCTCGGTGATGATCTGCGGGCCGGTGAGGACGGGCTTGCCGCCGCCGAGGGTGTTGGCGTTGTAGGCGTTGAGCCACAGCTCGTCGACGGCGAGGTAGCCCTGGAGGTAGGGCTGCTGGTCGACGGCGAAGCCGACCTCCTTGGCCTTGAGCCGCTTGACGACCTCGGCGTTCAGGTCGAAGGTGTCGATCTCCGCCTTGCTGCCCGCGCCCTCCTTGGCCTTGACGGCGAGGGCCGCGATGGGCGCGCCGAGCGTGACGACGGCGTCGATGTCCTTGGACGCCTGGAGCTTCGCCTCGATCGCGGACTGGGCGGAGGGCGCGTCGGTGCCCTCGACGTTGATGTTCTCCACCGAGCCGCCGAAGGTCTTCTTGACGCCCGCGCAGCGCTGCTCCAGGGAGACGTTGCCCTGCTCGTGGATGACGCAGAGCGCCTTCTTCAGCTTGCGGGTGCTCAGCTCCTCGCCCACCGCCTCGCCGGCCACGGACTCGTCCTGGCCGATGTGCGAGAGGGCGCCGAAGTCCTTGGAGAACTCCGATCCGGAGTTGATGGTGACGACCGGGATGCCGGCGCTGCGCGCCCTGGCGAGGACGTCCTTCATGGCCTCGGGCTTGGCGAGGGAGACGACGATGCCGTCGACCTTCTTGTCGATGGCGGACTGGACCAGCTCGGCCTGCCCCTTGGCCTCCTTGTCGTTGGAGTACAGGAACTGCACGTTGTCCTTGGCCGCCGCCTGCTTGGCGCCGCTCTGCACGATGTCCCAGAAGGTGTCGCCCGCGCCCGCGTGGGTCACCATGGCGATCTTCAGCCGGGGGGTGCCGACGGACTTGCCGCCGCCCGCGCCGCCGCCCGAGTCGTCCTCGGAGTCCTTGCCGCCGGAGCCGCTGCACCCGGCGGCGAGCGCGATCACGGCCAGCACGGCTGCTGCTGTTCGGGCTGTACGCATCCTGGGACCACCCTCTCTCGCGCCGCCCCGTTGCGGCTGAGGGGAGTTCTAGCCTCGGCCCCGCGCACCCGTCAATGGGTTTGTCAGAACATTCTTACGATTGAGATTGACGGGCCCCCAGGTCCCGCCGCGACGCCCGTGAAGGCGCTCAGGGCCGTACCAGGAGCTGGAACTCGAAGGAGTACCGCGAGGCGCGGTAGGTGTGCGAGCCGAACTCGACGGCGCGGCCGGTGTCGTCGAACGTGGTGCGCTGCATGGTGAGCAGCGGCGCGCCGGCGGGCTCGCCGAGCCGCTCGCCCTCCTCGGCGGTGGCGGCGCGGGCGCCGACGGACTGCCGGGCGCTGTGCAGGGTGATGCCGGCGGCGCGCATCAGCCGGTACAGGCCGGTGGCCTCCAGACGGTCGCTGTCGAGCTGGAGCAGGCCGGGGGGCAGGTGGTTGCAGAGGTACGCCATCGGCTCGCCGTGCGCGAGGCGCAGCCGTTCGACGCGGTGCACCTCGCTGTCCTCGGCGACTCCGAGCGCGGCGGCGACCTCGGCGGACGCGGGTTCCAGGACGTTGTGCACGACCCGGGTCGCCGGGCGCTGCCCCGCCGCCTCCAGGTCGTCGAACAGGCTGCTGAGTTCCAGCGGGCGCTTGACCTGGCTGTGCACGACCTGGGTGCCGACGCCGCGGCGCCGCACGAGCAGGCCCTTGTCGACGAGGGACTGGATGGCCTGCCGGACGGTGGGCCGGGACAGGCCGAGCCGTCCGGCGAGCTCGATCTCGTTGCCGAGCAGGCTGCCCGGGGTCAGGGTTCCGTGCTCGATCGCGGCCTCCAGCTGCTGCGACAGCTGGAAGTACAGCGGGACCGGACTGCTGCGGTCGACGCTGAGCTGGAGCGACACGGTCGGGTCCACATCTGGTTTCGGCACGGCCCGAGCGTAGCCGCGGGAAATGATGACGGGAAGTTCTGAAGTTCGATTGTCAGGACAAACCATTGACAGGGTGCGGGGTGGGCCCTCAGTTTGTTCCCATGCGCATCGGACTGATCGGAACGGGTCGTATCGGGACTTTTCACGCGACCGCTCTCACCCGCCATCGCGAGGTCGGCTCCCTCATCGTGACGGACGCGGACAGCGCGCGGGCGCACGCACTCGCCGACCGGATCGGCGCCACGGTGGCCCCCGGCACGGACGAGATCTTCACCTGGGGTGTGGACGCCGTGGTGATCACGGCGGCGACCGCGGCCCACGCCGAGCTGATCGGCCGGGCGGCACGCTCCGGGCTCCCGGTGTTCTGCGAGAAGCCCATCGCCCTCGACCTGCCGGGCACGCTGGCCGCGCTCGCCGAGGTCGAAGCGGCCGGGACGGTGCTCCAGCTCGGCTTCCAGCGCCGCTTCGACGCGGGCTACACGGCGGCGCGCGAGGCGGTGCGCGACGGACGGCTCGGGCGGCTGCACACGGTCCGGGCGATGACCTCGGACCAGTCGCCGCCCCCGGCCGCGTACCTCCCGCTCTCCGGCGGGCTGTACCGCGACTGCCTGGTGCACGACTTCGACATGGTGCGGTGGGTGACCGGCCGCGAGGTGACCGAGGTGTACGCGACCGGGTCCGACGCGGGGCCGGCGATGTTCCGCGAGGCGCACGACATCGACACGGCCGCGGCCGTCCTCACCCTGGACGACGGCACGCTCGCCACCGCGACGGCGACCCGGATGAACGGCGCCGGCTACGACGTCCGCATGGAACTGGCCGGCGAACTGGACCAGATCGGCGTCGGACTCGACGACCGCACGCCGATCGCCTCCACCGAACCGGCCGGGCCGCCGGCCGCGGACAAGCCGTGGCCCGGCTTCCTGGAGCGCTTCGGACCCGCGTACGAGGCCGAACTCACCGCCTTCGTCGAGCTGGTGCGCGGTGAGCGCACCAACCCGTGCGACGGCCGGGAGGCCCTGCACGCGCTGCGCATCGCGGAGGCCTGCGAGCTGTCCCGCCTCGAACACCGCCCGGTACGCCTCGGGGAGATCCCGGGCGGCAGGAACTGAGGCCCGCCGCGGCCGTACCCGCCGCCCGCGCGCGGAGGGAGACGGCCGCAACGGCGCCGGGCCTCAGGGGGTGTCCTCCTCCAAGAGGCCGGCGTCGTACGTCAAGAGGGCTATCTGCACCCGGTTGTTGAGGCCGAGCTTGGCGAGGACGCGGGAGACGTGGGTCTTGACCGTGGCGACGCTCATGAACAGCTCGGCGGCCACGGCCGCGTTGGAGCCGCCCCTGCCGACGGCGACCGCGACCTCCCGCTCACGGTCGTTGAGGGTGTCGATCCGCCGGCGGGCGGCCGAGCGGCGGGTGTCGGCCTGCGCTCCGGCGGCGTGCTCCATCAGCTGCCGGGTGACGGCGGGCGAGAGCACCGGGTCGCCGGCCGCGACGCGGCGCACCGCCTGGAGGATCTCGGCGGGCGGGGTGTCCTTCAGGACGAACCCGGCGGCGCCCGCGCGCAGCGCCCGCAGCACCTGGTCGTCGGCGTGGAAGGTCGTCAGGACGATGACCTGGGGCGCGTCCGGGCGGGCGCGGAGCTGCTCGGTGGCGGCGAGTCCGTCCACCGTGGGCATCCGGATGTCCATGAGGACGACGTCGGGCCGGGTGCGGTCGACGAGCGCGCCGACCTCGGCGCCGTCGGCGGCCTCGCCCACGATCTCGATGTCGTCGGCGCCGCCCATCATGAAGGACAGGCCGGCCCGTACCAGGGGGTCGTCGTCGACGAGGAGCAGTCGGATCGCAGTCATGGCCCTACCGTAGTGAGGCCACCGGGCCGTGCGGCCCCGCCCGTCAGCCGCGCAGGGCGACGCCGTAGCGGGTGCGCAGCCGCTGGACCTCCCACCAGACCACCGCCGTCACCGAGGCCGGTCCGCCGAGGAGGGCGCAGGTCTGCACCAGGGGCGGGCCGGGCGGGGGTCCGCCCGTCACCAGGCCGATGACCGCGAACTCCCAGACCAGGACCCCGGTGAGCAGGGCGGGCAGCGCCGCGTGCACCGCGGCCGTGTTGAAGGCGCTGCGGACGGCGGGGCCGGTGGCGAAGACGACGAACAGCGCCGCCCACAGCATCGGCACCATCAGCGCGACGGCGGTCCAGCCGGCCGCGTCGCGTCCCGCGGCCTGCTGGACGCCGTAGGCGACGAGACCGAGCAGCGGCACCGCGGTGAAGGCGCCGATGTACCGGACCGCCGACCTGCCCGCGGCCCGCAGCCGCACCCGCATGCCGTGCTTGGCGGCCGGTGACGCCCAGCGGAACAGCAGCGCGACGACGACGGGCGTGCTCAGCAGCAGGAGCCAGGGGGTGACGATCAGC
Organism: Streptomyces sp. NPDC054842; assembly: GCF_053611025.1. Lineage (NCBI taxonomy): Bacteria > Bacillati > Actinomycetota > Actinomycetes > Kitasatosporales > Streptomycetaceae > Streptomyces > Streptomyces sp. NPDC054842. The sequence continues at coordinate 121,381 of NZ_JBSGZN010000015.1, forward strand.
CGGAACATGAACTGCTCCTCCGCCTGCGCCATGTCCTCCGGCTTGCCGTACGCGAGGAGGATGACCACGGACATGAGGGTGGCGAGCCAGGCGCGCGTCTTCTGCACCCGCGTCACCTCGGGGTCCTCGATGCGGCGGTGGCCCCGGGAGGGGAAGATCCGCCGGGCGCTGCGGCGGGCCGAGCGGGCCACCGGGTAGCCCAGCACCACGGGCAGGAACACGGCCCAGGTGCACGGGATCAGCAGCAGCGGCCACGCGCAGCCGCGGGTCCCGCCGCCGAGCAGTTCGCGCAGCGGGGGCCACTCGTCCTCGCGCAGCCGCTGCCACACGGACTGCGGCGGGCCCGGCGGACGGTACGGCGGGTACGGTCCGGGCCGCGGCGGCCGGCCGGCCTGCCGGGGGACGTACGGTCCCGGATGCGGCGGCCCGCCTCCCTGCGGCTGGTACGGGCCGGGCCCCTGCGGATACGGCCCCGGTGGCGGCGGCCGGTACGGATCGTGTCCCCCGAAAGTCACGCTGCGGTCCTCCTGATGCGCGAGTGCCGGCTGTTCCGCGGCCAGTCAACTGCCTCACCCGCGCCGGGACATGAGGTTGCGCGCCATTGCCCGGCGCACGCCCGTGGTTACGCTTCGCGCGCCCCCGGAGGGTCGGCGCGCCCGGGGCCCGCACGCCCGGCTCGCGGACGTCCGGAGAGGGCCGCGCCCGTACCGGAGCCGGCTCAGCTCCAGGGCAGCCAGGCCCGTACCTCGAAACCGCCGTCGGGCCGGCCGCCGTGGTCGAGCCGGCCGCCCGCCAGCGTCGCCCGCTCGGTCAGGCCGATCAGCCCCTGGCCGGAGCCGGGCACGGCCGGGACCGGGCCCACGGGCGCCGGGTTGCTCACGGCGACGGTGAGCCCGTCGCCCGGGGCACCCGCGACGGACACGGTGACCTCGGCCCCGGGGGCGTGCTTGCGGGCGTTCGTCAGGCCCTCCTGGGCGATGCGGTACGCGGTGCGGCCGACGGAGGCGGGGACGCAGGCCGGGTCGCCGACGCGGTGGTCCAGGTGGACCTTCATACCGGCGTCGCGCGACTCGCGGACGAGGGCGTCGAGGGCGGACAGCGTCGGCTGCGGGCGCCCCGACGCGTCGCCGCCCTCGTTCGCCCGCAGCACGCCGATGATCTCCCGCAGGTCCTGGAGCGCCTCGTGCGCGCTCTCCCGGATCACCCCGGCGGCCCGCGCGACCTCCTCCCGGGGAGCGTCCGGCCGGAACTCCAGGGCGCCCGCGTGCACGCTGAGCAGCGTGAGCCGGTGCGCGAGCACGTCGTGCATCTCGCGCGCGATGGACTCCCGGGCGAGCCGCTGCGCCTGCTCGGCCCGCAGCTCCGCCTCCGTCTCCGCCCGCCGCGCCCGGTCCCGCAGGCTCAGCAGCAGCTGCCGCTTGGAGCGGACGAACATGCCCCAGCCGACCACGGAGACGGTCACCAGCACGGTGAGGGCGACGGCGGCGGCGTAGGGCAGGTCCGGGTCGGGGCGCAGCCAGAAGAAGAACGGGACGAGCGACAGCATCACCCCGCCGACCCAGCCCACGTACGGGAACGGGCGGTGCACGGCCAGGGTGAAGAGGACGACCATGCCGGCGCCGCTCGCCGTGTTGGAGAGCAGGCCGACGGGGACCATCGCCACGGCGAGTGCGAGGGGCCACCGGCGGCGCAGCCACACCGCCGCGCAGGCGAGCGCGCCCAGCCACTGGTCGGCGACGGCGAGTCCCGGCGGGATGTTCGGGTCCCCGGACACGGTGTCCGCGGTGAGCAGTCCGATCAGGACGGCCAGCAGGAAGCAGCCGAAGTCGACGACCCAGTCGCGCGCGGTGCGGCGCGGACGGCCCGTACGCCCGGTGCGGTCGGGGCCGGCCTCGGCGGTCAGGGCGGACGGCAGCAGCCAGCGGGGCCCCGGCAGGGGGCGCGGCTCCGGCACCATCCGCTCCGACGTCCCCTGCGGCCCGGGCGCCGGATGTCTCTTCTTCACGGTCGGCAAATCTACGCAGGCGCGGCCGCGAGCACCCTCCCCCGGGACCGATCGCCTTCCTAAGTCGCGGGGGCCGCGACTTTCGGCGAACCAGCCGCCCACCGGCGCGACTTCGGTCGCACACCGGGCGGCGCGGATCGCGCCTTTCGGCCCGCACGTCCCGCCCCGCGGCCGATGAGGAGCGGGGCCCCGCGGGGCGAGGATCGCCGGGTGAAAAGACTTCTGGAGGTTCTCGGCTTCGTCGCCCTGGTGCAGGGCACCGTCGGTCTGGTGCAGGAGGTCACGGGCCTGCTGCGCGGCTGGGGTCTCGTGCAGCGGTTCGGTCTCCTCGACGGCTACGAGGTCTACGCGAGCGTCGCGCTGCTCGTGCTCTCGTTCGCCCTGTTCGCGGCGGCGGAGGGCGGGTAGGCCCGGCCGGCCGCGCCGGGCCTCAGGCGGCGGAGGGGGTCAGGTCCCGCCGGCCGCGCCGTGCCGGACACCACGGTCCCGGGGCGAACCGGACGCCCCCCGGCAGCGGCCTCAGGGGGCGTCCGTCCCGCTCGTACGTGGGGCCGGCGCCGGCCGCCGCACCGGCGGGGCGCCTCAGCCCGCGTTCGTCGAGAACAGGCCGCCCGTCGGGCCCTGCTTGTCGCCGCCCTGTGCCTTGCGCAGGGCGTTGGCGAGGCTCTCGATCGTGAGCGACTGGAGGATGACGGCGCCGTCGCCCTCCAGGGTCGCCAGCGAGAGACCCTCGCCGCCGAAGACGGCGTTCATCAGCCCCTGGCGGTTGAGGCCGCCGATGCGCTGGACGCCGTACCCGATGCCCTCCTCGAAGGCGACGACGCACCCGGTGTCGACTTCGATCCGGCCCCCGAAGTCGGCCGGGTTCAGATCGATGAAGTTGCCCGCGCCCGCGATGATCACCGTGCCCCGGCCGGTGAACTTCTCCAGGACGAAGCCCTCGCCGCCGCTGCGCCCGGTGCGTCCGCCCTGGAAGGCGATGCCGAAGTCCACGGTCGACTCGGCGGCCACGAAGGCGTCCTTCTCGGCGAACCACGCGCGCGTGCCGTCCAGCTCCAGGGCGCGCATCTCGCCCGGCAGGACTCCCGCGAAGCCGACGGTGCCCTCGCCGCCCGCCGAGGTGAAGTACTGGAAGGCGAGCGACTCACCGGCGAGCGCGCGCTGGCCGGCCTGCATGGCGGTGCCCACGGCCTGGCGCAGCATCCCGCCCATGCCGCCGCCCCCGCCGGGCTGCCCGCCGCCGCCCGAGGGGCCGGAGAGGCGGGTCTCCATGGTCACGTTCGTGGTCTTGAAGAGGAACTTCCCGGCCTCGCAGTACACGGTCTGGCCGGGGGTCAGGTTCACGACCGCCATCTGCATGGCGTTGCCGACGATCTCTCGCTGAAGGGTCACGGGAGGAGAACGCGCGAAACGGAGGTGAGAGTTCCGGTCAGTTCGGTGTCCGTTCGCCGCCAGCACCCCGGCCGGCCGGCCGCTGGGATGGAGCCATGACTTCTTCGACGACTGAACAGACGTGGGCAACCGCGGGCGGACCGCTGCGCGGCAAGGTGGCACTGGTGACCGGCGGGGGGCGCGGGATCGGGGCGGCGACGGCACTGCGGCTCGCCCGGGACGGCGCCGACGTGGCCCTCACCTACGTCCAGGACAAGGAGGCGGCCGAGACCGTCGCACGGGAGGTCTCCGCGCTCGGGCGGCGGGCGCTCGCCCTGCGGGCGGACTCCGCGGACCCGGCCGAGGCCGCCGGGGCGGTGGACCGCGCGGCCGATGCGCTCGGGCGGCTCGACGTGCTGGTCAACAACGCGGGCGTGGGACTGATCGGCCCGCTCGGCTCGCTGTCCCTCGCCGACGTCGACCGGGTGCTCGCCGTGAACGTGCGCGGGGTCTTCCTGGCGTCCCAGGCCGCCGCCGCGCGCATGGAGCGGGGCGGACGGATCGTCACCGTCGGCACGTGCATGACGCAGCGCGTGCCCGGGCCCGGCGGCACCCTCTACACGATGAGCAAGTCGGCGCTGGTGGGACTGACGAAGGCGCTCGCACGGGAGCTGGGCGAGCGGGGCGTCACCGCGAACATCGTCCATCCGGGGCCGGTCGACACCGCGATGAACCCGGCGGACGGGCCGTTCGCTGCCGGGCAGGTGGCGCTGACCGCGCTCGGCCGGTTCGGGTCCGCCGACGAGGTGGCGTCCGTGGTGGCGTTCCTCGCCGGGGGCGGGGCCTCGTTCGTCACGGGGGCCGAGTTCGCCGTGGACGGAGGGCACGCCGCGTAGGTCCGACCCCGGGGGGCCTCTCCATCCGGGGCGGGGGGGTGTGCCGCTCGGCCTCGCTTCGAGCGGACGTGCACTCCCGGGCTCGGGGCGGGGTTTCGTCGCCCCCTCCGCCCTTTCCCTTCCCGTCTCGGGGCCCCGCCCCGGACCCCGCTCCTCAAACGCCGGAGGGGCTGAATCGCCACGCCCGAGGGAGCCGGATCTCCAGGCCGGAGGGCTGGACTTCCCAGCCGGAGGGGCCGGATCTCCACGCCGGTGGGGCCGGACTTCCGTGCGGTCCCACCGGCGTGCGGTCAGCCGCCGAGTTCCCGGTGGCGGGCGCCGAGGCGGGTGGCGCCCTCCTCGGTGAGCGAGCCGAAGAGCCGCAGCCGGGAGATGCCGCCGTCGGGGAAGATGTCCACGCGCGCGTGGGTGGCGACGACGGGGGCGTCCAGGACGAACCGGTGGTTGGTGTCGGGCTGGAGGTGGGTGCGCGGAAGGATCTCGGTCCACTCCCCGGCGCCGTCCGCCCCGCTCTCGCCGTCGGGGGCGTTCCTGACCGAGACCGAGGCCCAGCCCGCGGAGTTGCCCTTCAGGTAGGCCGTGTCGATCTCGACGGCGCGGATCTCGGACTGGGCGGCCAGCTGGTAGCGGATCCAGTCGTTGCCCGTGTCGCGGCGGCGGCGGGTCTCCCAGCCGTCGTCCATCTTGCGGGAGCGGCCCGGCTGGATGGTGTTGGTGGCTGGCGAGTAGAAGCGGTCGGACGCGTCCTCGACCAGGCCGCCGTTCTCCAGGGCCACCACGTCGAAGGCGCCGAGCACGGAGAGCCACTTCGGATCCGGGACGACCTCGCCGTACACCCGCAGGCGGGCGATGCCGCCGTCCGGGTGCTGGTTGACCCGCAGGTGCGTGAAGCGCTGCTCGACGGAGACCACGAAGCCGTTCGCCGCGTGGCCGCCGACCGGCGTGCGCGGGACCAGCGTCGTCCACTTCACGTCGTCCCCGAGCAGCTCCTGCGGCGACGGGGACCCGGCGACCGAGGTGCCCTCGACGGACACGGCCTGGGGGTAGTTGCCGCGGAAGTGGGCGGTGTCGACGACGATGCCGCGGACGACACCGGGGGCACCGAGGCGTACGAGTGCCCAGTCGTGGTCCTCCGCGGTCGGCCACGGGTGAAGGGCCGAGGCGCCGCGCCGGCGGCGGGTCTCCCAGCCGTCCATGATCTTGCCCTTGTGGCCGAAGTGCTCCGGGTCGAACTCGGCGCGCTCCGGCACCAGGAGGTTCTCGCGCTGGGCGAAGAACTCGTCGTTGGCGGCGATGACACCGGCGCCGAGCTGCCGGTCGGCGAGGTTGGCGTACTGGGTGAAGGGGAGGTCGGCCGTGCGGTAGTCCGCGTACGGGTCGCCGCCGCTATAGGGGTTCGCGTCGCCGGTGAAGCCGGTAATCGCCGTCACGATGATCAGATCTGCCTTTCGGGACTGTCGGGAGTCGGCTGCCGCGGGTGCGGGCGCGCGGAGTCGTCAGGGGTGCCGGGTGAGGAGCCGCCCGGCGGGCTCGGAGAAGCGGCCGCCGGCCACGATCCGCTCGCCGCGCAGCCAGGTGGACCTGACGACGCCGCTGAGGGTGCGGCCCGCGTAGGCGGTGACGCGGTTGCGGTGCTGGAGCTCGGCGGGGTCGACGGTGAAGGTCGCGTCGGGGTCGAGGACGGCGAAGTCGGCGTCGCGGCCCGCCTCGATGGCGCCCTTACTGTCGAGGCCGACGAGTTCCGCGGTGCGCGTCGACATCCAGCGGACCACGTCCTCCAGTCCGTGCCCGCGCCTGCGGGCCTCGGTCCACACCGCGGACAGGCTGAGCTGGAGGCCGGAGATGCCGCCCCAGGCGGTGGCGAAGTCGTCGGTCTTGAGGTCGGCCGTGGAGGGCGAGTGGTCGGTGACGACGCAGTCCACGGTGCCGTCGGCGAGCGCCCGCCACAGCAGGTCCTGGTTGCCGGACTCGCGGATCGGCGGGCAGCACTTGAACTCGCTGGCACCGTCCGGCACTTCCTCGGCCGTGAGGGTGAGGTAGTGCGGGCAGGTCTCCACGGTGATCCGCACGCCCTCGGCCTTCGCGGCGGCGATCATCGGCAGCGCGTCGCTGGAGGACAGGTGCAGCACGTGCACGCGCGCGTCGAGGCGCCTGGCCTGTGCGATGAGGTTGCCGATGGCGGTGTCCTCGGCGTCACGGGGCCGCGAGGCGAGGAAGTCGGCGTACTTCCGGCCGCCCTTCTGCGGGGCGACGGCCAGGTGGTGCGGGTCCTCGGCGTGCACGATGAGGAGGCCGCCGAAGCCGGCGATCTCCGCGAGGGACTGGGCGAGCTGCTCCTGGTCCAGCTCCGGGAATTCGTCCACGCCCGAGGGCGACAGGAACGCCTTGAAGCCGAAGACGCCCGCGTCGTGCAGCGGCCGCAGGTCCTTGACATTGTCGGGCAGGGCGCCGCCCCAGAAACCGACGTCGATGTGCGCCTTGGGGCGGGCGACGTCCTGCTTGGTCCGCAGGTGGCCGACCGTGGTGGTGGGCGGGAGGGAGTTGAGCGGCATGTCGACGAGGGTGGTGATGCCGCCGGCCGCCGCGGCGCGCGTCGCGGTCCAGAAGCCCTCCCACTCGGTGCGGCCGGGGTCGTTGACGTGCACGTGGGTGTCGACGAGCCCGGGGAGCAGGACGTCGTCGCCGAAGTCCTCCAGGCGGGCTCCGGCGGGCACCTCGGCGTCGTGCGCGCGTACGGCGGTGATCTTCCCGGCGGCGACGGCGACCGAGGCGGCACGCGTCCCTTCCGGGGTGATGACGCGTGTCGAGCGCAGCACCAGTTCGACCTCGGACACCCGGACCCCTCTTCCTGCCGCTGTTCACTTCCCGGAACAAAATTCAACGTTCTGTTGAAGGAGTCTTCACTCCCGCCCCCGCGCCGTCAAGAGCCCACGCCTCCACTGTGCGCCCGGCGGGGGGACTCTGGACGTTTCCACACAGCGGAATTAGAATTTCGACAGGCAGAACGTAGCTACGCACAACCGGAGAGCCGACCGGCCGCCGGGTAGGCTGCCTCCCTGCCCGCCTGCCCTCGAAAGGACCGCGCCGTGCCGACGTCCAGCGCCAGCGACGCCCCCGCACAAGCCGCCGCCAAGTCTTCCGCCGCCAGCGGTGGCGTCCAGTCCCTGGAGCGCGCCTTCGATCTGCTCGAGCGGATGGCCGACGCGGGAGGCGAGGTGGGCCTGAGCGAGCTCTCCGCCAGCAGCGGACTGCCGCTCCCCACCATCCACCGTCTCATGCGCACCCTGGTGGCCTGCGGCTACGTACGCCAGCAGTCCAACCGCCGTTACGCGCTCGGCCCCCGGCTCATCCGCCTCGGCGAGTCCTCGGCCCGGCTGCTGGGCACCTGGGCCCGCCCCTACCTCGCCCGCCTGGTCGAGGAGACCGGCGAGACCGCGAACATGGCGCTGCTCGACGGGGACGAGATCGTCTACGTCGCCCAGGTGCCGTCGAAGCACTCGATGCGGATGTTCACCGAGGTGGGCCGCCGGGTGCTGCCGCACTCCACCGGAGTGGGCAAGGCCCTGCTGGCGCACACGCCCGACGACGAGGTGCGCGCGCTCCTCGCGCGGACCGGCATGCCCGCCGCCACCGAGAAGACGATCACCACGCCGGACGGCTTCCTCGCCGCGCTGGAGGAGGTCCGCCACATCGGCTACGCGGTCGACGACAACGAGCAGGAGATAGGAGTCCGCTGCCTCGCGGTCTCCGTGCCGAACTCCCCCACCGCCGCCGCGGTCTCGATCTCGGGCCCGGCCGGCCGCGTCACCGAGGCGGCCACGGACAAGATCGTCCCCGTGCTCCAGCAGGTGGCGCGGGAGCTGTCCGAGGCCCTGGCCAGCTCGGGCCCGCAGACCTGACGGAACCCGGCACCCTCGGCGTCCGCCTCCCCGGAGGCGGGCGCCGACGCATGTCCGGGGCCCCTTGGCGGGGACGGGCGGCTTGCGCCACGCCCAGCGGCTCAGCGCCTTCCGCACGCACCACGGCTCGGCACCGAGATGCGGCGGCGCGGCTCAGCGGCGCGGGGGCGTCCCGAAGAGTTCGACCGCGCCGCGCACGTCGGCGAGGCCGGACGCGAGGGCGCTGACCGAGCCGATGGCACCCGCGATCAGCAGCAGGGAGCGGCGCAGCCGCGGGATCTCGGGGGCGCCGCCGACGGCCATCGCGGCCAGCGCGGCGAGTTCGTCCTCGGCGATGCCCCGGTCGGGGAAGTCCGCGGGGACCGCGGCGAGTTCACGGCGCAGCCGGGACACGGCGGACCGCAGTTCCGCCACCCTCGGATCCTCGCCGCTGCCGGTCACCGGCCTCTGCCCCAAGCTCCGCAACACAGCTCTCCCCCCTCGCACGCCGTTGTGCGAAGCCCTACGTCTTTCGGCCCAACTCCCCCTGGGGCGTTGGTCGGACGCCGGGGGGACGCGGGCCAGTAAACGCCACCCGGCGCGCTCCGCGCCACTCCGCGGACCGAAATTCAGCCCACCGGTGCCGGGTGTCCCGCACGCCTCGGGAGCACACCCGGGCGGGGTCGGGTATGCAGGGGTCATGACGGAGAAGAACGAACAGGTCACGGGCCTGCTGCTGGCGGCCGGGGGCGGCCGGCGGCTCGGCGGACGGCCCAAGGCGCTGCTGCCGTACCGCGGACGCCTCCTTGTCGAACAGGCGGTCGACGTCCTGCGGGCGGGGGGCTGCGCCCGTGTGCACGTGGTGCTGGGCGCCCGGGCCGCCGAGGTCCGCGAGAGGGCGGTACTGGAGGGATGCGTCCTGGTGGACAACCCCGACTGGGAGGCGGGCATGGGGACGTCGCTGCGGGCCGGCCTCGACTCGCTGGAGGGCACCGGGGCGGGAGCGGCGCTGGTCTCGCTGGTCGACCAGCCGGGCATCGGCGCGGAGGCGGTGGCCCGGGTGCTCGCGGCCCACGACTCGCCGCGGACGCTCGCCGCGGCCTCGTACGGCGGTGAGCGCGGCCATCCCGTCCTGTTCGGCTCGGAGCACTGGGCGGGGGTCGCCGCGACCGCGACCGGGGACCGCGGGGCGCGCGCCTACCTCAAGACGCGCGAGGACGCGGTCACTCTCGTGGAGTGCGGTGACGTGGCGCGGCCCTTCGACATCGACACCGAGGCGGACCTCGTCCACCTGGAGTGAACGGGGTGGCACCGAGCGCCACCTTCTGTCGACCCGGAGAATCTCGACATCAACAAACCATTGAACTTCCACCATGAGGAAACTAGTATCCACTGCTCAGAAGCGCCCGACCGTTCCGAGGGCGCCGTCCGTCGCACCCGGGGCCCCTGGCACCCAGTGCCGCGGCGCATGCGCTCCTCACGTGGTTCGCTCGAGAGGTTCGTGAGAAGCCGTACCCGTGAGAAGCCCGCAAGCCCCCTCGTACGCAGCTCGCTGAAGGAAGTGACAGCTCATGTCCGCACCAGCGCCGTCCCCGCTGGCCATCGTCGACGCCGAGCCCCTGCCCCGGCAGGAGGAGGTCCTCACCGACGCGGCCCTCGCCTTCGTGGCCGAGCTGCACCGGCTGTTCACGCCCCGGCGTGACGAGCTCCTCGCCCGCCGTGCGGAGCGCCGCGCCGAGATCGCCCGCACCTCCACGCTCGACTTCCTCCCGGAGACCGCGGCCGTCCGCGCTGACGACTCCTGGAAGGTGGCCCCCGCTCCGGCCGCGCTCGACGACCGCCGGGTCGAGATCACCGGCCCCACGGACCGCAAGATGACCATCAACGCCCTGAACTCGGGCGCCCGGATCTGGCTGGCGGACTTCGAGGACGCCTCGGCGCCGACCTGGGAGAACGTGATCCTCGGTCAGCTCAACCTGACCGACGCCTACGAGCGCCGGATCGACTTCACCGACGAGCGCACCGGCAAGTCGTACGCCCTGAAGGACAACGCCGAGCTGGCCACCGTCGTCATGCGCCCGCGCGGCTGGCACCTGAACGAGCGTCACCTCGTCGACGGCGACGGAACTCCCGTGCCCGGCGCGCTCGTCGACTTCGGCCTGTACTTCTTCCACAACGCCCAGCGTCTCCTGGACCTCGGCAAGGGCCCGTACTTCTACCTCCCCAAGACCGAGTCGCACCTGGAGGCCCGCCTCTGGAACGAGGTCTTCGTCTTCGCGCAGGACTACGTCGGCATCCCGCGGGGCACCGTCCGCGCGACCGTCCTGATCGAGACGATCACGGCGGCGTACGAGATGGAGGAGATCCTCTACGAGCTCCGCGACCACGCCTCCGGGCTGAACGCGGGCCGCTGGGACTACCTCTTCTCGATCGTCAAGAACTTCCGTGACGGCGGCGCCAAGTTCGTCCTGCCGGACCGCAACGCGGTCACGATGACGGCCCCGTTCATGCGGGCGTACACCGAACTCCTCGTGCGCACCTGCCACAAGCGCGGCGCCCACGCGATCGGCGGCATGGCGGCGTTCATCCCCTCGCGCCGCAACGAGGAGGTCAACAAAATCGCCTTCGAGAAGGTCAAGGCCGACAAGGACCGCGAGGCCGGCGACGGTTTCGACGGCTCCTGGGTCGCCCACCCCGACCTCGTCCCGATCGCCATGGCATCCTTCGACAAGGTGCTCGGCGACCGGCCGAACCAGAAGGACCGGCTGCGCGAGGACGTGTCCGTCGCCGCGGGTGACCTGATCGCGATCGACTCGCTGGACGCCAGGCCCACCTACGACGGACTGGTCAACGCCGTCCAGGTCGGCATCCGCTACATCGAGGCGTGGCTGCGCGGCCTCGGCGCGGTCGCCATCTTCAACCTGATGGAGGACGCGGCCACCGCCGAGATCTCCCGTTCGCAGATCTGGCAGTGGATCAACGCGGGCGTCGTGTTCGAGAACGGCGAGAAGGCGACGCCCGAGCTGGCCCGCAGGATCGCCGCCGAGGAACTGGCCGCCGTCAGGGCGGAGATCGGTGACGAGGTCTTCGCCGCCGGCAACTGGCAGCAGGCCCACGACCTGCTCCTCCAGGTGTCCCTGGACGAGGACTACGCCGACTTCCTGACCCTGCCGGCGTACGAGCGGCTCAGGGGCTGACCTCCCGAGCGGCAACGCGCCCCCGGTACCGCACGGCACCGGGGGCGCGCTCGTGCCCGCGGGTCACTTCTCGGAGTGGCCGAGGCTTCTCTCCGGTGCCACCCGGTCCCTGACCAGGCGCTTCACGGCTGTCGGCTCCGGGAAGCCCTGCTCGCGGCGGTCCCAGACGACCTCGCCGTCGACCCGGACGACGAAGACGCCACCCGTGCCGGGCTTCAGCGACAGCTCGGCCAGCTCGGTCTCGAAGGTGGTCAGGAGCTCCTGGGCGAGCCATGCGGCGCGGGGGAGCCAGCGGCACTGGGTGCAGTACTCGATCTGGACGCGGTGCGCGGAGGTCACGGGTTCAGGGCTTCCTTTCCAGGTGCACGGACCAGTCCTGCTCGGCGGCCGGTTTGCCGTGCAGGTCGGGGACCCGCTTGAGCCAGTCGGGCCGGCCCCGCCGGGTCCTGGCCGCGCGGCGGGCGTCCTCGGCGGCGAGCTGCGCCCGGGTCGGGAACCCGGTGGGGAGCCAGGCGGCGGAGGCCCGCACGCGCGCGTGGAGGTAGCGGACGTACGCCTCGCGCACCTCGTCCGGGCCCGCGAAGCCGGGCTCGTCCGCGAGCCAGGCGTCCGGCACCCGCGCGGTGATCTCGCGCAGCAGCTCCGCGGTCACCCGGGGAGCCAGTTCGGCGTCGGCGCCCCGCACGTCGGGTGCGAAGGCGCCCAGCGCGTGGTGGCGGAAGTCGTACGCCTTCTCCGGCGCCGAGGCGTCCCAGCGGTGGTGGAAGACGAGGGCCGCGCCGTGGTCGATCAGCCACAGGCGGGGCGGGGCGACGCCGAGGGTGGGCCAGAGCATCAGGTTCGAGCTGTGCACGGTCCGGTCGACGTTGACCGTGAGGGCGTCCAGCCAGATCACCCGGCCCGCCTCCAGCGGGTGGACGGTGGCGTGCTCCGCGATCTCCGGGGTGAAGTCCCGCGCACCCGAGAGGTAGTCCATGCCGAGGTTGAGGCCGGCGCTCGCGCGCAGCAGGTCCTGGACCTCCTGGTGCGGCTCGTGGGCGGCGACGGCGGGGTCGAAGTGCGCGAGGACCAGCTCCGGGATCCGCAGGCCGAGAGCGCGCCCCAGCTCCCCGACGATCACCTCGGCGACCAGCGCCTTGCGGCCCTGCGCGGAGCCGGTGAACTTCACGACGTACGTGCCGAGGTCGTCGGCCTCGACGACTCCGGGCACGGAGCCGCCCGCCCGCAGGGGGGTCACGTATCGGACGGCGGTCACTTCGCGCAGCACACGCCCACTGTAGATCAGGCGCTCACACGGCCCCCGGGGTCGGGCGGGCCGCCCGGCGCGGGACCGCCCGGGGGGTCGTGGGCCAGCGGGTTCGGCAGCGGGAGATAACGGGCGTCGGCTCCGTCGGCGCCCGTCCAGCGCAGCAGCAGGTTGGTCTTGCCGGGCAGGGCGGGCGCGGCGAGGAGCTGCCGGATCTCCGGCAGGCCGTGCTCGGCGTCGTAGCGGAGCAGCTCCCGGCGCACGGCGGGCCACGGGTCGCTGCCGGGGTGGCGTTCCGCGAGCAGGGCCGCGAGTTCGGCGAGGTGGTTGACCAGCAGGCAGTAGACCAGCCGCTCCCAGCCGGCGGCGCGGGTCACCTCGCCGAGGAGCTTGACGCCCTCCGCGTCCCGGAACAGCGCCTGGACGGGCATCCCCCCGCCGTCCACGGCGACGAGCGTGTTCTGCAGATGCGCCTCCAGGACGACGCCGTGGCGCGCGAAGGCGTCGAGGACCGGGGGCACGACCTGCCGCAGATACGCCGCCCACCAGGCCGCGGGGTCGGTGGCCGCGTCGAGGGGGCTGCCGTCGAAGCCCTCGACGAGGGCCGCCGCGAGCAGCGGGGTCGCGCCGGGCGGGACGTGGCCGCGCAGTCCGTCGCGGACCAGCACGGCGAGTTCCTCGAAGGCGAAGGAGGCCGTGCGGTAGCCGCGGTCGCTCAGCCAGGCGGCGCCGCCGCGCCCGGCGGCGAACGCCGACGTGACCGCCGCGTCCGTGCGGCGCAGTTTCAGCAGGTCGTGGCGCCACAGGCGGCGGACGTCGTTGGTGATGCGCACGTCGAGGCTGAACTTGAGGAAGAGATCGTCCTCGGGGGCGCGGAGCGTGCGCACGGCGGCCGTCGGCCACAGCTGGCGCGCGCTGCGGCCGAGCCGCAGGAGCCTGCCGTCCGCGAGGGCGTCCCGGATCTCCGGGCGGGCGGCGACCAGGTCGAGCTGCCAGGGGTGGGCGGGCAGCAGCCGGTAGCCGGCCGGGGCCGTGCCGAGGGCGTCCAGGGCTCCCGGGTCGCCCTCCTCGACCACCGCGTCCTCACGCACGGCGAGCAGTTCGAGCGGGAACTCGGCGTACGCCTCGGGCGCGTAGGGGAGCCAGCCGGCGACGGGTCCGCCGCCGCGCGCCTTGGGGGCGGGGTGGTACGGATGGCCCGTGATCAGGGACTGCTCGGAGCGCCGGTACAGGTCGTGCGGCGGGGTGACGTCCGCGCGGGCGGCGAGCAGGGCGGCCACCGCGTCCCGGCTGTCGATCATCTCGGCGGGCAGCTCGGAGTTGGACAGACCGGTGAGGCGGCGCAGCTCGTCGGCGGTGAGTTTGACCAGCTCGGCGTGGGTGAGGCGGTGCCAGGCACCGGCGGCGTGGACCTCGGGGCGGGCGGGCCGCCGGGTGCCGGTGACCCGCAGGAGGCGGCCGCCGGCCCGGAGCCGGTACACGCCGGGACCGCCCGCGGGCTCCGCGGCCTCCCGCAGCAGACAATTGAGCAGCGGTGCGGCGGCGTAGGCGTCGGCCGCCTCCGCCACGTCGTCCAGGGAGGGCCCGATGTGCAGGGAGTCCACGCGATCCATTCGTTCCCCACGTTCCATACGGTGCACTGTTCTCTGGTGATCAGTATGACCGTGCGTGACCGGTGCGCGGGCGCGCCGCCGTCCGGTCCGACGTCCGTCGCCGGTTCCGGTGGCGGTCGCGGCGGCTCGGTCCCCGTCGTCGCCGCCGGCCGCGACGCAGTCCCCGTACCCAAGGAGTCCGACCGTGCACCGTCCTTCCCGGCCCGAGGCCGAGTTCGCCGCGGAACTCGACGCCGTACGACCCGACCTGTCGGAGCCGTTCGCGGCGGCGCTGCCCGGCGCGCGGGCGGCCGTCCTGTCCCGGCTGTGGCGTGCGCTGGCCCATGAGCCGCTGCCGTGGGTCGAGGGCCGCGATCTCGGGCGCGACGGGCTCCGTGTGCGGCTGGCGGACGGGCGGCGGCTGGACGGACCGCCCGCCGACCCGTACGCGACGACCGCGTACGCGGCCGAACTCCGCCTCGACGGGCGGCCGTACGACCGCCCGGAGCGGCTGATGACGGAGCTGGGCGTCGGCCACGGCACCGCTTTCGCGGCGGAACTCGCCAACAGCGTCGCCTCGTTGGCGCTGTCGCGGGCCGGCCGGCGGAACCCGGAGCGGCCCGCGGAGACCGGCTGGGAGTGGGAGCAGCGGGTGGTCGACGGGCATCCGTACCACCCCAACTGCCGTTCGCGGCCCGGCTTTTCGGTGAGCGAGCAGCTCGCCTACGGTCCGGAGCACGGGCAGCCGGTGGAGCTGCGGTCCGCCGCCGTGGACGACTGCCTCGTCACCGGCGAGTGGCCGGAGTTCCTGCGCGACGGCGGGCGCGTGCTGATCCCGGTCCACCCCTGGCAGGCGGACCACGTGCTGGACACGCCGAGCCACAAGGGGCCCACGGCCCATCCGCTGATGTCGCTGCGCACCCTCGCCCTGCCGGACGGGCCCCACGTCAAGACCGCCCTGAGCGCGCGGCTCACCTCCTCGGTGCGGGACATCTCCGTCTACTCGATCACGACGTCCGCGGCCGTCTCGGCGTTCATGGCGACGGTCGCGGCGCGCACGGACGGACTGCTGGACGTCACCCGCACCCTCGGGGCGGCCACCGCGGGCATCCCGGACCTCGCGGCGGTGGTGCGCGAGGCCCCCGAGGCGTACGCGCGAGGCGGCGAGCGGGTGGTCCCGGTGGCGGCCCTCGCGACGACGGACCTGCCCCGGTCGGCGCGCTGGTTCGCCGCGTTCACCCGCCTGGCGCTGACCGCCTGCCTGCGCCTGCTGGACCTGGGGGTGGCCCTGGAGGCGCACGGGCAGAACCTCCTCGTCGTCCTCTCCCCCTCGGGCGACCCCGTGCGGCTCGTCTACCGCGACCTCGCCGACATCCGTGTGAGCCCGGCCCGCCTCGCCCGGCACGGCGTCCCGGCGCCGCCGCTCTCCGGACGGATCGTGACCGACGACGAGACCGCCCTGCGCCGCAAGCTGTTCGGCTCGCTGGTCGGCGGCTCCCTGGGCGCGACGGCGGGCTCGGCGGCCGTGCTGCGCGAGGCCGTGACCGAGGCCGTACGCGACCTGCCGCGCACCCCGGATCTCGTCGCACTGCTCGAAGAACCGCTGCCCACCAAGGCGTTGACGCTGATGCGGCTGTCCCCGCAGACCCCCGGCGACCTGTGGGCGCGGCTGCCCAACCCGGTGTCCGGGGAGGGCGCCGGTGGCCGCTCGTTTTGAAGCGCGGCACCTTTGATCAATAGGATCCGCCGATGATCACAAGACAACGGCTGGCGGCGGGAATCTGCGCCCTGCTCGCCGCTCTGACGGCCGGGGCCGCGCTCCCGGCCGGAGCGGCCGCCGACGAACCGGCGGAGCAGGCCGCTCCCCAGGTCGAACTCGTGCTGGACGTCAGCGGTTCGATGCGCGCCCGGGACATTGACGGCGGGTCGCGGATGGCCGCGGCCAAGCAGGCGTTCAACGAGGTGCTCGACGCGACGCCCGAGGAGGTCCAGCTCGGGATACGCACGCTCGGGGCCAACTACCGCGGCGACGACCGGAAGACGGGCTGCAAGGACACCGAACAGCTCTATCCGGTCGGGCCGTTGGACCGGACCGAGGCCAAGACCGCGGTCGCTACGCTCACCCCGACGGGCTGGACTCCGATCGGACCGGCGCTGCGCAAGGCCGCCGTCGACCTGGACGGCGGTGAGGGCACCCGGCGGATCGTGCTCATCAGCGACGGCGAGGACACCTGCCAGCCGCTGGACCCGTGCGAGGTGGCGCGCGAGATAGCGGCCAAGGGCATCGGTCTCACCATCGACACGCTCGGGCTCGTGCCCGACGCCAAGACCCGCGACCAGCTCAGCTGCATCGCGGACGCCACCGGGGGCACGTACACCTCGGTCCGCCACAAGGAGGAACTCTCCGACCGGGTGGGCCAGTTGGTGGAGCGGGCCGCCGATCCGGTGGTGACGCCGGTCGCCGTGGACGGAGCCGACGCCTGCGCGAAGGCGCCGACGCTGAAGTCCGGCCTCTACACCGACCGCGCGGAGTTCGGACAGCACCGCTGGTACCGCGTCGACGTGGAGCCGGGCCGGGAACTGCGCGCCTCCGTGAGCGTGGCCGCCGACCGCGCGGTGAACCCGGACCACGGGGTGCTGCTGCGCGCGGTCACCGTGCACGGGCGGGAGATCGTCCGCGGCGAGGCGGCGGGCAACGGCCGCACCGACGTCGTCTCCACCGGTCTGCGCTACCCGAAGGCGGAGAGCGACGACGATGACGACGAGAACGCGCCCGCCGAGGCCGTGTGCCTCCAGGTGTCCCACTCCTTCTCGGCGGCCGGCAGCGTGAAGACCACGCCGGGCCTGCCGGTGGAACTGACGGTCGACGTCGTCGACGGGCCCGACCAGGCGGCCGACGTCGCCGCCTTCGGTCTCGGGCGCGGCTGGTGGCTGCTCGGCGCCCTGGTGCTCACCGGCTTCCTCGCGGGTGTGCTGTGGGGCTGGATCTCCCGCTGGCGGGTCGCGGTCTGGAGGACCAACTGATGCGTATCGCACGTGTGCTGACCGCGGCACTGTTCCTGCTCGGCGCGGCGGTGTCCCCCGCGGTCGCCGACTCCTCGCCCTCGGCGAGCCCCTCGGACGACGGCGGCGCTCCCACCGAGGCCGGCACGTCGTTCCGTACGGCTACCGAGATCGACCAGGGGGAGCGGGCCACCGCGGGCGGGTCCACCGGTGACTACCTGTACTGGTCCTTCCCGGCCGACGCGGGGCAGCGGCCCACCGTGAAGGCGACGGTGAAACTGCCCGAGGCCTCCACCCGGAACGCCGCGGAGACCTGGCAGGTCGACGTGTACGACGGACTGCGGCGCAGGCAGGCGTGCCAGTACGGGGCGCAGACGCGGACGGCGGACCGGGACGCGGCGACGGTGGAGCTGTCCTGCACCCTGCGCACCGTCCGCGCGTGGTCCGAGACCTGGGCCAACGACCCGTTGCCGGGCACGTACTACGTCCGGCTGACGGTCGTCGACCTCCAGGTGTCCGACCTCGGGCTCCCGGTCGACGCCGAGGTGCGGGTCGACTCCAAGGACATCGGCGGTTCCGCCGCGGTGGACGGGTCGCTGGGCCGGCCGCTGGTCCCGGGGGTCGCCGTGGCGTCCGCGCGGGACGAGGAGTCCGAGGACTCCGGGTCGCCGGGGGCCGTGCTGTCCGCGATCGAGCCGGACGACGGGTGGGCCTCCGGCTGGTGGACCGACCGGTGGGCGTGGACCGCGGTGGGCGGGGTGCTGGCGGCGCTCGCGGGGGTCGGCGGCTACACGCTGACGCGCGGCTCCGGGCGGCCGTCCCGGGTGCCGCCGGGCGCCTGAACCGCGGGACATCCGGCAGGAGGAGGCCCGCCGTGCCCTGGGCACGGCGGGCCTCCGCACGTCCACGGCGTCCGGTGCGCGCCCCGTACGGCGTCCTGGCCCGCCGTCACTCGCCGCGCAGCGCCTTGGCCAGGGTGCCCTCGCCCGCGACCCCCACGCGCCGCTCGGCCACGGCCTGACGGAGCGTCAAAACGCCCTGGGCCACGGCGGTGCAGGTCTCGGCGTCCAGCGTCAGCGCGGTGTCGGGCCCGGTCGGCGCCGGACCCTCCCCGTACACCGGGCCGTCCCCGGCGCCCACCCGCACGAAGAACTCGCCCTCCTCCAGCCGGACGTGGACGAGGCCGTCCCCCTCGCCCTCCAGGCAGCGGAGCAGGGGCAGCGCGAACCAGTGGGCGCGGACCGCGTCCGTGGGCCTGCGCTCCTCCAGGGCGGGCGCGCCCCACTCGCCGAGCGCTTGCAGCACCGGGAGCAACTGCCGTCCGCGCGGCGTGAGTTCGTACACGTACGCGGCGCCGGGGGGCGGCAGCCGGCGGCGGGTCGTCAGCCCGTCGCGCTCCATGTCCTTGAGCCGCGACGCCAGGACGTCCGTGCTGACGCCCGGCAGGTCCGCGTGCAGGTCGGTGTAGCGGCGCGGGCCGGCGAGGAGTTCGCGGACGACCAGCAGGGTCCAGCGGTCACCGACGGCGTCGAGGGCCCGGGCAGCGGAACAGTACTGGTCGTAGCTTCGGCGTGGTGACATGCGACGCAGTCTAGACATGTTGTTGGACTTTCCAAGCACCTACTTGGTAAAACCAAGCAACACCACAACACGGAGGTGCGCACCGCATGGAGTTCCGGCAGTCGAGCAAGCTCAGCGAGGTCTGTTACGAGATCCGGGGCCCGGTGATCGAGCACGCCGACGCGCTGGAGGCGGCGGGCCACAGTGTCCTGCGCCTCAACACCGGCAACCCGGCGCTCTTCGGTTTCGAGGCGCCGGAGGAGATCCTCCAGGACATGATCCGGATGCTCCCCCAGGCGCACGGCTACACGGACTCGCGGGGCGTCCTCTCCGCCCGCCGCGCGGTCGCCCAGCGCTACCAGGAGCGCGGTCTGGAGGTCGGCGTGGACGACGTCTTCCTCGGCAACGGCGTCTCCGAACTGGTCTCGATGGCGGTGCAGGCCCTGATCGAGGACGGCGACGAAGTCCTCATCCCCGCCCCCGACTTCCCGCTCTGGACGGCCGTGACGACCCTCGCGGGCGGCAAGGCGGTGCACTACCTCTGCGACGAGCAGTCCGAGTGGTACCCGGACCTGGCCGACATGGAGTCGAAGATCACCGACCGGACCCGGGCCGTCCTGATCATCAACCCCAACAACCCGACCGGCGCCGTCTATCCGAAGGAGATCGTCGAGGGCATCCTCGACCTGGCGCGCCGCAACGGCCTGATGGTGTTCGCGGACGAGATCTACGACCAGATCCTCTACGACGACGCCGTGCACCACAGCGCGGCGGCGCTCGCCCCGGACCTGGTCGTCCTCACCTTCTGCGGCCTGTCGAAGACCTACCGCGTCGCCGGGTTCCGCTCCGGCTGGCTGGTCGTCACCGGGCCCAAGCAGCACGCGCGCAGCTACCTGGAGGGCCTGACGATGCTCGCCTCCATGCGGCTGTGCGCCAACGCGCCCGCCCAGTACGCCATCCAGGCCGCGCTCGGCGGCCGCCAGTCCATCCACGAGCTGACGGCTCCCGGCGGCAGGCTGCGCGAACAGCGCGACCGCGCCTGGGAGAAGCTCAACGAGATCCCTGGCGTCTCGTGCGTCAAGCCGAAGGGCGCGCTGTACGCGTTCCCGCGCATCGACCCCGAGGTGCACAAGATCCACGACGACGAGAAGTTCGTCCTCGACCTGCTGCTGCGCGAGAAGATCCAGGTCGTCCAGGGCACCGGCTTCAACTGGCCCCGCCCGGACCACTTCCGCATCCTGACCCTGCCGTACGCCGACGACCTGGACGCGGCCATCAGCCGCATCGGGCGCTTCCTGAGCGGCTACCGCCAGTAGACGGGCGCCCCCGGCCCGGCGGGCGCGACGGCCCCTCCGGACGCCGGACGCCGCCGTCTGGCCGATCCGGTGCTGCGCGCCGCCGGGGCCGGTGACACCGTACGGGGAGAGCGACAGGAGGGCGCGGCGATGGGTGATGTGCTTCTGGTGCGGCACGGCGAGACCGAGTGGGCGCTCACCGGCCGGCACACCAGCTGGACGGACGTCACGCTGACGGGCCGGGGCCGCGAGCAGGCGCGCGCGGTCGCGCCCCTCGTGCGCTCGCACCACATCGCCGCCGCGTTCGTCAGCCCGATGCGGCGGGCCCGGGAGACGGCGGAGCTCGTGGGGCTCGACGGCATACGGCTCGACGCCGACCTGTGCGAGTGGGACTACGGCGGCTACGAGGGCCTGACGACCGTCGAGATCCAGCGGACGCGGCCGGACTGGTTCCTGTTCCGGGACGGCGTGGCGGAGGGTCCCGCAGAGCACCCCGGCGAGAGCCCCGAACAGGTCGGCGAGCGTGCCGACCGGATGCTCGCCAAGGTGGACGCGGCGCTGGCGAACACCGAGGGCAGCGTGGTGCTGGTGGCCCACGGGCACTTCCTGCGGGTGCTGACCGCTCGGCGCCTCGGGCTGCCGCCGTCAGGCGGCGCGCTGTTCCTGCTGGGCACCGGGACCGTCGGCAGGCTCAGCACGGAACACGGGCGTCCGGTCGTCGCGAGCTGGAATCTCAGACCCCCCTCGTAGTCCGCGAGCCGGAATGTCAGACCCCCCTCGTAGTCTTCGAGGGTGCGGTGCCCGCGGTCACCGGCGTCTTCCACGGGGCCGGTCCCCCGCTCCGGGGCCCCGCCCGCCGTAGGGAGGAGACGTGCCGTGACCCGACCACCGACCGCGGCCCAGCGGCGCGTCGTCGACGCGGCCGACCCCGTGACGGGCCGACTGCGGGGTACGGAGGCCCAGCTCGCCGCCCTGGTGAAGCGCGGGCTCGCCTTCCGCCACCCCAGACCGCCGCACGACCACTTCCTGACGCCCGCCGGCCACCGGCTGCGCGAGGAGGCGACCGCTGCCGAGGAGCCGGCTCCGGCACCCGCCGCGCGCGCCTCCGGAGTCTTCGCCGCCCGGATCGGGGGCGAGGAGGACGCCGAGCCGGGTCCCGCCCGCGCCCGGGAGGTGCACAGCGCCTGGCAGGGGCTCCTGGAGCTGCGGCGGATGACCGGGACCAACGGCGCCACGGACCGCCCCTGCGGCTGGGAGCGCGCGCATCTGGTGCAGGCCGCCGCGCTCGCCCTGGAGGCCGCGGGCCACCCCCCGGACGGTCCGGCGGGGCCCGGCTACCGGGTGCGGGCGACCCCGCAGCCGGAGGCCGTCGCCGTGCGCGACCCCGACCCCGGGCGGCTGTGGGCCTGCGCGGCGACACTGGAGGAGGCGGGCTGGCAGGTCAGCGCGCACACCGAGCCCCGCACGGGGGCGCGCTACGTCCTGGCCTCGCCGCGGCGGGCCTGAACCGCGCACCGGGTCCGCCGGGTCGCGCCCGCGCCGGGATGCGGCGCGCGGGACCCGGGCGGCGCGCGGGACACGGGAGTTGAGATCGTGGGTCCCGGGAA
Organism: Streptomyces sp. NPDC054842; assembly: GCF_053611025.1. Lineage (NCBI taxonomy): Bacteria > Bacillati > Actinomycetota > Actinomycetes > Kitasatosporales > Streptomycetaceae > Streptomyces > Streptomyces sp. NPDC054842. The sequence continues at coordinate 143,031 of NZ_JBSGZN010000015.1, forward strand.
CAGGCGTCCGCCTGCCCCGGATGCGTCCGACCGTCGTGAAGGGGAAGTCGTGGCAGAGCCGTTTTCCGTGGGTGTGACCGTCCGCGGGTACGAGACCGACGTGCAGGGGCACCTGAACCAGAGCGTGTACCTGCAGTACGCCGAGCACGCGCGCTGGTGCCTGCTCCAGGCGGCCGGGATCCGGCAGGCCGACCTGATGGCCGAGGGCGTGGGCCCGGTCGCCCTGGAGACGACCATCCGCTATCTGCGGGAGCTGCGCGCCGGTGACGAGACCGAGGTGACCTGCGCCTTCGTCTGGGGCGAGGGCAAGACGTTCCGGATCGAGCAGACGATCCGCAAGCTGGACGGCACGGTGGCCGCCGAGCTGACCGGTGTCGGCGGGCTCATGGACCTCACGAAGCGCAAGCTGGTCGCCGACCCGCGCGCGTACTTCCGCACGCTGGCCGACGACCCCGGCCCGTTCGGCTTCTGACGCCCGCACGACGGACGCGCACGCACCCCGGACCGCCGGGCCCGGCCGGGAACGTCAACTCGGTGCGGCCCTTCGGCAGTTCGGGCCGGACGCGGCAGTCCGGGCCGGCTGTCCGGCAGTCCGGGCCGGTCGCCCGGCAGTTCGGGCCGGCTGTCCGGCAGTTCGGTCGGCCGTCCGACAGTGCGTGCCGGTCGCCCGGCATCCGGGCCGGTCGCCCGGCAGTTCGGTCCGGTGCACCGCGTCGTGGGCCGCGCGGGACCCGGCGGTCGTGAACCGGTGCCGCTCGGCCCGGTCCGTCGCCGCGCCGACGCGGGCGCGGCGCCCTGCCGCCCGTGCGGCCGTTCCCTCCGCCCCGTGCCGGAGGGAACGGGCGCGACCGGCGGTCAGTCGCCGGCGAACGCCGCCAGGTGATCGCGGGCCCAGCGCTCATACGTACGGGGCTCCCGGCCCAGCACCTGCCGTACGCCGTCCGTCACCACGGCGTTGCGCCCCTGCCGTACGTACGCGGCGCCGGCCAGGACGCCCTCCACGTACGTCCGCGGCATGCCCGACGCGAGGAACCGCTCCCGGGCCGTCTTCGCGGGGACGTCCTCGGTGTCGACCGGGCGGCCGAGGACACCGGCGAGGATCGCCGCCTGGGCGGCGGTGGTGAGGAGTTCCGGCCCGGTCAGGGTGTGGACGCGGCCCGTGTGCCGGGGGTCGAGGAGCGCCTCCACCGCGACCTCGGAGACGTCGCGCGGGTCGACGACGCCCTGGGTGCCGGGGCCGGTCAGATCGGGCACCGGAGTGCCGGAGCGGATCGGCTCCGCCCAGCTCAGGGTGTTGGAGGCGAAGGCGGAGGGGCGCAGCACCGCCCACTCCAATCCGCTGTTCTCGACGGCCTGTTCGCCGCCGAGATGCCAGGTCCCGACGGGGCCGAGGACCGGGTCGCCGGTGCCGATGGCGGAGAGCTTGACGACTCTGCGCACGCCCGCCGTGCGCGCCAGGGCGACGAGGGCCGCGTCCTGCTCGGCGTCCCCCGGACCCAGCACGCCCACCGCGAACAGGGCGGTCGCGCCGGCCAGCGCGGCGGCCACCGAGGCGGGCTCGCGATAGTCCCCGCGCACCACCTCCACCCCGGGCGGGGCCGTGGCGCGGGAGGGGTCCCGGGTGAGGGCGCGGACCTTCTCGCCGCGCTCCGCGAGCAGTCGTACGACATGGCTTCCGATGGTGCCCGTGGCACCGGTCACGAGGATCATGGCCTCACCGTGCCGGGCGGGCGTGGTCCGGAGCTAGGAGATTCCGGCACGGTTCACGGGCCCGGCGGACGCCGCGCCGCGTCTACCGTGAAGGCGTGAGCACCCCGTACGAGACGCGGCCCGCCGCGGACTCCCTCAGCGAGGAACCGCTGGCACTGCCCGCGGCCCTGAGCCCGTGGTTCGCCGGCGCCGGTCTGACCGCCGTCGACGGCGTTCCGGGCGGGCCGTTCGCCCAGGTCCCGGACACGGCGGCGAAGGTGGTCGTGCGGACCGGGGAGGACGGCCGCCGCGACGTCCTGGTGGTGGGACCGCGCACCCGCGCCTCGTACCACGCGGGCAAACGCCTGGCCTCCTGCGTCCAGTTGCGTCTCGGGCCGGGGGCGGCCCGCCCGCTGCTGGGCGTCCCGGCCGCCGACCTGGTGGGCCTGGTCCGGCGCCTGGGCGACTTCCCCGCCGAGACGGCCCGCCGGCTGGCCGAGGAGCTGCTGTCGTCGGAGCCCGGAGAGGTGGTCCCGCGGCTGGCCGGGGTGCTGCCGGGCCGGCTCGCCCCCGCCGATCCGGCCCGCGTGCGGCTGCTGCGCGCGGCGGTCGAGGCCCTGTCGGCCGGGACGGGCCGGGTGCCGCCGGGCGTCGGTGAGCTGGCGGGCCGGCTCTCGGTCAGCGAGCGCCAGCTCCGCAACCTGTTCGCGGAGGGAGTCGGGCTCTCCCCCAAGCACTACTCCCGGATCGCCCGGGTGCGCCACGTCCTCACCCGGGCGCGCCGCACGCCGGACACGTCCTGGGCCCAACTGGCCGCCGCCACCGGCTACTACGACCAGTCGCACCTCGCCGCCGACTTCCGCACCCTGATGGGTGTCCCGCCCACGTGGTTCTTCACCGGCCGCCTCCCCGCCGCCCAGCCCTGCCAGGCCCTGACCTCGCGGTCGGGCCGCCCGGCGCCCCGCGGCTGACCCGAGCACCCCGGGACACGCCCCCGACTCGCCGTCCTTGACGGGTATACGTCACTCACAAAGTCTGGTAGGAAACCTTCCTAACAGTTCGTGAACGACGTACTCCCCTCACTGGAGGTACCGTGCACACCCCCCACATACGTACTTCGCGCCGCACACTGCTCGCGCTGATCGGCGCGTCCCTCGTGGCGGCCCCCGTCATCGCGACCCAGTCGGCGACGGCCGCCCCGGTCGGGCTCGACGACCCGGCGAAGAAGGAGATCGCCATGAAGCTGGTCTCCAGCGCGGAGAACTCCTCGCTGGACTGGAAGGCGCAGTACAAGTACATCGAGGACATCGGCGACGGACGCGGCTACACCGCCGGGATCATCGGCTTCTGCTCGGGCACCGGCGACATGCTGGACCTGGTCGAGCTGTACGCGCGGCGCAAGCCCGGCAACGTGCTCGCCAAGTACCTGCCGGCGCTGCGCGAGGTGGACGGCACCGACTCGCACGACGGACTGGACCCGGACTTCCCGGCCGACTGGCGCAGGGCCGCCCAGGACGCGGTGTTCCAGAAGGCGCAGAACGACGAGCGCGACCGGGTGTACTTCAACCCGGCCGTCCGGCAGGGCAAGGCCGACGGCATCGGCGTCCTCGGCCAGTTCGCGTACTACGACGCCATCGTGATGCACGGCGACGGCGGCGACAGCACGAGCTTCGGCAGCATCCGCCGCCGGGCGCTGGCCAAGGCGGCACCGCCGGCCCAGGGAGGCGACGAGGTGACGTACCTGAACGCGTTCCTCGACGCGCGCGTCTGGGCGATGAAGCAGGAGGAGGCCCATTCGGACACCAGCCGCGTCGACACGGCGCAGCGGGTCTTCCTGCGGAAGCGGAACCTGAACCTCGATCCGCCGCTGGACTGGAAGGTCTACGGGGACAGCTTCCACATCGGCTGACCGGCCGCCCCGGGCAGCGGACCGGGACGGACGGCGGGGGGTGCGGCACCCGTTCGGTGCCGCGCCCTCCGTGTGCCGCGGGTGGCGGCGGCCTCTTCGAGGGGCCGGCCCGCCGTGGGGGCCCGTCAGTGGGCCGGGAGCGCCTTGCCGCGCGGGCCGAGCTCCTCGCCCGCCTCCATGGGATGGGTGACGTCCTCCGCGTCCCGGTTCCTGCCGAGGTGGTTGAAGACGACGTTGAGGAGGACGGCGGCCACGCAGCCGGTCGAGATCCCCGAGTCCAGGACGATCTTCGCGGTCTCCGGGAAGGCGTGGTAGAACTCCGGCGCGGTGATCGGGATGATGCCGACGGCGATCGACACGGCCACGATCAGGACGTTGTTGTCCTTCTCCAGGCCCGCCCGCACCAGGGTCTGGATGCCGCTCGCGGCGACCGAGCCGAACAGGACGACACCGGCGCCGCCGAGCACCGGCCTGGGGACGACCGCGATGAGCGAGGCGGCCATCGGGCACAGCCCCATCAGGACCAGGAACCCGCCGCCGGTCGCGACGACGTACCGGCTGCGCACCTTCGTCATGGCCACGAGCCCGATGTTCTGCGCGAAGGCGCTACACATGAAGCCGTTGAACAGCGGGCTCAGTGCCGAGCCGAGGGTGTCGGCGCGCAGACCGGCCGCGATGGTCTTCTCGTCGGCGGGCCGTTCCACGATCTCGCCCAACGCGAGCATGTCCGCGGTCGATTCGGTCATCGAGACCACCATCACCACGCACAGCGAGAGGATCGCGGCGACCTGGAACTGCGGGGCGCCGAAGTGGAAGGGGGTCGGGAAGCCGACCACGTCCGCGTCGGCGACCGGCCCGAAGTCCGTGACCCCGAACGGGATGGCGACGAGCGTGCCGAGCACCAGGCCGAGCAGGACGGCGATCTGCTTGACGAAACCCCGGGTGAACCGGCGCAGCAGCAGCACCATGACGAGCGTGACGGCGGCGAGGCCCAGATAGGTCTTGGAGCCGTAGTCGTGCGCCGCGGGGTCCGGTCCCTGGGCCCAGCCGAAGGCGACGGGCAGCAGCGAGATGCCGATCAGGGTGATCACGGTGCCGGTGACGACCGGCGGGAAGAAGCGGACCGCCTTGCAGAAGAAGGGGGCGGCTATGAAGCCGAGGACACCGGCGACGATGACGGCGCCGAAGATGATCGGCAGCGCGTCGCTCTTGTCGTCGGCGGAGGCGACGACGGCGGTCATCGGCGCGACGCCGGCGAAGGTGACGCCGTTGACGAACGGCAGCCTGGCCCCGATCTTCCAGAAGCCGAGGGTCTGGAGGAAGGTGGCGAGGCCCGCGGTGAACAGGCAGGCGCCGGTGAGGAAGGTGAGTTCGGTTCCGGACAGACCGACGGCGGCGCCGACGATCAGCGGTGGGGCGACCACTCCCGCGTACATGGCGGCGACGTGCTGGAGGCCGCTGGCCGCCATCTTCAGGGGCGGGAGTTTCTCGTCCACGGGGTGCTTGGGCACGCCAGTGGGGACTGCATCGGTGCGGGGCGCGGGCTGGGCGGCCACGGCGGCTCCTCCGGTCGGTTACGCGTCCGCCACGGCGGCGACGCGGGTTTCAGGGAGGTGATGCGCGGTCGTGCGGGACCGGGACGATACGTCTCGGAGACCGGGTCTCCGGGGCGATGGCCGCCGCGGGGCGCACCGGTCGCCCGGTGTGCTCGCGACGGGACCGTTCCGGGGAACACGCACCTCCGTGCGCGTTCCCCGGACACGGCCACCACGGACCCCGCTCGGGTCCATGGCTACCGGCCGAGGGCCGTCCCCCTCGGCCGGAGATCTCCGGTGGGTCAGGCCTGCGCGGCGATCCGCGCCAGGCGCTGCGCCTCGTCCCGCGTGGAGCGGGCGACGGCGTCCTCGTCGACGTTCAGGAGCCGGCTGTCCTCGACGACCGGCCTGCCGTCCACGAGCGAGAGGGTGACCGGGGCCGCCGCGCCGAAGACCAGCGCGGTCACCGGGTCGGCGATCGAGGCGTGGGCCAGGGTGTCGAGCTTCCACAGCACCAGGTCGGCGAGCTTGCCGGCCTCCAGCGAGCCGATCTGCGCGGCCCGGCCGAGGACCTGGGCGCCGCCGTACGTGCCGAGGCGCAGTGCCTGACGGGCGTTCAGGGCGGCCTCGCGGTGAGCCCCGAGGCGGTTGATCAGCAGGGCGTTGCGCAGTTCGGTGTGCAGCTCGCCCGACTCGTTGGACGCCGTGCCGTCGACGCCGAGACCGACCGGGACGCCGGCCGCCAGCATGTCGGGGACGCGTGCGATGCCGGCGGCGAGCCGGGCGTTGGAGGACGGGCAGTGGGCCACACCGGTCTTCGTCCGGGCGAAGGCGGCGATGTCGGAGTCGTTCATGTGGACGCAGTGCGCCATCCACACGTCCTCGCCGAGCCAGCCGGTGGACTCGAAGTACTCGGTCGGTCCCATGCCGAACAGTTCCTTGCAGAACTGCTCCTCCTCCACGGTCTCCGAGCCGTGCGTGTGCAGCCGTACGCCCTTGCGGCGGGCCAGTTCGGCTCCCTGCCGCATGAGTTCGGTGGAGACGGAGAAGGGCGAGCAGGGCGCGACGGCGATCTGCGTCATGGCGTCGAAGGACGCGTCGTGGTGCGCGTCGATGGTCGCCTCCGTGGCGGCCAGCGCCCCGTCGAGGGTCTCGACGGCGAAGTCGGGCGGCAGGCCGCCGTCCTTCTCGCTGCGGTCCATGGAGCCGCGGGCGAGGGTGAAGCGGACGCCCGTCTCGCGCGCCGCCCGGATGATGGCGCCGGACAGGTCGCCGGAGCCCTTCGGGAAGACGTAGTGGTGGTCCATGGCGGTGGTGACACCGCCGCGCGCCATCATGGCGAGGGAGCCCTGCGCGGCGGAGTACGCCATCTTCTCGTCGATGCGCGCCCAGGTCGGGTAGAGCGCGACGAGCCAGTTGAAGAGGTTGTGGTCCGTGGCCAGGCCGCGGGTGATCCACTGGTAGAAGTGGTGGTGCGTGTTCACCAGGCCGGGAGTGGCCAGGTGTCCGGTCGCGTCGATGCGACGGACCACGTTCTCCAGGTTCTCGGGGGCCTTTCCGGCTCCCACCGACTCGATCCGGTTGCCGGCGACGACGATGTGGCCCGAGGCGTACTCGGTGTCGCCGGCGTCCACGGTCGCGATGGCGCAGTTCTCGATGACGATGCGCTCGACTGCCACGGCGGTTCCTCGTTCTTCCCATTGGCGGACGGACCCGGGGGCCGAGCGGGGTGACGACCGGGTCCGTGGTGCTGTTGTTGCGCAGATGCCCCCGCTCTCCCCCTGGGATGTCGACGCCGGCGCACGCGTCGGGGGTACGGCAGCAGTACCACTGCGGCCCGTTCGGCCGCTCGGGCAGTACTACAGGTTGGTGAGGTCCACCGGGATGAGCGGCTCGCAGCCGTCGCGCAGGACGGTGGCCTCGATGAGGCCGTACGGGCGGTCGGCCGCGTAGTAGACCTCGTTGTCGTTCTTGAGGCCGAAGGGCTCCAGGTCGACGAGGAAGTGGTGCTTGTTCGGCAGCGAGAAGCGGACCTCGTCGATCTCGCTGCGGTGGTTGATGATGCGCGAACCCATCTGGTACAGGGTCTGCTGGAGGGACAGCGAGTAGGTCTCCGCGAAGGCCTGGAGCATGTGCTTCCTGACCTGCTCGTACGACTTCTCCCAGTGCGGCATCCGCTGCTCGTCGTCGGTCCAGTTGAACCGCCAGCGCGCGGACACCTGCGTCGCCAGGATGCGGTCGTACGCCTCCTTGAGCGTCGTGTACCTGTCCTTGACGTAGCCCCAGAACTCGGAGTTCGTCGAGTTCATCACGACCAGGTCCTTGAGGCCGGAGACGACCTCCCACTTCTCACCGTCGAAGGTGACCTGGGTGACCCGGGTCTCCTGGCCCTTGCGCACGAAGGAGTGGTTGACCTCGTCGGCGCCGATGAACCGCGAGTTCGCGTCGGAGGTGGCGATGCGCTCCCAGGCGTACTCCTCGATGCGGATGCGCGCCCGGTGGATCGGCTCCTGCGAGGTCACGAAGTGCCGTGCGAGGTGGATGCCGAACTGCTCGGCGGACTCGATGCCGTGCTCCTTGGCGAAGGCGAACACCGTGTTCTTGGTGGTGTCCGTCGGCAGGACGTTCGCGTTGGAGCCCGAGTAGTGCACGTCGTCCATGTCGCCGCTCAGCGCGACCGAGACGTTCAGGTCCTTGATGTGGTGCGTGTCGCCGTCGCGCGTGATCTTCACGACGCGGTTCTCGGCCTTGCCGTACTGGTTCTGACCCAGCATGGTCATGCGGGCAGGGCGGGATCGGTCGGTCATGTCTGCTAGCTCCCTCGGTAAACGGAGTAGCCGAACGGGTTGAGCAGCAGCGGTACGTGGTAGTGCTCGCCCGGTACGACGGCGAACGTGATCGCCACCTCGGGGAAGAACGCGCCGCTGTCCCGGTTCGCGGGGGCGTCCTGCTGCGCATCGGCTTGCTTCTTCTCGAAGTACGGCTCGACGGCGAAGTCGAGCCGTACGTGGGTCGTCCCCTCCGGCAGCGCCGGCAGGTCCTTGCACCGTCCGTCCGCGTCCGTCGCGGAGCCGCCGAGCGGGCGCCAGTCCGCGTCGCGTCCGCCGCGGGCGGCGAGGCCGACGGCGACGCCCCCGGCGGGGCGGCCGACGCTGGTGTCCAGGATGTGGGTGGACACGGAGGCCGTGCTGTCGGTGCTCATGCCTGCTCTTCCTGTACGAGGGCGGTCAGCCGGATGCGGTTGATCTTGCCCAGCTCGGCGCGGACGATCTCCCGCTCCTGCTCGGGCGCGTTGCCGATGCGCTCCTTGACCGCGTCGCGCATCTGCTCGCCGGTCCGGCCGGTGGCGCAGATGAGGAAGACGTGGCCGAACTTCTCCTGGTACTCCAGGTTCAGTCCGAGCATCTCCGCCTTGAGCTCCTCGGAGGCGCCGGCCATCCCGCGCTGCTCCCGGGAGGAGGTCGGGTCCCCCGGCTTGGGGCGTCCGATCGGCGGGTGTCCGGCCATCGCCTCGGCCAGGTCCGCGGGGGTCAGCTCCGCCATGGCGGCGTCGCTCGCGGCGAGCAGGTCGTCGGCGGTGGCGTAGGGGCGGTGGGCGAGCAGGCGGCGCGCCCAGACCGTGGAGGCGCACGCCTCGTGGAGTTCGGCCAGGGCCGCGTGCTCCTCCAGGGCGTTGAACCGGGCGAGACCGCCAGGTGTCGTACTCGACGTCACGGGAAGCCTCCGTGGCCTTGTGCTGGACGGGCTGCGGATAGCTAACGCCCTCGGAAACACCACGTCAACACTTTGTTGAAAAATCCGGGTAACAAAAAACCGCCGCCCGGACGATACGGGCGGCGGCTCGCCGCGGGCTGCTCCGACACGGCCACGCACGGCGTGTCCGCCCAGGTCAGGGCCTCGTTCCGGTGCCGGGGCTCAGGACTCCTTCTCGCGGTTCAGGTAGTTGTAGACGGTGAAGCGGCTGACGCCGAGCGCGCTCGCGACGGTCTCCACGCCGTGCCGCACCGAGAAGGCGCCGCGCGCTTCCAGGATCCGTACGACCTCCTGCTTGGCCTTGCGGTCCAGCTCCGCCAGGGGCTTGCCCCGCTTGCGCTCCAGGGCGGCCAGGATGTGGTCGAGCGAGTCGGCGAGCTGCGGCAGGCGCACGGCGACGACGTCCGCGCCCTCCCAGGACAGCACGACGTCGTCGGCGCCGGCCTCCTCGGGCGCGAGCATCTCGCCCCCCATGGCGTCGACCAGCGGCTTGACCGCCGTGACGAAGGGGTCGTCCCCGGCCCCGGTCACTTATCGCCCTCCCCGGCGGCGCCGACCACGTTGACCTGGAGCGAGACGCGGGTGGCGCCCGCCTCCAGGGACCTGCGCAGCAGGGCGTCGACGGCGGTGAGCACCTCGTCGGCGGCGCCCTCCGCGGTGTTGCCGAACGGGCCGACGTCGACGGCGTCCAGTTCTGCCGCCTCGATGACCTCACGGGCGACCAGCGCGTGCCGGGGGGCCTCGTCGAGGTCGAAGGGCTCGGTCGTGAACTCCACTCTCAATCGCACGCGCTCAACCTACTGCGCGGTGCCGATTTTCCGGCAGCCCCCTCTTGACAAGCTCCGACACCCGACGGCAATCTTCCATTAAGCAGAAACGAACTTCCGCAATACGGAACATCGATACGGAAGGGAGCGCCGACCCCATGGGATTCGCAGAGCAGCGCTTCAACGTCAACCTGTCGATCCTCTTCACGGAACTCCCGCTCCTGGAGCGCCCCGCGGCCGCCGCCGCGGCGGGCTTCACCGCGGTCGAGCTGTGGTGGCCCTGGGTCGACTCCCCCACCCCCGAGCGGTCCGAGCTCGACGCGCTGAAGAAGGCGATCGAGGACGCGGGCGTCCAGCTGACGGGGCTGAACTTCTACGCCGGGCAGCTGCCCGGCCCCGACCGGGGCGCCCTGTCGCTCCCCGGCACGGAGTCGGAGCGGTTCCGCGCCAACATCGACGTGGCCGCCTCCTTCGCCGAGTCGCTCGGCTGCAAGGCGCTGAACGCCCTGTACGGCAACCGCGTCGACGGCGTGGACCCGGCCGAGCAGGACGCGCTCGCCCTGGAGAACCTGGCCCTGGCCGCGCGGGCCGCCGACCGGATCGGCGCGGTCCTGCTCATCGAGACCCTGAACGCACCCGAGTCGCCGCGCTACCCCCTGGTGTCCGCACCCGCGGGCGTGGCGGTGGCCGACCGGGTGAACGAGGCGACCGGCCTCGGCAACGCCAAGTTCCTCATGGACCTCTACCACCTGTCCATGAACGGCGAGGACCTGCCGTCGGTGATCGAGCGGTACGCCGACCGGACCGGGCACGTACAGATCGCCGACAACCCGGGCCGCGGCGCGCCGGGCACGGGCTCCCTCCCGCTGGAGGACCTGCTCGACCGGCTCGCGAAGGCCGGATACGCCGGCTGGGTCGGCCTGGAGTACAAGCCCGGCGACCGCCCGAGCGCCGAGGCGTTCGACTGGCTGCCCCGCGAGTCCCGCGCGGCCCGCTGACGGCCCCGGGCCCCGGCTCCGGCTCCGGCTCCGGCTCCGGCTCCGGCTCCGGCTCCGGCAGGACCCTTGCGGCCGACCGGCGGCTCCCGGCCCGCTTTCCGGTCCCTCGCGACCGGCCGGCTGCCCCCCGGCTCCGACCTGCCCGGTCGGGGTGTCCGGCCGGACCGCCCGCTCCGCGCACACATCGCGGCAACCCCCAGACGCAGCACAGCAGTAGAGAGGCACCCTCATGAGCAGCACCCTTCCCAAGATCGCCTGGATCGGTCTCGGCATCATGGGCTCCCCCATGTCGGAGAACCTGATCAAGGCCGGCTACGACGTCACCGGCTTCACGCTGGAGCGGGACAAGCTGGACCGGCTGGCCGCGGCCGGCGGCACGGCGGCGGGCTCGATCGCCGAGGCCGTGCGGGACGCGGACGTGGTGATCACAATGGTCCCGGCCTCACCGCAGGTCGAGGCGATCGCGTACGGCCCCGACGGCATCCTGGAGAACGCGCGCTCCGGCGCCCTCCTGGTCGACATGTCCTCCATCACCCCGCAGACCTCGGTGGACCTGGCCAAGGCCGCGAAGGACAAGGGCATCCGCGTCCTGGACGCGCCGGTGTCGGGCGGCGAGGCCGGTGCGATCGAGGCCGTCCTGTCCATCATGGTGGGCGGCGAGCAGGCCGACTTCGACGAGGCCAAGCCGGTCCTGGAGGCGCTCGGCAAGACCATCGTGCTGTGCGGCCCGCACGGTTCGGGCCAGACCGTGAAGGCCGCCAACCAGCTGATCGTCGCCGTGAACATCCAGGCGTGCGCCGAGGCCGTGGTCTTCCTGGAGAAGTCGGGCGTCGACCTGAAGGCCGCCCTCGACGTCCTGAACGGCGGGCTCGCCGGCTCCACCGTGCTGACGCGCAAGAAGGACAACTTCCTGAGCCGCGACTTCAAGCCGGGCTTCCGCATCGACCTGCACCACAAGGACATGGGCATCGTCACGGACGCCGCCCGCAACGTCGGCGCGGCGCTGCCGGTGGGCGCCGTGGTCGCCCAGCTCGTCGCCTCCCTGCGCGCCCAGGGCGACGGTGGCCTGGACCACTCCGCGCTGCTGCGCGCGGTCGAGCGTCTCTCCGGCGCCCAGCTCTGATCGAGAGCATCCCCCGATCTCCGGGCGGTGCCGCCGCTGACACCTGTCCTGTCGCGCCCAGGCGGCGGCACCGCCCGGAACTCTTCACCGATCGCCGGACTTCAACAAACTGTTGACGCCCGGATCGCCCCGAACCTAGGCTCCCACGAAGCGGAAGCAGCTTTCCGCTGCCCCTCGTACGGAAGGTCCACGATGTCGAAGCGCGTGCTTACGACCGAGTCCGGCGCTCCGGTCGCCGACAACCAGAACTCCGCCACCGCCGGCGTCGGCGGCCCGCTCCTCCTCCAGGACCAGCACCTTCTGGAGAAGCTCGCCCGGTTCAACCGTGAGCGCATCCCGGAGCGCGTGGTGCACGCCCGCGGTTCCGGCGCGTACGGCTACTTCGAAGTGACCGACGACGTCACGGACTTCACGTACGCCGACTTCCTGAGCACCGTCGGCAAGCGCACCGAGCTCTTCCTGCGCTTCTCGACCGTGGCCGACAACCTGGGCGGCGCGGACGCGGTGCGCGACCCGCGCGGTTTCGCGGTGAAGTTCTACACCGAGGAGGGCAACTACGACCTCGTCGGCAACAACACCCCGGTCTTCTTCATCAAGGACCCCATCAAGTTCCCCGACTTCATCCACTCCCAGAAGCGCGACCCGTTCACGGGCCGTCAGGAGCCGGACAACGTCTGGGACTTCTGGGCGCACGCCCCCGAGGCCACACACCAGATCACCTGGCTGATGGGCGACCGCGGCATCCCGGCCTCCTACCGCCACATGAACGGCTACGGCTCGCACACCTACCAGTGGACGAACGCCGAGGGCGAGGCCTTCTTCGTCAAGTACCACTTCAAGACGAACCAGGGCATCCGCTGCCTGTCCACCGAGCAGGCCCAGGAGATCGCGGGCAAGGACGCCAACTCCCACCAGACGGACCTGCTCCAGGCCATCGAGCGCGGGGTCAACCCGTCCTGGACCCTGTACGTGCAGCTCATGCCCGCGGCGGAGGCGGCCGACTACCGCTTCAACCCCTTCGACCTCACCAAGGTGTGGCCGCACGCGGACCACCCGCTGCGCCGCGTGGGCCGGCTCGTGCTGGACCGCAACCCCGACAACGTCTTCGCCGAGGTCGAGCAGGCCGCCTTCTCCCCGAACAACTTCGTTCCGGGCATCGGCCCCTCCCCCGACAAGATGCTCCAGGGCCGCCTGTTCGCCTACGCGGACGCGCACCGCTACCGCCTGGGCGTCAACCACACCCAGCTGGCCGTCAACGCCCCGCGGGCGACGGTCGCGGAGAACTACGGCCGCGACGGCCTGATGGCCGCCAACCCGCAGGGCCGCGGCGCCAAGAACTACGAGCCGAACTCCTACGACGGCCCCGTCGAGACCGGCCGCCCGCTGTCGGCGCCGCTCCCCGTCGCCGGCCACACCGGCACGCACGAGGCCCCGCTGCACACCAAGGACGACCACTTCTTCCAGGCGGGCGAGCTGTACCGGCTGATGTCGGCGGACGAGAAGTCCCGGCTGATCGCCAACATCGCCGGCGGCCTCTCCCAGGTCACCCGCGACGACGTCGTCGAGAAGAACCTCGCCCACTTCCACGCCGCCGACCCCGAGTACGGCAAGCGCGTGGAGGAGGCCGTCCGCGCCCTGCGCGAGGACTGAGCCTCCCCCCAGAACGCCCGACAGCCCAGGACCCGGATGAGGGGTGGTCCACCGGCTGCTCCGGGCAGGACGGGGGCCGCGGCGGTGTGCGAGCCAGTGCGGTGGTCAAGGCCCAGGGCCTCCTTCTCGACATGAGGGAAGGAGAGTCCCGGTCCCATCGCATCCGCCGCGGTCTCCCAGCCACACCCCGTCGGGGGGACACCCCGGACCCCGGCACCACAGACTCCGTCCGGCGGCGCGAACGTCCTGTCGCGCCCAGCCTCGCGCCGTCGGACGGCAACAACAGCACAGCTCACCGGCTCGCAGCGCCGGGTACGGACGGTCCCGTACCCGGCGCTGCGCGTCGTGCGCGCGACGGCCGCGCCGAGGTGCGGATCGCGGCTGCGCGCAGCACGCTGGGGGCATGGACCATCCCAGCATCGTCGTGCACGCCCCCGGTCTGGACGGCTCGCGCAGGGTCACCGCGGGTGACGAGGAACTCGGTGCCGCGTCCCACCTCGACGACGTCGTCGAGATCCTGCGCGAGGCGGGCCTGGACGAGACCGAGGTCGAGGAGAGCGACATCATCCAGTGGCAGGGCGGCGGCCCGGACGACTGGCCCGGCCTCTCGGAGCACCCGGCACGCTGAACCCCACGGCGGGGCGCCGGCCGCGTCCGCGGGACCGGGGACCTGGCGTACACCAGCGTGCGTACTTCGCCTACGGAACCCTCAAATCAACCTCTGAACACCGGCGCGAGGTCTTCAACTCCCCCCGCCCGAGGCACATCCTCGCCCTATGAGGCCCGCCGGCACGGGGGCGGCGGGCCTCATGACGGGGGAAGCACCAAGGGAAAGCGCCACCGCACGACGGGGGACGCACCACAGCACCACGGGAGAAGCGCACGGGGGAGCACCACCGCACCACGGGGGAAGCACCACCGCACCACAGCACCACGAGGGAAGCACACGGGGAAGCACACGGGGGCGGGAGCCGCGAGACCTCGCGAATTCCGGGCACGGCGGAAGGGCGGCTCACCGGTGGGTGAGCCGCCCTTCGGCCGTCGTACGGCGGGAACCGCCCGCGTCAGACCTTCAGCGTCCTGATCGCGGTGGGCGCGTGGCCCGGCTCGGTCGCGACCTCCTCGAACTCGACGACCTCGCTGATGTCGTTCGTCCTGCTCATCGCGATGTTGGTGACGCGCTCCAGAACGGCCTCGACGACCACCGGCACCCGGTACTCGGCGGCGAGCTTCTTGGCCTGCTCGAAGGCCGCGCCCAGTTCGGCGGGGTCGGTGACCCGGATCGCCTTGCAGCCGAGCCCCTCGACGACCTTGACGTGGTCGACGCCGTAGACGCCCAGCTCCGGGGAGTTGATGTTCTCGAACTCCAGGTTGACCTGGAAGTTGATGTCCAGGCCGATCTGCGCCTGCCGGATCAGGCCCAGGTAGGCGTTGTTCACCAGGACATGGACGTACGGGATCCGGTGCTGCGCGCCGACGGCCAGCTCCTCGATCATGAACTGGAAGTCGTAGTCGCCGGAGAGCGCCACGACCTGCGCCTCGGGGTCGGCCTTGGCGACGCCGAGCGCGGCGGGGACCGTCCAGCCGAGCGGGCCCGCCTGGCCGCAGTTGATCCAGTGCCGCGGCCGGTAGACGTGCAGCATCTGGGCGCCGGCGATCTGCGACAGGCCGATGGTGGTGACGTACCGGGTCTCGGGGCCGAAGGCCTTGTTCATCTCCTCGTAGACCCGCTGCGGCTTGATCGGGACGTCGTCGAAGTGCGTGCGGCGCTGGAGCGTCGCCTTGCGCTCCTGCGCGGACGCGGCCCACGCGGAACGGTCGGGCAGCCGGCCGGCCGCCTTCAACTCCCGCGCCACCTCCACGAAGAGCTCCAGGGCGGCCTTCGCGTCGGAGGCGATGCCGTAGTCCGGGGCGAAGATCCTGCCGATCTGGGTGGGCTCGACATCGACGTGCACGAACTTCCGGCCGGCCGTGTAGACGTCCAGCCGGCCGGTGTGGCGGTTGGCCCAGCGGTTGCCGATGCCGAGAACGAAGTCGGACTCCAGGAAGGTCGCGTTGCCGTAGCGGTGCGAGGTCTGGAGTCCGACCATGCCGGCGTTCAGCTCGTGGTCGTCGGCCAGGATGCCCCAGCCCATCAGCGTCGGCACGACCGGCGTACCGGTCAACTCGGCGAACTCGACGAGCAGTTCGGAGGCGTCCGCGTTGATCACACCGCCGCCCGCGACGATCAGGGGGCGCTCGGACTCGTTGAGGAGGGTGATCGCCTTCTCGATCTGGGCCCGGGTCGCGGCCGGCTTGTAGACCCCCAGCGGCTCGTACGTCTCCGGGTCGAACTCGATCTCGGTGAGCTGGACGTCGATGGGCAGGTCGATCAGGACCGGGCCCGGACGGCCGGAACGCATCACGTGGAACGCCTGCTGGAAGACGCCGGGGACCTGGGCGGCCTCCAGGACCGTGACCGCCATCTTGGTCACCGGCTTGGCGATCGAGGCGATGTCGACGGCCTGGAAGTCCTCTTTGTGGATCACGGCGGTCGGGGCCTGGCCCGTGATGCACAGGATCGGGATGGAGTCGCCGATGGCGGAGTAGAGGCCGGTGATCATGTCGGTGCCGGCCGGTCCCGACGTCCCGATGCAGACGCCGATGTTGCCCGGGTGGGTCCGGGTGTAACCCTCCGCCATGTGCGAGGCGCCCTCGACGTGCCGGGCCAGGGTGTGACCGATCCCGCCGGAGGCTTTGAGGGCCGCGTAGAAGGGGTTGATCGCCGCGCCGGGGACACCGAACGCGTCACTGACACCCTCGCGCTTGAGGATCTCGACTGCCGCGCGGGCAGCGGTCATACGAGCCATGGAGTACTCCTGCTTCGGCTGGCGGATTCGCGCTCCCGTCGCGCCCCTCGGAGAGCCGTGTGATCCGTGTGGACCCCGCATCAGGAACTCACAGGAATTCCGTATTGCGGAAACTAACTTCTACTATCTGGAAGCAATGTAAGTGGCGTGCGGACGGGCCGTCAAGGGTGGTCCGGGTGCCGGGCCGTGCGGTGCGCCGTGGCGCGATCCGGCCCCCGCCGTCTGGCTGTTTCGCTGCCGGGAGGGCATCCGCTGGAGGACGATGGGGACGCTGTCCCGACGCCACGTCTGTCCGACGCCCCGTCTGTCCTGGAGTGGGCCATGGCCGAGAGCGTGCCGGTGCGGTGCCCGGCCTGCCGCCGCGAGCACCTCTACGCCGCGCCGTCCTACCCGTGCGTGTGCGGTGCGCCCGTGACGCCCTCGCTCGATCCCGGCCCCGGCGCCGGGCCGGTCGCCGTCACCCACCGCACCTGGGACGAGGACTGGGTCGCCGTCCGCTGCGGTGCCTGCGGCCGCGTGCACGAGTGGCCCCACCCGGAGCTGGCCTGCCCGTGCGGCACGGCCCTGCGGATCCCGGTGACTCCCGTTGAACGCCGGGAGGGCGCCGGGGAGTCCGCGGGGAGGTCCGCGGAGAGCGGTGAGGGCGAGGGTGCCGATACGGGTACCGGCACCGGGAGCGGTACGGGCACCGGGCCTGGGGTGGGGCCGCCCGGTGAGACGGGTACCGGGAGCGGTACGGGCGCTGACAGCGGCGCCGGTACTGGGATGAGCACGGGCACTGGCGCTGGTGCGGGTGCGGGTGCGGGTGTCGACACCGGTACCGACACTGGTGCCGGTGCTACCAGCACGGGCACGGGCGCTGGAGCTGGTCCTGATACCGGTGCTGGTAGCGACACTGGTACCGATGCCGGTGCTGGCGTCGACACCGGTACCGACACTGGGGCTGGTGTTGGTGCTACCAGCACTGGCACTGGAGCTGGTGCTGGTAGCGACACTGGTACCGGTGCCGCTGCTGGCGTCGACACCGGTACCGACACTGGGGCCGGTGCTGGTACCGACACTGGTACCGGTGCTGCGAGCGCCGCGGGTACCAGCACAAGCGCCCGTACAGGCCCCGGCACCGATGCTGGTACCGGTGCTGATTCAGGTACCGATACCGATACCGATACCGGCACCGGCACCGGCACCGATACCGGTACCGGCGCGAACGCCCAGCCGCGCGGCGGCACCACCAGCGGCACCGGCACCGGCATCACGGGCGTGGGCGCCGGTACCGGTATCGGCACCCCCAGGACCGTGCCGTCGGCCGCCGCATCCCCCTCCTCTGGCCGGGCCCGGCGCGGTCCGCTCCCCCGGGTCGCCGCCCGCGCCCGGCGTGCCGCGTTCCAGCCCGTCACCATCCGGACGGCCAGGGACGCCGTCACCGCCGCCGCCCTCTATCTCAGGTGGCTCGGGTACGAGGACATCCGGCGGGCCGACCAGCGGCCCCCGTCGGGGATCGGCATCGCGGCCCGGGGCGTCGTGGCGCAGGT
This sequence comes from Streptomyces sp. NPDC054842, assembly GCF_053611025.1. Lineage (NCBI taxonomy): Bacteria > Bacillati > Actinomycetota > Actinomycetes > Kitasatosporales > Streptomycetaceae > Streptomyces > Streptomyces sp. NPDC054842. The sequence continues at coordinate 160,836 of NZ_JBSGZN010000015.1, forward strand.
CGACCCGACCGTGCGCCCGGCGTCCGTGCGGGACGTGGAGTGCCTGTGGCTGACGGCCATGACGGAGTCGGCGGAGTGCGTGTACTTCTCGCTCGCCGGTTTCGCGGACGACGCCCGGGACCGCGCCGACGACCTGCGCGTCGCGCTCTTCGTCCTCGACCTGACGGGCACACCGCAGCCGGTCAACGGCAGCGCCGACGAGCTGGTCGCGGCGCGGCCCTGACGGCGGGGGCCCGGGCCGGCCCCCGCACGAACGCGGGCCGCCCCGGGACGCGGGGCGCTAGGCCCCGTACCCCTGGCGCAGCTCGATCTTGCGGACCTTCCCCGACACCGTCATGGGGAAGGACTCCAGGACGCGCAGCGCGCTGGGGATCTTGTAGTGCGCCAACTGCCCCTCGCAGAAGGCCCGCAGCTCCTCCAGCGTGAGCGGGTCGCCCGGGTCGCGGGGGATGACGCAGGCGAGCACCTCCTCGCCGTAACGTTCGTGCGGCACGCCGACGACCTGGACGTCGGCGATCTTCGGGTGCGCGTAGAGGAACTCCTCGATCTCGCGCGGGTAGATGTTCTCGCCACCCCGGATGATCATGTCCTTGATGCGGCCGACGATCTCGACGTAACCGTCCTCGCGCATCACGGCCAGGTCCCCGGTGTGCATCCAGCGGCCCGGGTCGACGGCCTCCGCGGTCTTCTCGGGCTCGTCCCAGTAGCCGAGCATGACGCTGTAGCCGCGGGTGCACAGCTCGCCCGCCGTGCCGCGCGGCAGCGTCACCCCGTCGACGGGGTCCACGATCTTCACCTCGATGTGCGGCAGGACCCGGCCGACCGTGCCCGTGCGGTGCTCCAGGTCGTCGTCCCGGCGGGTCTGCAGCGACACCGGCGAGGTCTCGGTCATGCCGTAGCAGATGGACACCTCCGCCATGTGCATCTCGGCGACCACCCGCTTCATCACCTCGACCGGGCAGGGCGAGCCCGCCATGATCCCGGTGCGCAGGGACGACAGGTCGTACGCGGCGAAGTCGGGGAGATTCAGTTCCGCGATGAACATGGTCGGCACGCCGTACAGCGAGGTGCAGCGCTCCTGCTGCACCGCCCGCAGCGTCGCCGCCGGGTCGAAGGACGGCGCCGGGATGACGATGCAGGCGCCGTGCGAGGTGGCACCGAGGTTTCCCATGACCATGCCGAAGCAGTGGTAGAAGGGCACGGGCAGGCAGACCCGGTCCTGTTCGGTGTATCCGACCGTACGGCCCACCCAGTAACCGTTGTTGAGGATGTTGTGGTGGGAGAGCGTGGCACCCTTGGGGAAGCCCGTGGTGCCCGAGGTGTATTGGATGTTGACCGGGTCGTCGCAGCTCAACTCGGCTGCCACGGAGGCCAGTCGGTCCTGCGGCACCGAGGCCGCCGCCGCCGTCAGCGCGTCCCAGGACGGGTCGCCGATGTAGACGGTCTCGCGCAGTTCGGGGCACTTCTCGCGGACCTGCCGGACCAGGGCGCGGTAGTCGCTGCCCTTGTGCGCCAGTGAGGCGATCAGGACCGAGATCCCCGCCTGCTTCAGGACGTACTCGACCTCGTGCGCGCGGTAGGCCGGGTTGATGTTGACCATGATCGCGCCGATGCGGGCGGTGGCGTACTGGACGAGGACCCACTCGGGGCAGTTCACCGCCCAGATGCCCACCCGGTCGCCCTTGAGCACGCCCTTGCCGAGCAGCCCGCGCGCCACCTCGTCGACGGCCGCGCCGAACTCGGCGTACGTCCAGCGGCGCCCGGACTCCACGTCGACGAGCGCGTCCCGCCCGGGGTGGGCGGCGACCGCCCGGTCCAGGTTGGCGCCGATGGTGTCGCCGAGCAGCGGTGTCGTACTGGTGCCGTGCGCGTAACTCGCTTCAGTCGGTGCGGAGTTCGTCATCGGAAGTCCTCCTCGCGGTACTCCGCGGCGGAACCCGCGGCGGTGGCCTCGCGCAGTTCGATCCGGCGGATCTTGCCGGACACCGTCTTGGGCAGCGCGCCGAACTCCAGCCGGCGGATGCGCTTGTAGGGAGCGAGGACCGTGCGCGAGTGCTCGAAGAGCGCCTTCGCGGTGTCCGGGCCCGGTTCCCAGCCCTCCGCCGTCACGATGTACGCCTTGGGGACGGCGAGCCGCAGCTCGTCGGGGGCGGGGACGACGGCCGCCTCCGCCACCGCCTCGTGCTCCAGCAGGGCGCTCTCCAGCTCGAACGGGGAGATCTTGTAGTCGCTGGCCTTGAACACGTCGTCGGCCCGGCCCACGTACGTGATGTAGCCGTCGTCGTCGCGGGAGCCGATGTCGCCGGTGCGGTAGTAGCCGCCCGCCATGACCTCGGCGGTCCGGTCGGCGTCACCGTGGTAGCCGGTCATCAGGCCCACCGGACGGTTGGAGAGGTCCAGCGCGATCTCGCCCTCCGGCACCCCGGGGGCACCGGACACCGGGTCGAGCAGCTCGACTCGGAAGCCCGGGCTGGGCCGGCCCATCGAGCCGGATTTCAGCGGCTGACCGGGGCTGTTGGAGACCTGGACCGCCGTCTCGGTCTGCCCGAAACCGTCCCGGACGGTCACGCCCCAGGCGCGCCGCACCTGCTCGATGACCTCGGGGTTGAGGGGCTCCCCGGCGGCGAGTGCCTCGCGCGGCGGGGTGCGCAGCCGGCCCAGGTCGGACTGGATGAGCATGCGCCACACGGTCGGCGGGGCGCAGAAGGTCGTGACGCCGGCGGCGTCCATCTCCGCCATCAGGCGGCCCGCGTCGAAGCGGGTGTAGTTGTGGATGAAGACGGTCGCCTCCGCGTTCCACGGGGCGAAGAGGTTCGACCAGGCGTGCTTGGCCCAGCCGGGCGAGGAGATGTTCAGGTGCACGTCACCGGGGCGCAGCCCGATCCAGTACATGGTGGCGAGGTGGCCGATCGGGTACGAGGTGTGCGTGTGCTCGACCAGCTTGGGCCGGGCGGTGGTGCCCGAGGTGAAGTAGAGCATCAGGGGGTCGTCCGACCGGGTCGGCCCCTCGGGCTCGAACGCGGCGGGGGCCTCGTACGCCTCCTCGTAGCGCAGCCAGCCGCCCTCCTCGTACGACGCGGGCCGCCCGGGCGGGCCGCCGACCGCGATCCGGGTGTAGTCGCCGGGCACGTCGGCGAACTTGCCGGTGTCCTCCGCCCGGACGAGTACCTGCCGGACCCGGCCGCGCTCGACGCGGTCGCGCAGATCGGCGGGGCCGAGCAGCGGGGTCGCCGGGATGACGACCGCGCGCAGCTTCATCGCGGCCAGGGCGGTCTCCCACAGCTCGACCTGGTTGCCGAGCATCACGAGGATGCGGTCCTCCGCGCCGACGCCCTGGGCGCGCAGCCAGTTCGCGGCCCGGTCGGAGCGCTCGGACATCTCGGCGAAGGACACCTGGACGCGGGTGCCGTCCTCCTCGACGAGGTGCAGGGCCGTCCGCTCGTTGTCGCGCGCGATGACGTCGAACCAGTCGAGCGCCCAGTTGAAGTACTCCGGGCGGGGCCACTCGAACCCCGCGTAGGCGGCCGCGTAGTCCTCGCGGTGCGCCAGCAGGAAGTCCCGTGCGGTCCGGAACCCGTCCGTCGCGCTCGTCTTCGCCGTCATGTGTCCTCCTCGTTGCCGGACAGCCACCTAACATCGTGTAATCCGTGATGCAGGTCTCACCACCCCCGAACGGGGGTGCGCCGCGATGAAGGGGCGAGGACGTGGCAGCTGACGCAGCCGAGGCGGTCGAGATGCGTGGTGCGCTGATGCGGCTGCGGCGTACGACGGGGCTGCCGGTCGCCTTCGGCGGCCTGTTCGAGCCGGGACGCCGGCAGGTGCGCATCAGCGTACTCAGCGGCACGGCGACGCCGGCGCTCAGCGCTCTCGCGGTGTCCTCCGGCAACGGCCTGGGCGGCAAGGCAGTCGCCCTCGCCCGGCCGTGCGCGGTCACGGACTACTCGTCGTCGCGGCAGATCAGCCACGAGTACGACGTCGCGGTCGCCACGGAGGGGCTGCGCTCCGTCCTGGCCGTGCCCGTGGTGGTACGGCGCCGGGTGCGCGGCGTCCTGTACGGCGCCCTGCGGACGGCCCGGCCGCTCGGCGACCGGACGCTGGCTGCGGCGGTGGAGGCGGCGCGGGACCTGGAGCAGGCACTGGTCGTCCGGGACGAGGCGCGGAGCCTGCTGGCCGCCGTCCGGGTGCCGGACGCGGCGTCCGGGGCGGCGTGGGAGGAGGTCCGGGAGGCGCACGGCGCCCTGCGGGCCCTGGCGCCGCGGGTGGAGGACCCGGCGCTGCGGGCCGAGCTGCTGCGGGCCTGCGGGCGGCTGGCCCGGGCGGCGTCGCCGGAACCGGCCGGGGCTCCCGCAGCCTCCGCTCCTGGGCTGGCCGCCCGGGAGGTCGACGTCCTGGCCTGCGTGGCGGCGGGCGCGACCAACGCGGCGGCGGCCGAGCGGCTCGGACTCCGCCCGGAGACCGTCAAAAGCTACTTGCGCTCAGCCATGCGCAAGCTGGGCGCCCACACCCGCACGGAGGCGGTCGTCGCGGCACGACGGGCGGGGCTGCTGCCGTAGTCGTCGCCGTACACCTCCCCGAGCGCCGGTGCGCGCATCGGCGGCGGCCGGAATGGGGCCCTCGGCGACCCCGGCGACCCGGGGCAGACGCCGCCGATCTCGCCGAGCGCGGCGTCGGCCGCGTCGGCGTCCGGCAGGCGGGTCGGCGCCCTTCGGACGTGGGAGCAGGCGCCGCATCAGTCGCCAGGCGCGGGCGTCAGCGGCGGACGAGGTGTCAGGCCGTCAATCTCATTCACACCTGGCTGACTTGGCCGGTGCGGGCGTCGGCAGCGGCAGACGGACCGGTGCCCATCGGACACGGAGGAGGTGCCATCCTTCCCAGGCGCGGGCGTCGGCAGCGGGCCGGGGTGGCACCCCCGGCAACCCGGCACCGACGCCCGAGCAGGCGCCGTATCCATCGCCAGGCGCGGGCGTCGGCCGCCCAGGTGACATGACCCTGGGCGGGCGCACCTCGCCACGTGGACGCATGCGCTGGCGTCTTCTGCGGCGGAGTCTGCGCCCGCAAGGACGCCGGGACAGGCCCGTGGACCCCGTCGGACGCGTGGGCCGCGGCGCACGGTCGGCGTCCGGGGAGGCCCCGGCCGTCAGCGTCGGCCGAAGCCGAGGCCGCCAGGGCAGCAGCCTCCGCGAGCTGCGGGACGCGGGGAGCGCCGGACGCCGGGAGCCCGGGACGCGAGACCGGGAGCGTCGGCCAGGTATCCGGTGTCCGTGAGCGGGGAGACAGGCCCCGCGAGGGCCGGGCCCCGCGAGGGCCCGAGCGTCGGCCGAGAAGCCGGCGTCCGAGGCCGAGAACCGGCACCGCCGGACGGGGCCCGCGTCCGTTGCGGGATGTCTTCATTCATGGCGCTCGGCGGTGAAATGCCGTATGCCGCGCCCTGTAATTTCCCTCACCTCGTCGACCGGCCGGTTTTCGAGGGTTCCTTGCCTAATATTGGCCGGACGCGACGCAGGAGGGAGCGGTGACCGTGACAGGGGACTTCCAGGAGCCCGCGCGGCCCCGCTCCGACCTGGTCATCGGCCGGGAGGACGTCTTCGCCGACGCCCGCACCCAGCTCTCCCGGGGCGGCAGCGTGCTGGTCCACGGGCCCGCCGGAATAGGCAAGTCGACCGTCTTGCGGGCCCTGGCCGCGGAATACGCCGGTGCCGCCCGCACCGTCCTGCGCTGCTCGGCCACCGAGTCCGAATCCCACCTCCCCTTCCTCGCCCTCGCCGACCTCCTCGGACTGGTCGTCGACGAGGTGTCCGACGCGCTGCCCGCCCCGCAGCGCACCGCCCTGGAGTCCGCGCTCACCGGCCGCGGCGAGTCCACCCTGCAGCGCGACGGCCTGGCCCTGCGCCTCGCGGTGCTGTCCGCGTTCCGGGCCCTGGCCGCCCGGGGCCCCCTGCTCATCGTCGCCGACGACCTCCAGTGGCTGGATCCCGCCAGCATCGAACTGCTCGGGTTCGCCGCCCGCCGCCTGGGCGAGATGCCGGTCCGCATGCTGTGCGCGGTGCGCACGGAAACGGAGGTCGAGACCCAAGGGCACGACCTCCATCTACGCGCGTTGCCCCCGGACACCCTGGCCGTCCGCGTCGGCGCGCTCTCCCGCACGCAGGTCGCGGAACTGCTCGACCGCCGCGGCTACACAGGGCTACCCCGCTCGGCCGTGCGGGACATCCACCGCACCAGCGGCGGCAACCCGCTCTTCGCGCTGGAGCTCGGCCGCGCCCTGGCCGAGAACCCGACGCCCCCGCAACCGGGCGAGCCGCTCCCGGTGCCGACGTCGCTGCGCGCGCTGGTGCTCCACCGCATCGGCATGCTGCCCGCCGAGGCCCGCCGCACGCTGCTCGTCGCCAGCGCGGGCGCCCGCCCGACCCAGGCGCTGCTGCGCGCCGCGGGCCGTGAGAACGCCGAGACGGAGACCGCGTCGGCCGCCGCGCTCGGCCTGCTGGCCCCGGAGCGGGAGGGCCCCGGCATCCGGTTCGCGCACCCCCTCATCTCGGCCGCCGTGTACGCCGAGGCCACCCCGCAGGAGCGGCGCGCCGCCCACACCGCCCTGTCCACGGCGGCCTCCGACCCCATCGAACGGGCCCGGCACCTCGCCCTTGCCACGACCGGCACCGACGCGCGGGTGGCGGCCCGGCTGGGTGAGGCGGCGGCCGCGGCCCGGGACCGCGGCGCCCCCTCGGTCGCCGCGGGACTGGGGCTGCTGGCCGCCCGGCACACGCCGCAGGACACCTCCCCCGGCCCGGACGAGCGCCGGTTGCAGGCGGCGGAGGACGCGCTGACCGCCGGCGAGACCGACCTCGCCCGGGACATCGCCCGCGAGGTCCTCGGCCGCGCCACCGGGGCCGCCGATCGCGTACGGGCCTGGATGGTGGTCATCGACGCGGCCGGGCAGGCCATGGCCGAGGTCGACGCGGTCTTCCCTCAGGCCCTCGCCGACGCGGGCGACGATCCGGGGCTCCTCGCGCTTGTGCGCTACCAACTGGCCTGGCGGGCGCTGCTGTTGGAGGGCGAGATGGCGAAGGGCCGCGAGGAGGCGGCACGCGCCGCCGAGCTGGCCGAACGTGCCGGGGACCGGCGCACCGAGCTGCTCGCGCTCGCCTTCCAGGCCCAGATGGAGACCCTGATGGGGCACTCCGACGCGCCCGCGACCATCAAGCGGGCCATGCGCGAGCCGCAGGACCCCCGGGTGGCGTGCGACCACAACGGGGCCGGCGCGGCCCGCTTCCGCTGGCTGGTCATGGGCGACCAGCTCGCGGAGGCACGGACGACGATCACCGCCCTGCTGCGCGAGGTGCGGCGGCGCGGGATGGTCGAGAGCGAGGTGCACTTCGTGCGCGGGCTCGCCGAGACGGAGTTGCGGGCCGGGCACTGCGGCCGTGCCCTCGACCTCGCCAGGGAGAGCCTGCGGCTGGCCCGCGACACCGGGATCGGGGAGGCCGCCACCGCCATGGTCGCCTCCCTCGCGGAAGCCGCGGGTGGCGATCTGGACCAGGCCCTCGCGCTGGCCCGGGAGGCGGTGGAGCGCGCCGAGGAGGACAGCGACCTCATCTACCTCTCGCGCGCGCTGGGCGCCCTCGGGCACGCCCACCTGGTGGCGGGGGACGCGCCGGAGTGCGTCCGCGCGCTGCGCCGGGTCAGGGAGCTGGAGGAGAGTCTCGGGGTCACCGATCCCGCGCGCGGCCGCTGGCACGGGGACCTCGCGGAGGCGCTGGTCAGGATCGGTGAGCCGGCGGAGGCCCAGGACGTCATCGACACGACGCGCGTCCGGGCGCTGCGTCTCGGGCGGGAGAGCGTGCTCGCGGTGCTCGACCGGGCCGAGGCCCTGGCGCGTGCGGCACGCGGCGACACGGCCGCCGCGGTACGGCAGTTGACGTCGGCGCAGGACCGGCTCGCCCGGCTCGGCCACGGACTGGAGGAGGCGCGGGCCGCGTACGCCCTCGCCGGACTGCGCGCGCACCGGCCCGGGTCGGCCGCGTACGACGAGGCGGTACGGCTGTTCCGGCGGTGCCGCGCGCTGCCGTGGCTGCGCCGGGCGGAGAAGGCCGCCGCCGCGAACCCGGCCCGGGTCGCCCCGGCGACCGCCTCCGTGGCCCTCGACGCGCTGGCCGCGACGGAACGCCAGGTCGCCGCCCTCGTGATGGAGGGCGCCACCAACCGCGAGATCGCGGGCCGCCTGTTCATCAGCGTCAAGACGGTCGAGGCGACCCTCACCCGGGTCTACCGGAAGCTGGGGATCCGGTCGCGGGTGGACATCGTGCGCCTGGCGGCCGGGGGCCGCAGCGGGTGAAACGCCGCTCGCGGGGATGGACATCGTCCGGCCGGCGACCTGGAGCCGGAGGCCGCGGCGGATGAACCGCCGCTCACACGTGGACATCGTCCCCCCGGCGACCAGAGGCCCCAGCGGGCCAGCCGCCGGGCCGCCCACCGTATCGACTCCCGTACAGCGCTCCGGCCACCCCCGAGGTGAACTCCGGCATTCCCACTAGCACTTGCCCCCGTCCGTCCGCTGCGTGGACTTCCCCGGACCGTCCGTTCGGGCGCTTCCGTGCCCGCCTGCGGGATGCGTCCCGGCGGGCCCCCGGCCGGTGGAGGTTTGCGCGGCGCGACCGAGGGTTTTCCCTTCCCCGGCTCGCCTAGGGGCTTCCCCCCTTGGGGAGCCCGGGTGGCTGCTCCTAGCGTGAGGGCGTGCCGCTCGCCGGGGCACGGAGCACCGGCCCGCCGGGGCCCCGCCCTGGCGTCCCCCCACCGGCCGACGAGGAGACCCGTGTCCAGGTTTGACCGCGGGATTCGGGTCAACTCGCTGCGTGAACAGATTTCCTGAGTACCCCTCAGGCATGAACCGGGGGGCGTCGCGGGCCTCCACGAGCGGCCCGCGAC
>NZ_JBSGZN010000016.1:0-141838 GCF_053611025.1 Streptomyces sp. NPDC054842
GGGGCCCCCCGGCGCGGGGGGGGCCCGCCCGGCCCGCGCCGGGGCGGGGGGGGGGCGGCCCCGCCCCCCCCCGCCCGCCCGCGGGGGCCCCGGGGGGGGGGGGCCCGGGCCCCCACGGGCGGTCCGGCGGGCCGGAGCGGGCCGTAGGGTAAGACACATGAACGATCGCATGGTGTGGATCGACTGCGAGATGACCGGTCTCTCGCTGTCCGACGACGCGCTCATCGAGGTGGCCGCACTGGTCACCGACTCGGAGCTGAACGTACTCGGCGAGGGGGTGGACATCGTGATCCGCCCGCCCGACGCGGCGCTGGAGACCATGCCGGACGTGGTGCGCACCATGCACACCGCCTCCGGCCTCCTCGACGAGCTGGCCGCCGGCACGACCCTGGCGGACGCGGAGGCGCAGGTCCTCGCCTACGTACGGGAGCACGTCAAGGAGCCGGGCAAGGCCCCGCTGTGCGGGAACTCGGTCGGCACCGACCGCGGTTTCCTGCTCCGGGACATGCCGGCCCTGGAGAGCTACCTGCACTACCGCATCGTGGACGTCTCCTCCGTGAAGGAGCTGGCCCGCCGCTGGTACCCGAGGGCGTACTTCAACAGCCCCGAGAAGAACGGCAACCACCGGGCCCTGGCCGACATCCGCGAGTCCATCGCGGAGCTGCGCTACTACCGCGAGGCGGTCTTCGTCCCGCAGCCGGGCCCCGACTCGGACACCGCCCGCAAGATCGCCGCCAAGCACGTCCTGCCCGCCGAATAGCCCCGCGCCCGCCCCGTGGAAAGGCGGGCGCGAGCACCCCTTCGGACCCTGTACACTTTTTCTCGGCCGGTCGGGGAAACCCACTCTCGGAGAACCGCCGGTCATGGTGGGTGTAGCTCAGCTGGTAGAGCACCTGGTTGTGGTCCAGGATGTCGCGGGTTCAAGTCCCGTCACTCACCCTGAGTAGTCAGCCGGTGACCTGTTCGTACAGGTCACCGGCTGACTGCGTTTCCGGGGCCGTCCGCTCGGGTCCGCGGCTCAGGCGGCCCGGCCGGGGCGCACCGCCCGCCACGCCGCGGTGAAGGCGGCCACGTCCTCGTAGCGCTCCGCCGGGTCCTGCCGGGTCGCGCGCTCGACGACCGCCAGCTGCGGTGCCGTACCCCGCCAGGCCCGCTCCTCGTCCCCGGCGTCCAGGAACAGCCGGGCGGTGCGGCCCAGGGTGAAGACCGTCGTCCGGGCGTCGATCACCGCGCCGCGCTCGAACTCCTCGGGCGCCATGTACCGCCGGGAGCCCGGCAGCCGCTCCTCTTCGACGACGAAGGGGCCCGGACGGTACTCGTCGAGGTCGACGAGGTGGGCCACGCCGCCCGCGAAGTCGTAGAGCAGCGCCCCGTCGTAGAAGTCGACGGCGACGTGGCCGGCGCCCTCCACGGCGAGGTGGGCGTCCAGGACGCGGTCGAAGGCACGCAGGACGTCGGCGGTCGGCAGGGCGCGGAAGCGGGCCATCGGGGTGTGCGGGCTCGTGCGGTCGCGCTGCCCGGTGCCGGCGGGGTGGCAGAGCACCTCGCCCTTGCGCCAGGGCATCACGACCGCCCACGTGTCCCGTACCGCGATCCGGTGGACCTGCGGCACGATGGCCGCGTGCCGTACGGCGCGGTGGAACGCCCAGCCGCGCTCCAGCGACCGGCGGGCGCCGTCGGTGACCGCCTCCTTGACGAACCAGCACTGGCCGTCGAGCAGCCGCACCCCGTACGACACGCATCCGGAGTCCTGCTCCCGGAACGCGGTGAACACCTCACCCACCCGGCCCAGATACGGCTCCACGGCGGAGACTTCGTCGACTGCCAGCAAGGGATGGAGGACCATGCACGCCAGCTTGCCCTACCGGAGGTCAGGACGAAGCGCGCGCCACCAGTTCCGTCGGCAGGACCACCTGACGGCTCTCCAGATCGCGCGAGGCGACGGGCCTGCGGTCGGCGATCTCGCCGAGGAGCAGGTCGATCATCGCGCGGCCCATCTCCTCGATCGGCTGGCGCACGCTGGTCAGCGGGGGGTCCATGTGGCGGGCGATGGCGGAGTCGTCGTACCCGACCAGCGCCACGTCGTCGGGTATACGGCGGCCGACCTCGCGCAGCACCTGGCGGGCGCCGGCCGCCATGACGTCGGAGCCGGCGAAGACCGCGTCCAGGGTCGGGCAGCGGGCGAGCAGCTCGGTCATCGCCCGGCGGCCGCCCTCCTCGGTGAAGTCGCCGGCCACGATCAGGTCCTCGTCGACCTCGCGGCCCGCGGCGCGCAGGCCCTCGCGGTAGCCCTCGACGCGGCGCTGGGCGCCGAAGACGTCCATGCGTCCGGCCAGATGGGCTATGGTCCGGCGCCCCTGCGCGATCAGGTGTTCGACGGCGACCCGGCCGCCGCCGAGGTTGTCCGAGTCCACGGACGGAAGCGTCTCCCGGGCGGATCTGCGGCCGCTGATCACGGCCGGGATCTCCAGCTGGGACAGCAGGTCCGGCAGGGGGTCGTCGGCGTGGACGGAGACCAGCAGCACGCCGTCCACCCGGTGCGCCGCCAGGTACTGGGCGAGGCGCTGCCGCTCGCGGTCGCTGCCCGCGAAGATCAGCAGCAGCTGCATCTCGGTCTCGGAGAGCTCGGCTCCCACGCCCCGGAGCATGTCGGAGAAGTACGGCTCCGAGAAGAAGCGGGTCTCCGGTTCGGGGACGACGAGCGCGATGGCGTCGGTGCGGTTGGCGGCGAGCGCGCGGGCCGCCGTGTTGGGGACGTAGCCGAGTTCCGCGACGGCCGCCTGGACGGCGGCGCGGGTGGCGTCGCTGACCCGCGGCGAGCCGTTGATGACCCGGGAGACCGTGCCGCGGCCCACTCCGGCCCGCGCGGCGACCTCCTCGAGAGTCGGCCGTCCGCCGCTCCGGCCCCGCGCTCCGTGGCCTGCCATGGTCCGCCTCCCTTCCCGCCGCGTCACACCGCGTTGGCCTGGAATCTAACAGTCTTGATCCGCGCGCGACGCCCCGAGACGGGCCGCGGCCGGTCCGTCCCGGGGATTAGTTAACAGCCCGATAACCGAAGCGATATCTCGGCGTCCTCACCCTTGACACCCCCGCGTGAACCGACGACTCTTCAACACATCACTTGTGGGAGCGCTCCCACGGTACCTGACAAAACACATCCCGCACGTTCCCCGCCCGAGCCGCAGCGAGAACTAACGGGCCCAACAATGCAGTTGGCCGGGGGGTCGGCACGTCAGGGCAACAGGAGGATGCAATGCGAGCACGTTCCCTTACCGCCCGCAAGGCGGTGGTCGTCACGGCCGTCGCAGCGCTGGGCGCCGGGCTGCTGGCCGGCTGTGCCGACGACGGCGATGGCGACTCTTCGTCGGGCGGCGGCAAGGGCAAGACCACGATCACCCTGGGTCTGTTCGGCACGTTCGGCTTCAAGGAGGCCGGGCTGTACGACGAGTACGAGAAGCTGAACCCGGACATCAAGATCCAGGAGAACGTCACCGAGCGGAACGAGAACTACTACCCGGCTCTCGTCAACCACCTCACCACGGGCAGTGGTCTTGCCGACATCCAGGGCGTCGAGGTCGGCAACATCGCCGAGGTCGTCGACACCCAGGCGTCCAAGCTCGTCGACCTCTCGAAGGTCTCGGGCGTGAAGGAGGGCGACTTCCTCGACTGGAAGTGGAAGCAGGCCACCGCCAAGGACGGCGCGACGGTCGGCCTCGGCACCGACATCGGTCCGATGGCCATCTGCTACCGCAAGGACATGTTCGAGAAGGCCGGCCTGCCCACCGACCGCGACGAGCTCGCGAAGAAGTGGGAGGGCGACTGGAACAAGTTCGTCGACGTCGGCGAGGAGTACAAGAAGAAGGCGCCGAAGGGCACCACCTTCCTCGACTCCCCCGGCGGCCTGCTGAACGCGGTCCTCGGCAGTGAGACGGAGAAGTTCTACGACGCCTCCGGCAAGGTCATCTACAAGGACAACCCCGCCGTTAAGTCGGCCTTCGACCTGACCGCGGGAGCGGCGAAGGACGGTCTGACCGGCAACCTCACGCAGTTCCAGCCGACGTGGGACCAGGCGTTCGCCAACGGCAAGTTCGCCGCGGTCTCCTGCCCGCCGTGGATGCTCGGTTACATCGCGTCCAAGGCGAACAAGGAGACCAAGGGCCAGTGGGACGTCGCCAAGGCGCCCAAGGGCGGCAACTGGGGCGGCTCGTTCCTCGCCGTGCCCAAGGCCGGCAAGAACGTCGAGGAGGCCTCGAAGCTCGCCGCGTGGCTGACCGCGCCCAAGCAGCAGGCCACCCTGTTCGCCAAGCGGGGCAGCTTCCCGAGCGCCCAGAGCTCGTACGAGCTTCCCGAGGTGACCGGCGCCAAGAACGACTTCTTCGGTGACGCGCCGATCGGCACCATCTTCGCGGCGGCCGCCAAGGACAGCCCGGTCCAGGTGATCGGCCCGAAGGACCAGATCATCCAGCAGGGTCTGACCGACAACGGCGTGTTCCTCGTGACGAAGGGCAAGTCCCCCGCGGACGCCTGGAAGACGGCCACGAAGACCATCGACAACAACCTGGAGAAGTGACCGGTATGGCCACCCGGCACGACACCGCCGCGCCCCCCGTGAAGGAGGGGGGCGCGGCCCCGGCCGACCGCGTACCGGCCGTGGCGCCCACGGAGGCGGACATCCGCCGCCGGGCCCGGCTCTCGCGCCGCTGGCAGCGGGACCTCCGCTGGAGCCCGTACGTCTTCGCCTCCCCGTTCTTCCTGCTCTTCCTCGCCTTCGGCCTCTTCCCGCTGATCTACACGGGCTGGGCGTCGCTGCACACGGTCGAGCTGACGGCGCCCACCGACATGGAGTGGGCGGGCCTGCGCAACTACACGCGCATCTTCGACGACGAGTTCTTCTGGAACGCGGCGAAGAACACCCTGACCATCGGCATCATCTCCACCGTCCCGCAGCTGCTGATGGCGATGGGCCTGGCCCACATCCTCAACTACAAGCTGCGCGCCTCCACGTTCTACCGGGTGGCGATGCTCGCGCCGTACGCGACCTCGATCGCCGCGGCCTCCCTGGTGTTCGTCCTGCTGTTCGGCCGCGACTACGGCATGATCAACTGGGCGCTGCACTTCGTCGGCGTCGACAGCATCGACTGGCAGAACGACAAGTGGCCGTCGCAGATCGCGGTCTCCACGATCATCGTCTGGCGCTGGACCGGCTACAACGCGCTGATCTACCTTGCGGCGATGCAGGCCATCCCGCAGGACCTGTACGAGTCGGCCGCCCTGGACGGCGCCTCGCGCTGGAAGCAGTTCCTGCACGTCACGCTGCCGCAGCTGCGCCCGACGATCCTGTTCACCGTGGTCGTCTCGACGATCGGGGCGAGCCAGGTCTTCGGTGAGCCGCTGCTGTTCGACCAGAACAAGGGTGCCTCCGGCGGCGCCGAGCACCAGTTCCAGACGCTCGGCCTCTACCTGTACGAGCAGGGCTGGGTCAACCAGCACCTCGGGCGGGCCTCGGCCATCGCCTGGACCATGTTCTTGATCCTCATCGTGATCGGGATCGTCAACTACGTCATCTCGCGCCGGCTGCGCGCCAGTACCTAAGGAGAACCGGCCGTGACGACGACCCTGACGACCCCGCCCGCCGACGCCGTGCCCAAGGAGCCGAAGCGCAGTCGGCGCCCCAAGTCGGCGCGCGCGGGCGGACAGCTGCACGGCGGTCCCCTCGCCTATCTGATCCTCGCCCTGTTCACCATCGGCTCGCTGTTCCCACTGGTGTGGACGGCGATCGCCGCCTCGCGCGACACCAACCGGCTGGCGCAGACCCCGCCGCCGCTCTGGTTCGGCTCCAACCTGTTCAAGAACCTGGACCTCGCCTGGGGGGACGCCAACCTCGGCGAGGCGATGTTCAACACCACGCTCGTGGCGGGGATCTCGGCGGCGACCGTCGTCTTCCTGTCCACGATCGCCGGGTTCGCCTTCGCCAAGCTGCACTTCCGGGGCCGCAGCGCGATGATGCTGATCGTCATCGGCACCATGATGGTGCCGCCGCAGCTCAGCGTGATCCCGCTCTACATGATGGTCGCCAAGCTCGACTGGACCGACCAGCTCCAGGCGGTGATCTTCCCGTCCCTGGTGAGCGCCTTCGGTGTCTTCTTCATGCGGCAGTACCTGATCCAGGCGCTGCCCAACGAGCTGATCGAGGCCGCCCGGGTGGACGGCGCGAGCAGCTGGCGCGTGGTGTGGCACATCGTGTTCCCGGCGGCGCGGCCCGCGATGGCCGTCCTCGGCATGCTGATCTTCGTGCAGACGTGGAACGACTTCCTGTGGCCGTTCCTGGTCCTGACCCAGACCGGCAACCCGACGGTGCAGGTCGCGGTGGCGGGTCTCGGCCGCGGGTACACGCCCGACCAGTCCCTGATCATGGCCGGCGCGCTGCTCGGCACCCTGCCCCTGCTGCTCGTGTTCGCCCTGTTCGGCAAGCAGATCGTCGGCGGCATCATGCAGGGCGCCGTCAAGGGCTGACCCCTCTGCTCCGGGGGCCGGGTCATCGCCGCCCCGGCCCCCGCCTCTCCGTTTCTCTTCACCGTCGGTCTCCCCGACCTCCTATGGGAGCGCTTCCATGCCCGATTCAGTGACGCCCGTGACCTTTCCTCCCGCCTTCCTCTGGGGTGCGGCGACCTCCGCGTACCAGATCGAGGGGGCGGTGCGTGAGGACGGCCGGACCCCCTCGATCTGGGACACCTTCAGCCATACGCCGGGCAAGACGGCGGGGGGTGAGACGGGGGACGTGGCGGTGGACCACTACCACCGCTACCGCGACGACGTGAAGCTGATGGCGGAGCTGGGCCTGGACGCGTACCGCTTCTCGATCTCCTGGCCCCGGGTGCAGCCGACCGGGCGGGGCCCCGCGGTCCAGCGCGGCCTGGACTTCTACCGCCGGCTGGTCGACGAGCTGCTGGCGCACGACATCAAGCCCGCGGTCACCCTCTACCACTGGGACCTGCCGCAGGAGCTGGAGGACGCGGGCGGCTGGCCCGAGCGGGACACCGCCCTGCGGTTCGCCGAGTACGCGCAGATCGTCGGCGAGGCGCTGGGCGACCGCGTCGAACAGTGGATCACCCTCAACGAGCCCTGGTGCAGCGCCTTCCTGGGCTACGCCTCCGGTGTGCACGCCCCCGGCCGCACCGACCCGGCGGCCTCCCTGCGGGCGGCCCACCACCTCAACCTGGCGCACGGACTCGGCACGTCGGCGCTGCGCTCCGCGATGCCCGCCCGCAACACGGTGGCGGTGAGCCTCAACTCCTCGGTGGTCAGGCCGCTTTCGCAGAGCCCGGCCGACCTGGCGGCGGCGCGGCGCATCGACGACCTCGCCAACGGTGTCTTCCACGGCCCGATGCTGCACGGCGCGTACCCGCAGAGCCTGTTCGAGGCGACGGCCTCCGTCACCGACTGGTCGTACGTGCTCGACGGCGACCTCCAGCTGATCCACCAGCCGCTGGACGCGCTCGGCCTCAACTACTACACGCCCGCGCTGGTCTCGGCCCCCGAGGCCGAGCCGACCGGCCCGCGGGCGGACGGGCACGGCGCGAGCGCCTTCTCGCCGTGGCCGGGCTCGGAGGACGTCGCCTTCCACCAGACGCCGGGCGAGCGCACGGAGATGGGCTGGACCATCGACCCGACGGGCCTGCACGACCTGATCATGCGCTACACCCGTGAGGCGCCGGGTCTGCCGCTCTACATCACCGAGAACGGTGCCGCCTACGACGACAAGCCGGACCCCGACGGCCGCGTGCACGACCCCGAGCGCATCGCCTATCTGCACGGTCACCTCGCCGCGGTGCGCCGCGCGATCACCGACGGCGCCGACGTCCGCGGCTACTTCCTCTGGTCCCTGATGGACAACTTCGAGTGGGCGTACGGCTACGGCAAGCGCTTCGGCGCGGTCTACGTGGACTACGCGACCCTCGCGCGCACGCCGAAGTCGAGCGCCCTCTGGTACGGGCGGGCGGCCCGGACGGGCGCCCTGCCGTCGCCGGTCGCGGCCGAGTAGACCACCCCGCACGGGGGCGGGGAACGGGGGAAACGGGGGAAGCAGAGCGCGCCCCGGCCGGGTGGGGGGAGGTCCGGCCGGGGCGCGCTCGCCCCCGTGGAGGAAGGGCCTACTGGTGGGGGTTACTTGTAGGCGCCGAAGGCCTTGGAGAAGGCGTTCTGGTCCTGGACGACCGAGCTGCAGGTGGCGTCGGCGTAGTTCTTCGCCCCGCCGGCGCACTGCTTGTCGCGGGTCGCGGACCACATGGAGAGCCAGCCGAGCCCCTTCGCCTTGGCGAAGTTCACGAGCTGGGTCGCGTCGTCGACCTTGAAGATCTCGCTGGTGACGTCGTTGACGCCGATCATCGGGGTGACGGCGACGGCCTTCCAGGCCGCGCTGTCGGAGAGCCCGAGGACGCCCTTGACCTGGGCCTGGGTCGCGGTGGCGGCCTGCTCGGCGTAGGTGCCCATGTCGCCGCTGTACGCGGGCCCGTAGTCCATCGCCATGATGTTGACGGTGCTGACGGCCACGCCGTTCGCCTTGGCGTTGGAGAGCAGGCTCACGCCGTCCTGGGTCAGGCCCTCGGGCATCACCGGGAGCGTGAAGGAGACGTCGATGCCGGGGTGGGCCTTCTGGAGCTTGGCGATGGCCTGCGCCCGCCGGGTGTTGGCGGCCGTGTCCGGCAGCGCGCCGCCCTCGACGTCGAAGTCGACCTTGGTGAGCTTGTAGGCGTCCACGACCTTGCCGTACGCCGTGGCGAGCGCGTCCGCGGACGAGCAGGTGGTCGCCAGCTCCGAGCCGGCCGCGCCACCGAACGAGACCCGGACGTCGCCGCCCTTGGCCCGCAGCGCGCCGATCTGCCCGGCGACCGCGTCGCTGCCGAGGTCGGTGACGCCGCCCCACTTGGGGGTACAGCCGCCGCCGTCGGTGACGAAGGCGAGGTTGTAGTCCTTCACGCCGGTGGCCGTGGCGGTCGCGACGAGGTCGAAGGCCGGGTAGAGGGACGTGTCGACGTAGGGCGCGAAACCGGCGTTCGTGGTGGTGCCGCTGCCCGAACTCTGCGTGGGCGCCGGGCTGGTGGGGGCCGAGGTGCTCGGGCTCGGGCTCTTCGTGGGGGTGGCGCTCGGCTCGGGCGTCGCCGTCTCGGACGGGCGGCCGCTGGGCTCGGGCGTCGCCCCGCCGTCCACGGAGCACTTGGCGTCGTCGATGAGGCAGCCGCTCGGGTCGGCGGTGCCGCTGACGACGAAGCCGACGGTCACGGACTTGCCGGCGGCCAGGCCGTCCGTGTCCCAGGACGGCGGCGTCACGGTGACGTGCCGTCCGCTCACCTCGGACCGGCCGTTCCACAGCGAGCTGAGCTCGGCGCCGACGGGCAGGTCGAACTCCAGTGTCCAGTTCTTCTTGGCCTCGGTGCCGTCGTTGGTGATGACGTACTGACCCGTGTAGCCGGTGGACCAGTCGCTGGTCCTGGTGTACGCGGCGCCGACGCCGGCCGCCTGCGCGGTCCCGGTGAACAGGAGGGCGCCGCCGCCGATCACGGCCGCGGCGACGACGCCGCCTATCGCCTTGTTCCTGCCACTGACCTTGCGTCGGTGCGTACTGCTCATCGCGTGCCTGCTTTCGCGGTCTCACGGGGGGTGGGGTGCGAGCAGCACGCTAGCGACCGGCAAAGGGGCAAAACGCCTGATCCGGGCGGCGGCCGGGGATCTTAGGGTGCGCTTAAGGAAGGCATCGGGGACGGTTAAAGGTCGAGACCAATCCGGCCCGTCGCGGCGCCGCAGCGGGCCGGCGCCGCGAGGCCGTCAGCCCACGCCCGCGCCCGCGCCGTCAGCCCACGCCGGCGCCGCGCCGGCGGCGCCGGACCGATCCGCGGTGGCCGCGGCGGACCGGGGCGCGCCCGTCCAGCTGGATCCAGATCCGCACCTCGGTCCCGCCGAGCACCGAGGAGCCGATGCGCACGTCGCCGCCGGTCGACTCCGCGAGGCGCCGCACGATGTCCAGGCCGAGCCCGGTCGACCCGTCGCTGCCGGAACCCCGGCCGCGCGCCATCGCCGCGTCCGGGTCCACGATGCCGGGGCCCGCGTCGGAGACCAGCACGATCACCGCGTCCTCGCCGTTGTGCACGTCGACCGCGAAGGCCGTGCCCTCGGGGGTGTGCCGGAAGACGTTGCCCAGGAGGGCGTCCAGGGCCGCCACCAGGTCGGCGCGGGCCACCGGTATGCGCACCGGCCGGTCCACGCCCGCGAGACGGACCTTGCGGCCCTCGTCCTCCGCGAGCGCCGACCAGAAGTCCATCCGCTCCCGGACGACCTCGGACGCGTCGCAGCCGGCGCCCACGCCGATCGCCGCGGTCTGCGGCTTGGCCTCCCGGGCGGTGCGGATGATCGTGTCGACCTCGCGCTCCAACTGGGCGACGGCGGCCCTGGTCTGGTCGGCGGCCGGCCCGTCGCCGAGCGAGGCCGTGTTCAGCCTGAGCACGGTCAGGGGCGTGCGCAGCCGGTGGGAGAGGTCGGCGGCCAGCTCCCTCTCGTTCGCGAGGAGTTGGACGACCTGGTCGGCCATCGAGTTGAAGGCGACGGCGGCGAGCCGCAGTTCGGTGGGTCCCTCCTCCGGCACCCGGGCGCCGAGCTTGCCCTCGCCCAGCTCGTGGGCGCCCTCCACCAGGCGCTGGGCGGGCTGCACCATCCGCACGCCGAGCCGGTCGGCCACCGCGACCGAGCCGATGATCAGGGCGATGCCGACGGCGGCCAGGACCGCCCAGGCCGTCCCGACGCCGTTGCTCGTCTCGGACTCGGGGACGTACACCTCGACGACGGCTATCTCACCGGAGCTGAGCGCGGTCGGCTGGAGCAGCGTGGAGCCGCCGGGCACCCCGGTGGTGGAGGCCCGGCCGAGCTCGCGGGTGGTGGTGATGTCCTCGTCGGCGGCGCGCTGCCTGCCGAGGTCGACGGCCGGCGCGTCACCGGAGGCGGGGATGTGCACGGCCATCCCCGCGTCGGAACCGGCGGAGGCGACGACCCGCTCCAACTCGTCCCGGTCGGTGGTGATGGAGAGCGCGGGGGCGATGGCCGCCGCCTCCCGCTCCGCGTTCGAGAACGCCCGGTCCCGGGCCATCTCCTTGACGACCAGCCCGAGCGGAACCGCGAAGGCCACCACGACCATCGTGGTCACCGCCACGCACACCTTGACCAGCGCCCACCTCATCGCGGCCGCCCCACGGCGCCGGCCCGGCCCGCCGTCACGGCGCCGACTCCGCCCGCGGCGGCTCCAGCTTCACGCCGACCCCGCGCAGCGTGTGCAGATAGCGCGGCTTGGCCGCCGTCTCGCCCAGCTTCCGCCGCAGCCACGACAGATGGACGTCTATGGTCTGGTCGTCCCCGTACGCCTGCTGCCACACCTCGGCGAGCAGCTCCCGGCGCGCCACGACCACGCCCGGCCGGCCCGCCAGGAAGGCGAGCAGGTCGAACTCACGGCGCGTCAGGTCCAGCCGTACGCCGTCCAGTTCGGCCTGGCGGCGCAGCGGGTCGACCGAGAGGCCGCCGACCCGGATCACCCGGGACGGGGGCGCCTCGCCCACGGCCGCCCGCGAGCGCCGCAGGACGGCCGCCATGCGCGCCGACAGGTGCTCGACGGAGAAGGGCTTCGTCAGGTAGTCGTCCGCGCCGTCGTTCAGCAGCCGGACGATCTCCGTCTCGTCGTCCCGCGCGGTGGCGATGATCACGGGGACGTCCGTGATGCCACGGAGCATCTTCAGGGCCTCGGAGCCGTCCAGGTCCGGCAGACCGAGGTCCAGGATGACCACGTCGAAGGAGTGATGGGCGACCTCGCGCAGCGCCTCCAGGGCGGTGCCGACACTGCGCACGGTGTGCGCGGCGTCGGTCAGATGCCGGATGAGGGCGGAGCGCACGAACTGGTCGTCCTCGACCACGAGCACACTTGCCATGGGCGGCACCGTACGCCATCCGGGGGACGCCGGTCCGGCGCCTGTGGACAACCCGGTGCGGGACGCACCCGTGAGACACCGGTGGGGCGCGTTTTGCAGTATGGCCCGCGATGCACAGAGGTCTCGTACACGTACTCGCGTGGTCGCTCGCCACGGGCGCGGCGGTCACGCTGTCGTGGTGGGGTGTCCACACGGTGATGGCGGGGACCGCCTACGACCCGCCGCGCGCGCTGCCCATCACCGCGGCCGACGCCACCACGCAGGAGTCGAAGCCGCTGGCCTCCTCGACCAGCCGCCCCTCGCCGCCGAAGAGCGCCACGAGGAAGCCGCGGAGGACTCCCGGGCCGACCACGACGCCCTCCCCCGCGCCTTCCCGGTCGGCGTCCCCCGGCCCCGGGCCGAGCGCCTCCGGGCAGGTCAAGAGCTACGGCACGGACGGCGGGCGGGCCGTCTTCGACCTCGGGAAGACCTCCGCGACGCTGGTGTCCGCGACGCCGGCCCCGGGCTGGTCGATGCAGGTGTGGAAGACGGAGACGTGGATCCGCGTGGAGTTCGGCTCCGGCGCGGACCGGGTGTCGGTGTTCTGCACGTGGCACGACGGGCCGCCCCGGGTGGAGATCGGCACGTACTGAGGCAGTCCGCCGGTCGCGTGCGGCGCTCCCGCCCGCGACGCCCGTCGGTTCAACGCGGTGTCCGCGAGGCGGGCCTCAGCGGAACACGGACGGGGGCGGTGCGGGCGAGGCCACGGCCGACGCGTCCGTGACCGGGACCGCTCCGCCGGTGAAGTCGGCGAGCGCCCTGCCGTGTTCGACCCGGCCGGGGTGCGGGTCCGAGGCCGCGCGCCGGGTCAGTTCGGCCACCGGCAGCGGCAGCGCGGAGGCGACGAGGACGGCGTTCCCGAAACGCCTGCCGCGCAGCACCGTCGGATCGGCCACCAGGGCCAGCTCGGGGAAGACGCTCGCGGCGGTGGCGATCTGACCGCGCAGGTGCGCGAGCGGCGGCCCGTCGGCCAGGTTGGCGGCGTACAGTCCCGCGTCCCGGAGCACCCTGCGGACGTCGCCGAGGAACTCGACCGAGGTGAGGTGGGCCGGGGTGCGGGCGCCGCTGAACACGTCGGCGATCACCAGGTCCGCCCAGCCGTCCGGCACCTTGCCGAGTCCTTCGCGGGCGTCCGTGGCGCGCACCCGGATGCGGGCGTTCGGGTCCAACGGGAGTTCGCGGCGCACCAGTTGCACGAGGGCCCCGTCGCGCTCGACGACCTGCTGGGTGGAGCGGGGGCGGGTGGCGGCCACGTAGCGGGCGAGGGTGAGGGCCCCGCCGCCGAGGTGCACGGCGTGCACGGGTCTGTTGGGCGGGGCGGCCAGGTCGATGACGTGGCCGAGGCGCCGCTGGTACTCGAAGCCGAGGTAGGAAGGGTCGTCGAGGTCGACGTGCGACTGCGGCGCCCCGTCGACGAGCAGGGTCCAGGCGCGGGCCCGGTCCGGGTCGGGTATCAGCTCCGCGAGCCCGCCGTCGACCGGCTCGACGACGGCGTCGGCCCCCTGCCCGCGCCGCGCGCTCCTGCCGCTCTTCGACTTGCCCATCCCGTCATTATCGACGCGCGCGAGGAGGTCGGCCCACCGGCGGGCCCGCACGGCGGCCGGGGGGACATCGGGGGCGGCGGTGACGGAGTCCGGGTGCGAAGGCGCCGGGGGCGCAAAGGGCCTTCGCGGGCTCAGGAGTGCGGGGCGGCTTGTGCCGATCCGGGGAACCCGGGCGCGAAGGCGCCGGAGCCCGGGGCGCACTCGGTGAACCGGGAGTCCGAGGGGCTGCGCCGGTCGACGGCACGGAAGGCGCGGGTACCTCGGCGGACGCACGGTTCCGGGGTCGGCCGTGCCGAGCGGGAGAGGCGGGGAGGGCGGCGGCGGGCCGGCATCTGCGGGGCAGACGGCCGGGCCTGCGCTGTGGCCGGGGTACGGCGGGGCCGGGCGAGACCGGCGGGACCCGGGGTGACGCGCTCGGGTGCCGGGGCGGCCGGCTCGGGGGCGGAGCGTACGGCTGGGGGCGTCCGGTGGCCGGTACCACCTGCTCGGGGCGGGGGCGGTCCGGTGGGCGGGCGGTCGGCGCGGGGAGCGTACGGCTCGGGAGCCGGGGTCAGCGGCAGTTGTCGGCGGCCTCGATGAGGCGGGCGGCCTCCCCGAGCGCCGCGCGCAGCACCGCCGGGTCCGTGGCGAGGTCCGCGTCGCCCGGCGGGAGCAGCCAGTCGGAGCCCTCGACGGGCGGCTCCGGCGCGAGGCTCACCCCGCGTCCGTTGGTCTGCGTACAGGTGCTGCCCGGCAGGTCCCAGGCGTCCGCCGTGCCGGGCGGCACCAGGAAGCCGAGGGTGTCGCCGTTGTCGTCGTGCAGTACCGGTCCGACGGACTCGGAGGAACCGCGGCGGAGGATGTCGACCGCCTCCAGTCCCTGCCGCGCGGGAACGGTCACCAGATCCAGGTCGCTGTCCCGCCCCGGCGGGGCGGCGCACTCGGCGTGCGGTCTGGATCGCGCCGCGGCCGACGTCGTACGGAACTCGGTGCTCTGCCTGGTCTTCATCCCGGCCTCCAACACGGAACCCTCCTCCTGACGAGTAGGTCGGGAGTTCGGGCGGCTCCCGGTCCACCGGGTTCAACGCGTCAGGGCGTCAACGGCTACGGCGGAACTCCGCCGCAAAGGATGGCAGTTCATGGCAGATCGGGTATGGGATATCCGGTTTGTAGCCAAACCCCGGATATCGGGCCCGGCACAGCAGGTACGTTCTTGCCCGCCGGAACCAGAGCGACGATCGGGCGGTTAACGGACAACTCGCCTCGGGTCCGGCAGGGTTCGACGGTTCGCAAGAGAGGGCCCGGCCATGACGTCGTCAACGGTGACCTCGTCCGAGTACCCCCGGCCGCCACGGCCGAACCTCGCCTTTCGGCGGCTGCGCGGGCACCGCTCACCGGGCGAGTTCGCCGCCGCGGTGCGCAGGGCGGCGCGGGAGATCGGCGAGGGGGTCAGCTGCGACGCGCGGTACATCGGGCGCGTCGAGGCGGGCGAGATCCGCTGCCCCAACTACGCCTACGAACGGGTGTTCCTGCACATGTTTCCCGGCCGCACCCTGGCCGACCTTGGCTTCGCGCCCCGCTCGTCGGTGCGCGGCCGGGGGGCGCGTCCGTCGGACAAGGCGCCCCCCGCCCACCTCACGAGCCTGTCCCCCGCCCCGCTTGAGTCGGACGGGCTCCGGGACCCGTATGACCCGCAAGACACGTGCGCCGCGCACGAGTACCACGATCAGAACCACAAGGAGAGCGACGTGCAGCGTCGCGCATTCATGACCGGCGGCACCGCCACCGTGGCCGCCGCCTCCCTGAGCCCGCTGGGCCCCCTGGGGCTCGCCCTCGGCGCGCCCGCGTCGGCCGCGGACGGGCCGGTGCGCCGGGCCGGGACCCCCGAGGCGGGGGCGCTGGAGGAGGCCGTCCGCAACATCAGGCTGCTCGACGACCGGCACGGCGCCGACGGCCTGTACCGGAGGGCGGCCACCCCGCTGCGCACCGCCTACGCGCTGCTCGACGCCGGAACGATGCGGCAGTCGACCGCGGACCGGCTGTACTCGGGCGCCGGCGAACTGGCCATCTCCGTCGGGTGGCTGGCCCACGACTCGGGCCGCTTCGACGACGCGCGCTCGCACTACGCGGAGGCGCTGGCGACCGCCCGGATGTCCGGGGACGCCGGCCTGGAGGCGCACGCCTTCTGCAACACGGCGTTCCTCGCCCGGGACGCGGGCCGCCCCCGCGAGGCGGTGCGGGCGGCGCAGGCGGCGCAGCGCGCCGCCCTGGGCCTGGGCTCGCCCCGGCTGCTGTCCCTGCTCGCGCTGCGGGAGGCGGGCGGCTGGGCGGGGCTCGCCGACCGCACCGGCTGCGAGCGCGCCCTGGCCCGCGCGCAGGCCCTCTTCGCGCGGGGGTCCTCGGCGGCCGACCCCGAGTGGATGAGCTTCTACGGGGAGGCCGAGCTGGAGGTGCTGGAGGCGCAGTGCTGGTCGACGCTGGGCGACTGGCCGCGCGCGGCCCGGCACGCCCGGCGCGCCGCCCACCTCCAGGACCCGCACTTCACCCGCAACATCGCCCTCTACACGGCCGAGCTGGCCGACGACCTCGCGCGCGGCGGCCGTCCCGACGAGGCCGCGGCGGCGGGCTCGCGCGTCCTGGACCTCCTCGACGAGGTCCAGTCCTCCCGCATCCAGACGATGCTGGCGGGCACGGCCCGGGTGCTCCTCCCGCACCGGCGGGCGTCGGGGGTGTCGGCGTTCCTCGACCGGCACGCGAGCCTGCCGCGCACGGCGTGAACCGTGAGCGGGCGCCGCGGCGGAAGGGGCGGGAGGCTAGCCCGCCAGGTGGCCGCAGTCGTTCCAGGCCTCGATCGCGGGCTCGCCGTAGGCCCAGCCCAGGACGGACAGGGACGTCGGGTTGAGGCGGACGCGGGCGGCGAAGTCGATCGGCAGGCCGAGCCAGCGGGCGCCGATGGCGCGGAGGATGTGCCCGTGGGCGAAGACCAGGACGTCGCGGTCCTCGGCGCGGGCCCAGGCGACCGTCTCGTCCGCGCGCGCGGAGACCTGCTCCAGGGTCTCGCCCCCGGGGACGCCGTCGCGCCAGATGAACCAGCCCGGCCGGACCGCCTGGATCTCCGCCGGGGTCATGCCCTCGTACTGCCCGTAGTCCCACTCCATGAGCGTGTCCCAGGTGCTCGCGCGCTCACCGAAGCCGGCCAGTTCGCACGTCTCACGCGCGCGTGAGAGCGGACTCGTGCGCACTTCGAGACCCGGCAGAGCGCCGAACGGCGCCCGGTGAAGCCGTTCGCCCAGTAGTTTGGCACCGCGCCGGCCTTCCTCCAGGAGCGGGATGTCGGTCCTGCCGGTGTGTCTGCCGGACAGCGACCATTCCGTCTGTCCGTGCCGGGCCAGCAGGATGCGCGGTGCCATGAGGAGCCCTTCCGGGGGAAGTGAGAGGCGGATGACTCCATCATCGCGCACACTCGCACGGGGCAACCCGCAGGGCGATCCCGGCGTCTTCGAGGGCCGGGGGCGCCGCTCGACGGCGCGCACATACACCGTAAAGTGGACGAGCGGGCCATCGGCCCCAGGACTGCAGTAGAAGGGGGAGGGCGATCGGATGCCGCAGACCGAGGCACCCGGCACCGGGGCGATCGCACGTACCCGATTGCGCTGGTGGACCGAGCTCCCGCTGATCGTGCTGGTGTACGCGTGCTACTCGGCGGGCCGCCTGCTCGCCCGGGGCGACGTGGCCGGCGCCGTCGACCACGGTCTGGCGATCCTGCGCGTGGAGAAGGTCCTCCACCTCAACGCCGAGCATCCGCTGAACCGTCTCTTCACGCACCACGCCTGGATCGGCGTACCCGCCGACTTCTGGTACGCCTCCCTGCACTACCTGGTCACCCCGCTGATCCTGGTGTGGCTGTTCCGCTCCCGCGCGGTGCGCTACCGGGCGGCCCGCACCTGGCTGATGACGTCCACGTTCATCGGCCTGATCGGCTTCACGCTGCTGCCCACCTGCCCGCCCCGGCTGCTCGCGGCGAGCCACGGCTTCGTGGACACGATGGCCCAGTACAGCGACTACGGCTGGTGGGGCGGCGAGGCGAGCGCGCCGCGCGGGCTGGGCGGCATGACCAACCAGTACGCGGCGATGCCCAGCCTGCACGTCGGCTGGTCGCTGTGGTGCGGAGTGATGCTCTGGCGCCACGGCCGGACCCCGGCCGCCAAGGCCGCGGGCGTCGCCTATCCGCTGCTCACCACGATCGTCGTCATGGGTACCGCGAACCACTACTTCCTCGACGCCGTCGCGGGAGCCGCCGTGATGGGTGCCGGACTGGCGCTGACCCCGCTCGTGCTGCGGTGCGCGGAGTCCGCCAGGGCCCGGCTGGGATCCCGTTTCGCTCCCGTCGCACTGGTCTCGCGGGGCGCGGGTTCCTCGATTGTCAGTGGAGAGTGCAAGACTTCCGCGGGTGAGCGAATTCCCCGACAGCGCGAGTCCCGAACCGGACCGGGAGCCGAGCCGGACGCCTCTCCCGCCGACGCGGGGGAAGGCGCTGCGGCAGCGGCTCGCTGAGCTGCGCGGCCCGGACGTCCCGCCGAAGGCACTGGACGCACGGGCCCTCGCGGCGCTCGCCGCCAACCCCGGCTGTGAGCGCCGCGCCCTGCTGGACGGCGCGGGAGTCGACAAGGCGAGGCTGGCCGACGCGCTGGGTTCGCCGTCCGCCTTCGGCCAGTCGCAGTTCGCCTTCACGCGGGGCAACGCGTTCGAGGCCCGGGTGAAGGCCGACGGCGGCGCCGAACTGCTGCGGCTCGTGCACGAGACGCTGGACCCGCGGGCCGAGCCGCCCGCCGCCGGTGTCGTCCCCGACCTCACCGCCGCGGGCCCCGAGGGACGCGCGGCGCGTACGGCGCTGGCGCTGCGCGAGGCCACCGGGTCCGGGGCCTGGACCCTGCTCGACCATCCGATGCTCGCGCTGGACGTGGCGGGCTCCCCCGCCTTCCTTGAGCCGGACGCGGTGGTCGTGCACCCCGACGGCGGCTGGACGGTCGTCGAGATCAAGTCGTTCCCGATGCTGGACGGTTCGGCGGACCCGGCGAAGGTGGGCGCAGCCGCCCGTCAGTCCGCGGTGTACGTGCTGGCGCTGGAGCGCGTCGCCGCGCTGATCGACCCCGCCCCCGAGGTGCGGCACCGGGTGCTGCTCGTGTGCCCCAAGGACTTCTCGAACCTGCCGACGGCGTCCGCCGTGGACGTGCGCAAGCAGCGTGCGGTCACCCGCCGCCAGCTCGCCCGCCTCACCCGCGTCGAGGACATCGCGGGCGCCCTCCCGGAGGGCACCTGCTTCGCCCCGGACCGCCCGGCGCCCGACCTGACCGCGGCCGTCGAGGCGGTTCCCGCGGCCTACGCGCCCGAGTGCCTGGCCGCCTGCGAGCTGGCCTTCCACTGCCGGGACCGCTCGCGCGGCGAGAGCGCGGTGACGTCGCTGGGCCGTTCCCTGCGCGCCGAGCTGGGCGGCCTGACGACGGTCGGCGACGTGCTGGCCGCGGCCCACGGCGAGGCCGGCGACCCGCGGGATCCCGCGGTGGCCGCCCTGCGCAGGGCGGCAGCGCTCCGGGCCGAGGCGCTGCGCTCCCGCACCGTGCCCCACCAGGGCCAGGAAGCGCTTCCGGAGGTGGCCCCTTGTCGCTGATCACCACGCTGGCCCGCCTGGAGGCCGTCAGCAGCGGGCGCGCCCAGCCGGCCGCCACGGTGCGGCACCGGCACCTGTCGGAGCGGCCCCTCGTCTTCGTCCCGCTGACCACCGCGGGCGAGGCCGGTGCCCCGCTCGGAGCGCTCGTCGGCACCGACCGGGACGCGCCGCGCCTGCTCGTCGTACCGCAGCCCCGGGACCGTGACCTGCGGTTCGCGTTCCTGGCCGAACTGGCCGCGGTCGTCCTGCCGTACATCGACGCGTACGCCGGTGTGGTGGAGGCCGCCGAGCGCACGGAGACCGACCCGGAGACCGGCAAGCGCGTCAAGGTCGAGGTCGAACTGTGCGCGGACGCGCCCCAGTTGATCGTGCCGAGCCGGGCGGGCGTGGAGTTCGTACGGCTGCTGGGGCGCTCCATGCGGTTCCGGCGCACCGCCGAGGAGGAGCCCGAGGCGCCTCATCCGGCGCCGCCCCGGGTGCCGTTGCTCGGGCGGTGGCTGACGCACTACGGGGAGCGGGCGCGGGTGCCCGGTTCCTCCCTGCTGCTAGCCCTGTCCGACGTGCTGTCCCGGCACTGGGCGACCGGGCAGAGCAGCCTGGAGGACCAGCACCTGGGTGCCCTGCTCGCGTGGATCGACCCGGCGCCGGGCGAGTCCGGCGCCGAGGCGGCCCTGCGGGCGGAGCTGACGCGCGATTCCGGGGGGCAGCTGCTGTGCCCGCCCGCCGGACCGGCCACCGACCCCGCCTTCGACAACAAGCTGCTGGCGCCCGCCATCGAGCGCTACGACCGCGCGCGTACGGCACTGGCCGCCGCCGAGGACGGTCTGGAGGCCGACGACCGGCTCGGTGAACTGACCGCGGCCGAGGGGCGGATCCGCGCCCTGGTGGAGAGCCGGACCCGGCCCACCTGGGACGCGGTGTGGCGCGGACTGGACCTGCTGCGGGCGCTGCCCGAGGGGGCACACGTCGCCGACCGGTGGACCCGGGACCGCTGGTCGTTCACGGGCCACCGCGACCGGGTCGTCGCCGGCGAGCCCCCGCAGCCGCGCCGCGACGACGCCGTCACCGCCGCGAACAAGCTGGCCACCCGCGAGCGCGAACAGGCCCGCCTGGAGGCGCAGGAGGCCCTGGACGACCCGCTGGTGATGGCCGGACGGCGGCTCGCGGGCGAGGCGTTCGCGGGCGAGGTGACCGATGTCGTCATGGCGTACAGCGAGGGCAAGCGGCCCAGCCCGCGCCCCCTGGTGACCGTGCGCACCGACGACCGGCCTCATCTCGGGGAGCGTGCGAAGGTCTACCGCTCGCTCGGCGGCAAGCCGCAGGCCGCCGAGTTCGTGGGATACGAGGACCACGGGGAACGCGCGGAGCCCGGGGAGGCGGATTCCGGTGGGCTCGTGGTGCTGCGGATCGTCGACAAGATGGGGCGCGGCAAGGAGCCCGAGGCCGGGTCGGTGCCGGAGAAGGGGGACCTCGTCTGCTTCACCCTCTTCGAGCACGAGCAGCGCGGCGGGGCGAAACTGCCCGACCCGGAGGAGACGCCGTGGACCCACGGCGGCCCGCCGGGCGAGTCCGTCGCCGCTCCCGCCCCCGACCCGGTGACCGAGGAGGACGTCCTGTGACCGGCCTTTCCGCCGTCCCCACCGACCCGGGTGCCGCCGCCGGCCGCGCCACCGACGCGATCCTGCGCGACACCCTGCACGGCACGCACCGGGGGGTCGTCGTGGACTCGCCGCCCGGTGCCGGCAAGTCGACGCTGGTGGTGCGGGCCGCGCTCGAACTGGCCGCCGCGGGACGGCCGCTGATGGTCATCGCCCAGACGAACGCGCAGGTCGACGACCTGGTCCTGCGGCTCGCCGAGAAGAATCCCGAGCTGTCCGTCGGCCGCCTGCACAGCAGCGACCCCGACCCGTACGACAAGGCGCTCGACGACCTGGCGAACGTCCGCAAGTCCGCGAAGGCCGCCGACCTCGCCGGGCTGTCGGTCGTCATCTCGACGGCCGCCAAGTGGGCCCACGTCAAGGGCGTGGAGCCCTGGCGGCACGCGATCGTCGACGAGGCGTACCAGATGCGCTCGGACGCGCTGCTCGCCGTGGCGGGACTGTTCGAGCGGGCGCTGTTCGTGGGCGACCCGGGGCAGCTCGACCCGTTCTCGATCGTGGGGTCGGAGCAGTGGGCCGGCCTGTCGTACGACCCGTCCGCGTCGGCCGTGACGACCCTGCTGGCCCACAACCCCGAGCTGCCGCAGCACCGGTTGCCGGTGTCGTGGCGGCTGCCCGCCTCGGCCGCGCCGCTCGTCTCGGACGCGTTCTACCCGTACACGCCGTTCCGCAGCGGCACGGACCACGGCGACCGCCGGTTGGGCTTCGCCGTCCCCTCGGACGGTTCGGGCCCCGACCGGGTGATCGACGAGGCGGCGGAGGCGGGCTGGGGCCTGCTGGAGCTGCCCGCCCGGCACACTCCGCGCACCGACCCGGAGGCGGTCCGGGCGGTGGCCCTGGTCGTGCGCCGGCTGCTGGACCGGGGCGGTGCGGCCACCTCGGAGCGGTCGCCCGACCCGGTGCCGCTGACCGCCGACCGGATCGCCGTCGGCACGGCACACCGCGACCAGGCCGCCGCCGTACGGGCCGCCCTGACCGGGCTGGGCGTCACGGACGTCACGGTGGACACGGCGAACCGGCTCCAGGGCCGCGAGTTCGACGTGACGGTGGTCCTGCACCCGCTGTCCGGGCGGCCCGACGCGACGGCGTTCCACCTGGAGACGGGCCGGCTGTGCGTCCTGGCCTCCCGGCACCGGCACGCCTGCATCGTGGTGTGTCGGGCGGGTGTCTCGGACCTGCTGGACGACCACCCGTCGACGGAGCCCGTCCAGCTCGGCGTCACGGTCAAGTTCCCGGACGGCTGGGAGGCGAACCACGCGGTGCTGGCGCGGCTGTCGGAGCACCGGGTGGCCTGGCGGCCGTGATCGCCCCGGGGACGACCACCGCGACGCCGCGCGACCCGCCGGACGGAGTCCGGCACGCCGCCGCAGGCGGCCCATCGTCACAGCCCGGACGGCTGGGAGGCGAATCACGCGGTGCTGGCGCGGCTGTCGGAGCACCGGGTGGCCTGGCGGCCGTGATCGCCCCGGGGACGACCACCGCGACGCCGCGCGACCCGCCGGACGGAGTCCGGCACGCCGCCGCAGGCGGCCGATCGTCACAGCCCGGACGGCTGGGAGGCGAACCACGCGGTCCTGGCGCGGCTGTCGGAGCACCGGGTGGCCTGGCGGCCCTGATCCGGGCCTCCGCGGGCCCCGTTCACGGTGCCGTGGGCGGTCGCACACGAGTGCCAAGGGCCCACTTGCACCGTCGGGAGACAATGGACGGTGGCCCATGCTCGCCGCGGGGCCACCGGAACCGTACGAGGAGGAGAAGACATGGCGGAGCCCACGCCGCGTCATAACGAACCGCGGCTACGCCCCGCGCCCCTGCTCTTCGAGCCGGCCCAGGCGGCGGCCGACCCGGAGCACTTCTTCGACCTGGAGTCGATGGACGACCCGCGTGCCCTGCTGACGCGGGCGACGGAGCTGACCCAGGCGTTCCGTGCCGCGGCCGACCGGGCCGTGGAGTTCCAGGCCATCGCCGCCGCCCAGCTCGCCGACCCGCGCCGCTTCGACCGGCTCACGCACGCCGCGATCGCCGAGCGGGCGCAGTGGACCGAGGACTACGCGAGGAAGATGGTCGAGTTCGGCCGCGACCTGCTGCGCGGCGGTGACGACGGAGGCGGCCGGAGCCACGGCCACGGGATCAGCGACCACGCCTGACCCCGCCGCCGGACGGAGAGCCGCTCCCCCGGGCCGGAGCTCGCGCCGGAACACCCGGTCGACCGGTCCGCAAGGCGTCCTGGCATATGCCAGGCGGGCAAGATACTCCCCTCCCCGCCTCTCTGTCCCGGATTCCGGCAACTCTCCGAAACAGGCCGCTCACCCCCGGTAGATGTAGACGGCATGAGCGACACACGGAACCAGGCAGGCACCTTCCCTCGCGGCTCCTCCGTGGACGCGCCGACCCCCGGCCGCTTCGAGGTCACGGACGTCACCTCGGAGGGCGCCGCGTGGCTCGCCTCCGCCGGGACGTATCCGCGCAGCACGCTCGCCCTCTGGGAGGAGCGCCCCGGCGCCCCGGTGGCCCTGCCCTGCGGCGCCGCCTTCGACGTCGTCAACGCCCCCGCCGTCTTCGGGCGCCGGATGCTCGACCGGCTCTGGGACGAGGGACCCGGCTCCGGCCCGGTGGCCTTCTACCGGGGGCGCATGCTCCTCTTCGCCGCGCCCGGCACGGCGCAGCGCCTGCCCTCGCTCCTGGCGTGGGAGGACTGGGGCTCCCGAGCCGACGCGGGACCCGGCCGGTGCGGTGCGGTCCCGCCGCTGCTGTGTCACGGGACCGGAGACGCCGTCACCGTGCCCGCCCTGCGCCCGACGGTGGCCGGCGAGGGCCCTGACCGGCCGGAATCCCGCTGGCTCGTCGCTCCCGACTGCCGTCGGCCGTGGCTCCCGGGGCCCGAGATCCTGCTCTGGGCGGCCGTCCGCGCGGCCCGCGCCGCGGCCTCGGCGGCGGTGCGGATATCGATTTTTCCTCCCGCCGATCAGGATGCTAAGGTCTACGACGTCAGCAGGCGCCGCTAGCTCAGTTGGTTAGAGCAGCTGACTCTTAATCAGCGGGTCCGGGGTTCGAGTCCCTGGCGGCGCACGTTGTCGATGGCGAGACAAGTTCACGAACTTGTCTCGCCATCGTCGTTTCCGCCCCCGTCGCCGCCCGCCGCCCGCCGCCCGCCGTGCGGGACCACGAAGACGCCCTCCATCGCCGTCCGGCCCGCCGGATCCGCGGAGACGCCCCCAGGACGCGAGTGTCCGTCGCCGCGCGGCTCCCGACGCCCTCCCCCCTGCCTCAGCCGGGTGTGATCTTCACCGTCCAGGAGCCCGACGCCGTACGGTCCTCCACCTCGACCCGGACGTTCTCGCCCGGCACCGTGAAACTCTCGCCCAGACCGACCGGCGCGTCCGCCAGCGGCGGGTAGACCGAGTCGTCCCAGCACCCCTCGGACCGGGGATGCGCGTCGAGCACCTCGATGGGACCGCCGCCGGACTCGGTCTCGCTGCGGACGCGGTACACGAGGACGCCCTGCGTGCAGCTCGCGCCGTCGTTGCCCGCCGGGGCGCGCACCTCGACGGCGAGCGCGCTGTCCGGCCCCGTGCGCACCACGGCCAGCTTCGTGCCGCGCCCCGTCGTCAGTGTGCGGGCCCCCAGGCCGAGAGCGGGACCCCCGGCACCGGCCGGCTGCCCGGCGGTGCCGACGGTCCGCCCGCCCGCGCCGACGGACCGCTCCCCCGGCTCGGGGGTCCGGTGGTCCGGTCCTGCTCCTCCGGTGTCCGTGCCGGGGAGCTGTTCGTCCGCACCCGGGATCCGGGCGGCGGGCCACGGCCGGGCGCCCGGCATGCCGGGCTCCGCCGCGGCGTCCGCCGGCGGCGGGCCCGCGGCCGCCGTCCCCGCCGGCCCCGTGCCCAGCGGTTCCAGGGTGAGGCGCGTGCTGCCCGGCCCCGAGACGCAGCTGACCTGCCGGGGTTCGAGCCAGCCCAGTTTCCACTTGTGCCAGCCGAACAGGTCGGGTGACAAACCGAACTGACTGCCCATCAGGTCCCAGTCGCCGACATGGGTGTCCCAGTCGCCCTTGCCGTCGGAGGGGCGGTGGTAGAGGTCCGGCAGGTCGAAGACGTGGCCCGTCTCGTGGGCGAGGACCAGCCGGTCCGGCGGGTGCTTCTCGAACACCGTGACCACCCGCCGGATCTCCTTGCCGTCGGCGCGCAGCGGAGTGTCGAGGTTGACCACCTTCGTCGCGTCCGAGTCGACGCCCGGCGCGTCCGGATCGGCCACGAAGTAGACGATGTCGTAGCGCGAGAAGTCGACCCCGCCGTCGGCCGCCCGCAGCGCGTCGCGAAGGTAGGCGCCGCGGTGCGCGGCGTTCCAGTCGCGCTGTATGGCGTACGCCGTGGAGGGGCGGGGCATCCGGATCCACCGGCGCTGCGGATGGGGGCGCAGGGTGAACTTGCCGTAGGAGGCGCGCTCGAAGAACCGGGTCGTGGACGGGAAATAGTCGGCGGTGAGTTCGGCGGGTGTGGTCGTGGGCTCGGAATCGGGGAATGAAAGAAACACCATGACCGCGTCGAGGGCGCGGGTGGGGCGCGGATAGGAGGCGTTCCAGGTGTCGACGCCCTCCGAGTGGTGCGCCGGGGTCCGCTTCAGGACACACGGCGCCGCGAGCGGTTCGGCGAGTGCCGGAGCGGTGACCAGTGAGGTGGCGGCCAGAGCGGTCATCGACGTGAAGGCGGCCGCGGTACTGCGCAGGCGGGGCGCCCCGTCACGGGTGAGACTCCGCAGGGCCTCGCGAGTGAGCCCCTTCAGTGGCAGCGGACGCGGCACGTCGACCTCCGGATGCGGTTTTCAGGACACCGCACCCAGCCTGTGTGTATTTGTACTATTACGCCCTGTTTGTCTGCACCAGAAGAGTGAGAGTGCTCGGAGGGCGACACCCCGAGCACTCACAGAACGTCACAAGCGATCGCCGCAGGAAGGAAGCTGTCCAGGGGCGGGCAGAAACGATCTGCCAGAAGGGACGGTTCTGCCGCGACGCCGGGCGGTGGCTGGAAGGCCCCGGGGTCAACCTCTATGATCGGCACACTTTCCTGCACGGGCCCGGCTTGTGCGGCCGTCCCCCGTTCGGCCGAGTACCCCGACGAGACCCATACGAAGAACGAGTGCACTGCGGGAGCGAGCGGTGAGCGGAACGTCCGAAGGGCCGGCGACCGCGGCAGACCTCATCCGGCCGGCCGTCACAGAGCGTCACATCGACCCATCTCCTCGTACGCCCATGTCGTCCCACCCCGCGGCCGGCGCGCCGCCGGGCACGGCGACCGCGGAGGACCCGAGCGACCCCCAGGAGACGCTGCACGAGGCGGTCGCCGACGCGCCGCTCGACGCCGTGTCCGCCCTGCGGCCCGGCCGGACCTTCGGTGCCGCCTTCGCCGCCGCACCGCTCGCCATGGCCGTCGTGGACCGCGCGGACCTGGTGGTCGTCGCCAACGACACGCTGGGCCTGCTGCTGGGCACCGGCTCCGAGGCGCTCGTCGGACGGACCGCGTCCGACCTGGTGGACCTGGCGACCGACCCACGGACCTGGCACGCGTACCGCGAGGTGCTGGGCGGCCGGCAGGCACGGCTGCGCTGCACGCGCCGGATCAAGCACCCCGACGGCTACAGCCTCTGGGCCCAGGTCACGGTGACCCCGCTGCCCCAGGAGGAGACGGTCCTGATGTCCGTCGCCGACGTCAGCGCCCGGCGTGAACTCCAGGCCCGGCTGCGGCATTTGCAGATGCACGACCCGGTGACCCGGCTGCCCAACCGCACCCTGTTCTTCGAGCGCCTGACGGCCGCCCTCGAGGCGGAGGCGTACGAGGAGAGCGGCACCGGCCGGATCGGCCTCTGCTACCTGGACCTCGACGGGTTCAAGGCGGTCAACGACACCCTCGGCCACCGCGTCGGCGACCGGCTGCTGGCGGCCGTCGCCGAACGGCTCACGCGCTGCGCCGAACAGGCGGGCCACGCCCGGGCCGCCACGCCCCTGGTGGCCCGGCTCGGCGGCGACGAGTTCGCCCTGCTCGTGGAGGACTCCACCGGCACCGAACAGCTCGCCGACCTCGCCGAGTCCGTGCTGCGGGCGCTGGAGGCGCCCTTCGACCTGTCAGGACGGCGGCTGTCGGTGTCGGCGTCCATCGGCGTGGTCGAGCGGCACGCGGCGGGGACCACCGCGACGGGGCTGATGCAGGCCGCGGACACGACGCTGTACTGGGCCAAGGCCGACGGCAAGTCCCGCTGGACCCTCTTCGACCCGGAGCGCAACGCCCACCGCATGACGCGCCAGGCGCTGTCCTCCACCCTGCGCCCGGCCGTCGACCGCGAGGAGTTCGTCCTCGAGTACCAGCCGCTGGTGAGCATGGAGGACGGCGGGGTGCGCGGGGTCGAGGCGCTGGTGCGCTGGAACCACCCGCAGTTCGGGATGCTGACGCCGAATCGGTTCATCGGACTCGCCGAGGAGGACGGCTCGATCGTGCAGCTGGGCCGCTGGGTGCTGGCCACGGCCTGCCGGCAGGCCCGGCGCTGGCAGCTCGACCATCCGGACACGGAGCCGATCTTCGTCAGCGTCAACGTGGCGGTGCGCCAGGTGTGGGACTCGGACCTCGTCGAGGACGTGGCGCGGGTCCTCGCGGAGACCGGACTCGCCCCGCACCTGCTCCAGTTGGAGCTGACGGAGTCCGCGGTGATGGGCTCGGCCGGCCGTCCCCTGCAGACCCTCCAGGCGCTCAGCGACATGGGCGTACGCATCGCCATCGACGACTTCGGCACCGGGTACTCGAACCTGGCCTACCTCAGCCGGCTGCCGGTGTCCGTGCTGAAGCTGGACGGCTCCTTCGTCCGGGGCTTCCAGTACGAGAACCCCGACGGGGCGGACGGCCACCCCAACCCCGCCGACGAGGTCATCGTGGAGGCCCTCATCCAACTCGCCCACCGGCTCGGCCTGACGGTGACCGCCGAGTGCGTGGAGACCTCGGCGCAGGCGGGCCGGCTGCGCGGGATCGGCTGCGACACCGGGCAGGGGTGGCTCTACTCCCGCCCGGTGGCCCCGGACCGCATCGCCGAGCTGCTGACGGCGCCGTCCGTTCAGGCGGGCGCCGGCAAACCGTAGGCGTCCGCGATGAGTTCGTACGAGCGCAGGCGCACGTCGCCGCCGTGCGCGTTGCCCGTGATCATCAACTCGTCGGCGCCGGTGCGCTTCTGGAGGTCGTCGAGGCCGGCCCGCACCTCGTCGGCGGTGCCGTGGATGACGTTGGCGTTCCAGCTGTCGACGAACTCCCGCTCCATGGGCGAGAAGTCGTAGGCCTCCGCCTCCTCGGGCGTCGGGACCAGGCCGGGGCGGCCGGTTCGCAGCCGCACCATGTTGAGGGCGGCGGCGAGGACCTGGCGGCGGGCTTCCCGCTCGTCGTCCGTGGCGAGGGCGGAGACGCCGATGAGGGCGTACGGCGCGTCCAGGACGGCACTCGGCCGGAAGGACTCGCGGTAGAGGTCCAGGGCCGGGACCGTGTTCTGGGCCGAGAAGTGGTGGGCGAAGGCGAACGGGAGGCCGAGGACGCCGGCCAGCCGGGCGCTGAAGCCGGAGGAGCCCAGCAGCCAGACGGGGGGCCGGTGCGGGGACTGCACGCCGCCGGGCGAGGTCGCCTGGACCGGTCCGGGGACGGCGTGGATGCGGCCGTAGGGGTGCCCGTCGGGGAAGTCGTCGTCCAGGAAGCGGACCAGCTCCGCGAGCTGCTCGGGGAAGTCGTCGGCGCCCTCGTTCAGCCGGTCCGTGCGGCGCAGGGCGGCGGCGGTCGCGCCGTCGGTGCCGGGGGCCCGGCCGAGGCCCAGGTCGACCCGGCCCGGCGCCATGGCCTCCAGCGTGCCGAACTGCTCGGCGATCACCAGCGGGGCGTGGTTCGGCAGCATCACGCCGCCCGAGCCCAGCCGGATGCGGTCAGTGTGGGCGGCCAGGTGAGCGAGGATCACGGCCGGTGAGGACGAGGCGACGCCCGGCATCGAGTGGTGCTCGGCCACCCAGTAGCGGTGGAAGCCGCGTGATTCCGCGAGACGGGAGAGGGCGACGCTGGTGCGCAGCGCGTCGGTCGCGGTGCGGCCCGCGCCGACCGTGACGAGGTCCAGTACGGAGAGGGGTACCGGGGCGGTGCCCTGCGCCCTGCCTCGGATTTCGTCCGTCTCTGCCACCGGGGTGCCTCCTGTTTGCTCCGTCGCGTACTCCTCGTTGCACGAACAGGAGGGTGTCCCCGGTTATTCCCGGCGGCCGGGCGGCGGTCACGCCGGGCCGCTGTTTCCGTGGGTGGGCGAGGGAGCCCGCGGGGGCCGTGTTGACGAAGGCGGTCCCGGGTGCGAGCGTGAACGATCCGCGCATCTCGGGCGGCCTTTCCCCCTGTTCAGAGGAGCGGACGCGTGGTGCGAAACGGTGCCTCCCCGATGACCGGCGACCGGTCCGGGACGACCCTGCTCGTCCTGGACGCCGAGCCGCTCCCCCGCCTCGGCCGGCTGACCGGACGGGTGCGGATCGAGCACGCCGACGAGTCCACGCTGGCCGAGCGGCTGCCCCGGGCCGACGTTCTGCTCGTGTGGGACTTCACCTCGCACGCCGTGCGCCGCGCCTGGCCCGGCGAGGGCCCGCGACCGCGCTGGGTGCACACGGCGAGCGCCGGCGCGGACCATCTGCTCTGCCCCGAACTCGTCGCCTCCGACACCGTGGTGACCAACGCGCGCGGCGTCTTCGAGCAGCCCGTCGCGGAGTACGTCGCCGCCCTCGTCCTCGCGATGGCCAAGGACCTGCCGCGCACCTGGGCGCTCCAGCGCGAGCGCGAGTGGCGCCACCGCGAGTCCCAGCGGGTGGCGGGCACCCGGGCGTGCGTGGTGGGTTCCGGGCCGATCGGGCGCGCGATCACCGCGACCCTCAAGGCGCTCGGCGTCACGACCGCGCTGGTGGGGCGCACCCCCAGGACCGGCGTCCACGGCCCCGGCGATCTGGACCGGCTGATGGCGCGCGCCGACTGGGTGGTGGCCGCCGCGCCGCTGACCGGGGCCACGCGGGGCATGTTCGACGCGCGGCGCTTCGGGGTGATGCAGCCGTCGGCGCGCTTCGTCAACGTGGGGCGCGGTCAGCTCGTCGTGGAGGACGCGCTGGCCGAGGCGCTGACGAAGCGGTGGATCGCGGGCGCCGCGCTGGACGTCTTCGCGCACGAGCCGCTCGGCCCGGACAGCCCGCTGTGGGACGTCCCCGGGCTGATCGTGTCGCCGCACATGAGCGGGGACACCGTCGGCTGGCGGGACGAACTCGGCGCGCAGTTCGTGGAGTTGTTCGACCGCTGGGAGAGCGGGAGACCTCTGCGGAACGTGGTCGACAAGGAGCGCGGGTACGTACCCGGGCATTGAGGGCCGAGCGGGGTCACCGGCCTTAGGAGTCGCCGTCCCCGAGCGGGCCGGATTCCGTTCGCACACCGGACGTCCCGGGACGGCGGGGAGCCGTGCGCCGCACGGCTCCACCGGGGTCCGGGGGGCGCCTCCGCCCGCGAGCGGATGGAATCGGTCCGAATAACCCGGGTGGTCTCGGGTAGCCGCGCCGCCATGGCTCCACCACTTGAGAACGACACTCAGGACGTACACATAAGAAAACCCGGCCGGCGGTCGCTGCTCACGGGCGTTTCGGCGCTCGGCGCGGCCGCCGCGCTGGGGGCCGCCGGCTGCAGCCGGGTGGCCACGGCCTCCGCCACGGGAGGCGGTGACCTCCTCGGCCGGCTGAGGGCGCAGGGCGTCGTACGGCTCGGCATCGCGGGAGAGATTCCCTTCGGGTACATCGACAGGGACGGCGAGCTGACCGGCGAGGCGCCGGAGCTGGCGAAGGCCGTCTTCAAGCGGCTCGGCGTCGACCGGGTGCAGCCGGTGCCGACGGAGTTCGGCTCGCTCATCCCGGGGCTCAACTCCCAGCAGTTCGACGTGGTCTCCGCCGGGATGTACATCAACCCGGAGCGCTGTGAACAGGTCATCTTCTCCGACCCGGACTACCAGATGCTGGACGCCTTCGTCGTCCGCAAGGGCAATCCGAAGGGGCTGCACGACTACAAGGACGTCGTCGAGAAGAAGGCCAGGTTCGCCACCGGCACCGGGTACGCGGAGATCGCGTACGCCGTCGAGGCCGGTTACAAGGAGAGCGACATCCTGATCGTGCCGGACCAGGTGGCCGGGCTGAACGCCGTGGAGGCGGGCCGCGTCGACGTGTTCGCCGGTACGGCGCTCACCGTGCGCGAGGTGGTCAGGAAGTCCGCGAAGGCGGAGAGCACGAAGCCCTTCGCCCCGCTGGTGAAGGGCAAACCGCACGTGGACGGGGGCGGGTTCGCCTTCCGGCCGACGGAGACCCGGCTGCGGGACGCCTTCAACGCCGAGCTGAGGAAGCTCAAGGCGAGCGGCGAGCTGTTCCGCATCCTGCGGCCGTTCGGCTTCACGAAGGCCGAGATGACCGACATGACCGCGAAGGAGCTCTGCCGCGGATGACCTCGGGACTCTGGGAACTCGTACTGAAAGGCATCTGGACCACCGTCCAGCTGCTGGTGCTCAGCGCGCTGCTGGCCGCGGCCGTCTCCTTCACCGTGGGCATCGCGCGCACCTCCCGGCTGTGGATCGTCCGCTTCCTGGCGGGCTTCTACACCGAGGTGTTCCGGGGCACCTCCGCGCTGATCATGATCTTCTGGGTGTTCTTCGTGCTGCCGCCCGCGTTCGGCTGGCAGCTGGTGCCCCTGTGGGCGGGCACGCTCGCGCTCGGCCTCACCTACGGCGCGTACGGCGCCGAGGTGGTGCGCGGCGCCCTGAACTCCGTCGACCCGGCGCAGCGCGAGGGCGGGATCGCGCTCAGCTTCACGCCCTGGCAGCGGCTGCGGCTGATCCTGCTGCCGCAGGCCGTGCCGGAGATGATGGCGCCCTTCTCGAACCTGCTGGTGGAACTGCTCAAGGGCACCGCGCTGGTCTCCGTCATGGGCATGGGCGACCTGGCGTTCAGCGGCAACCTGGTGCGGCTGGCGCTCCAGGAGAGCGCGGAGATCTACACGTACGTCCTGCTGATCTACTTCGTGATCGCCTTCCTGCTCACCCGCGTCATGCGCGGCCTCGAGCGACGGCTGAAGGCGGGGCTCGGCCGGACGCCGGCGCCGAGGAACACATGGTCGCTGCGGCGTGACGCGGCGGACACCGCGACCGTCGGCGCCGGGACCGGAGGTGCGCGATGACGTGGGACTGGAGTGCCGTCGGCGACTTCATGCCGCAGTTCTGGGACGGCCTGCTGATCACCCTCCAGGCGCTGGTGCTCGGCTCGCTGATATCGTTCGCCCTCGGGCTGGTGTGGGCGCTGCTGATGCGCACGCCCTCCCGCTGGGTGCGCTGGCCGGTCGGTGCGGTCACGGAGTTCGTCCGCAACACCCCGCTGCTGGTGCAGCTGTTCTTCCTCTTCTACGTGCTGCCCGAATGGGGTCTCACCTTCTCCGCGCTGACCACCGGTGTGGTCGCGATCGGGCTGCACTACTCGACGTACACGATGCAGGTCTACCGGGCCGGTATCGAGGCGGTGCCCGCCGGCCAGTGGGAAGCGGCCACGGCGCTCAACCTGCCCCGCACGCGCACCTGGACCGCGGTGGTCCTGCCCCAGGCGATCCGCCGGGTGGTGCCCGCGCTGGGCAACTACGTCATCTCGATGCTCAAGGACACACCGCTGCTGATGGCGATCACGGTCCTGGAGATGCTCGGCGAGGCACGGCTGTTCTCGCAGGAGCACTTCCAGTTCACCGAGCCCCTCACGGTGATCGGCGTGGCCTTCATCCTCATTTCCTATCCGGCTTCCCTCCTCATGCGAGCCCTGGAGCGACGTCTTGTCCGCTGACACCCATTCCACGCACACCGCCGAGGACGCCCTCAAGGCGGCCAATCCGCCGGTGGACGGCAGCGAGCTGATCCGCTTCGACAAGGTCACCAAGCGCTTCGGGGACAACACCGTCCTCGACGGGCTCGACTTCTCCGTCGATTCGGGCAAGCACGTCACGCTGATCGGCCCGTCCGGCTCCGGCAAGACGACGATCCTGCGGCTGCTGATGACCCTGACCAGGCCCGACGAGGGCACCATCAGAGTGGGCGGCGAGTACCTGACCCACGAGGAACGCAACGGCCGACTGGTCCCGGCCGGCGAGAAGCACGTCCGCGAGGTCCGCAAGAACATCGGGATGGTCTTCCAGCAGTTCAACCTGTTCCCGAACATGAAGGTGCTGCGCAACCTCACCGAGGCGCCCGTCACCGTCCTCGGCATGTCCAAGGACGCGGCCGAGGAGCGGGCCCGGGAACTGCTCGACCTGGTCGGGCTGACCGAGCACCTGGACAAGTACCCGAGCCAGCTCTCCGGCGGCCAGCAGCAGCGGGTCGCGATCGCCCGGGCGCTGGCCATGCGCCCCCAGGTGCTGCTGCTGGACGAGGTGACGTCGGCACTCGACCCCGAGCTGGTCGCGGGCGTCCTGGACGTACTGCGCGACATCGCCCGCACCACCGACATCACGATGCTGTGCGTGACCCACGAGATGAATTTCGCCCGTGACATCTCCGACCAGGTGCTGATGTTCGACGCGGGCCGGGTCATCGAGGCGGGTCCGCCGGAGCGGATCTTCGGTGATCCGGAGCAGGACCGGACCCGGGAATTCCTCAGCGCGGTCCTCTGATCACGGGAAGTGAACAGGGCAAGGCGCGAGGTCCCGCGCCCGGGGCATGACCGCTGTGGATGACGGAGGCACATGCCAGGGTGGCGCGTTCCTGCTGAGCCAGGGGAACGCGCCATCAATCTCATCAACGGACGCTCTGCGCAAGCGCTTTGGCGGTTATCGTGAAGGGGAGCCCACTGTCCGGGCTCCCGCTCTCCGAGACGG
Organism: Streptomyces sp. NPDC054842; assembly: GCF_053611025.1. Taxonomy (NCBI): domain Bacteria; kingdom Bacillati; phylum Actinomycetota; class Actinomycetes; order Kitasatosporales; family Streptomycetaceae; genus Streptomyces; species Streptomyces sp. NPDC054842. Next base: position 33,760 of record NZ_JBSGZN010000016.1, read on the forward strand.
CCGAAAAGCGCAGGGGGAAACCGTGGCGCTGAAGAACGAGCCGACCGCACCCCACCACTCGGCCCAGGACGCCCTGCGCGTCCTGGAGACGGTGGCGGGGCACACGACCGGCATCACCGACATCCGACTCGCCCGCCTGACCGGCCTCGGCCCGGAGCGCCTGACCACGCTCCTGCGGATGCTGCGTCGCGAGGGATACGTCGAGCAGATCACCGACGGCGCCTACGTCGCCGGTGCCGCCCTCGGCAGGCTCAGCTCCGCGCACGGCCGCGACCAGGCCCAGCGGGAGAAGCTCCAGCACACCCTGGACCGGCTGCGCGACTCAGTGGGCGCCGCCGTCTACATCAGCCGCTACATCGACGGCGAGGTGCACGTCACCCAGTGCGCCGAGGGCCCGGCGACACCCGCGGTCAACGAGTGGGTGGACTTCCGCTCGTCCGCCCACGCCAGCGCCGTCGGCAAGAGCCTGCTGGGCCAGCTCGACCTGAACGGGCGCCGCGACCATCTGGCCCGCCACAAGATGGCCCGGCTGACCTCGCGCACCATCACCAGCGAGCGGGCGCTGCTCAGCAGGCTGGACGCCCAGCCGCCCACGGTCCCGGTGCTCGACCTCCAGGAGTACGCGGTCGGCACGGTCTGCGCGGCCGTCCCCATCACCGCGGGCTCCTCGGTCGGCTGCCTCGCGCTGTCGCTGCCGGTCGAGCACGCGCACCGGCTCCGCCGGGCCGCGGACACGCTGAACCGGGGCGCGGCCCCGGTGCTCCTCTCCCTGGCCCTCTAGGGGTGACCGGACCGCCCGCGCGCCCGGTCGGCCGGGCCGGCGCCGGGTGGTCGGAAGCACCCCCGGGGACCAGGTATTATTTTTCATGTCGCCACCCCGCGAGAGCGGGAGGCGAGAGTCACGCGCCGCTAGCTCAGTTGGTTAGAGCAGCTGACTCTTAATCAGCGGGTCCGGGGTTCGAGTCCCTGGCGGCGCACATCGCCGATGGCGAGGAGTGTTCACGAGGAATCGTGGACGCACCTCGCCATCGCTGTTTTCCCGGCGACCCGCCCGCGCGTCTCCGCCCAGCCCGTGCGCGTCCGCCCCAGCCGTGCGCCTGCGACTCGGCCCCGCGCGGGCGTCCGCGGGTCAGCCGCGGAGATAGGCCAGCACCGCGAGGACCCGCCGGTGGGTGTCCTCCGCCGGGGGCAGGTCCAGCTTTCCCAGGATGTTCCCGATGTGCTTGCCGACGGCGGCCTCGGTGACGACCAGCTCCCGCGCGATCGCCCCGTTCGACCTGCCCTCCGCGACCAGCCCGAGCACCTCCCGCTCGCGGGGGGTCAGCGCCGCCAGCGGGTCACGACGGCGCCGCAGCAGCTGGCGTACGACCTCGGGGTCGACGACCGTGCCGCCGGCCGCGACCCGCTGCACCGCCTCCGCGAACTGCTCGATCTGCCCGACGCGGTCCTTGAGCAGATAGCCGACGCCGGTGCCGTCGCCGGTGTCGAGGAGGTCGGCGGCGTAGGCGCGCTGCACGTACTGGCTGAGCACCAGGACCGGCAGCGCCGGATCGTCCGCGCGCAGGGCGAGGGCGGCGCGCAGTCCCTCGTCCTGGAAGTCCGGGGGCATCCGTACGTCGGTCACGACGAGGTCCGGTGCGTGCTCGGGCACCGCCCGCCGCAGGGCGTCAGCGTCCCCGACCGCCGCGACGACCTCGTGCCCGAACCGGGCCAGCACGCCCACGAGTCCCTCGCGCAGCAGCACACTGTCCTCGGCCAGGACGACTCTCAGCGGGGCAGGCACGGGATCTCCAGGCACAGGACGGTCGGCCCGCCGGCCGGGCTCGTGACGGTCAGTGTGCCATCGAGGGCCGCCAGCCGGTCGGCCAGTCCGGTCAGGCCCGAGCCGCCCGCCGGGTCCGCGCCGCCCCGGCCGTCGTCCCGCACCTCCACCCGCAGCCGCCCCCGGGCGTGCCGGGCGGTGATCCGGGCCTGCCCGGCGCCGCTGTGCCGCCCGACGTTCGCTAGCGCCTCCCGCACCGCGAAGTACGCGGCCGACTCCACCGGCTCCTCGAACCTCGGCAGCTCCACCGCCACCTCGACCGGGACGGCGGACCGGTCGGCGGCGTCCGCGATCGCGTCCCCGAGCCCGTAGTCCGCGAGCACCCGTGGATGGATGCCGTGGATCAGCTCCCGCAGCTCCAGCAGGACGTGCTCCGACTCCCGCTGGGCGGCGGCGAGCCGGGCTGCCAGCTCCGGCGGGGCGTCGAGCCGCAGCAGCCCCAGGTTCATGCCGAGCGCCACCAGCCGCTGCTGCGCCCCGTCGTGCAGGTCCCGCTCGATGCGCCGCCGCTCCGCCTCGAACGCGGCCACCAGCCGGGCCCGTGACCGGGTCACCTCGGCAAGCCGCCGCTCCGCCTCCCGCGGGGCGAGCAGCAGCCGGGCGAGCGCGGCGCGGGCCCGGGCGTACCGGTCGAGCGGCCACAGCAGCAGAAGGAGGAGGACGATGCCGGTGGCGGCGCAGAGGGCCGCCGAGGCGTAGGAGTCGATCAGCCAGAGTTTGACGACGCGGGTGTCGCCGCCGGAGAGCGCGAGCTGCACGGGCGCCACGGTCAGGGCCGCCGGGATCACGACCGCCGCGGTCAGCACGAGCAGGTCCAGCGGCCACAGGACGGACGCGAGCAGCACGGTGTACGCCAGTTCGCGCCAGGTCGCCGGCTCGGCCAGCCGCAGCCGGGCCCACGCGGCGAGGCCCGGCTCGTCCGGGGTGCGGTGGGGACTCCCCCCGTCCGGCGGGCCCGACCCCGCGGACGCCGGTCCGGCCAGCCGCAGCCGCCGTCGCTCCACGGCTCCGACGGGCACGCCGGACAGCGCGAGCAGCACCAGCAGGGGCAGGCCCACCAGCAGCGGGGTGAGCGCGACGCCGACGGTGCCGAGGACCAGCAGGCACACCAGGAGCGGGGCGCCGAGCAGGACGCCGGTGACGAGATGGGCGAACGCGCGTACCGGGCCCCGGCGCAGGTTGCTGATCATGCGCCCACGGTAGGCGGCGGCGGGCGGCGCGGACCATACGCGCAGGGGGCGTCCCGGGGGTGGGGCCAGACCTACCCCCGGTGCCGGTCGCCGACGTCGCGCGGGGCCGGACGACGCCGTGCGCGGGCCCGCGTCCTGGTCGCGCGACCCGGCATCCCGGCCCCGGGGCCGTCACAATGCGCGACCCGGCGTCCCGGGCGCCGGAGCCGTCGTACCCGGGTCCCGCCTCACCTCCGCAGCAGTTCCTCACGGCCGCGGGCCCGGTACTCCTCCTCCAGGCGGGCCAGGTCCGGGGCCCGCAGTCTGCGGTAGGCGTCCCCGCCCGCCGGCCGCCACCAGACGGGGTCGGGGCAGCGGAAGCCCTGCCGCCGCAGCCCCGCCCGGTGGATCTTGTTGGTGGCGGTGACGGGCATGCGGTCGACGGTCCGCACGAACCGCGGGGCCATCTTGGTGCCGAGGTCCGGCTGGGCGAGCAGGAACGCGGCGAAGGCCCGCGGGTCGAAGGAGGCGGCGCCGGAGCGCAGGGCGAGCGCCGCCATCACCTGGTCGCCCGCCACCGGGTCCGGCACGGCGTAGACGGCGACGGCGGCGGCTTCCGCGTACCGGGCGAGGATGTTCTCGATCATCGCGGCGGCGAGGTTCTCGCTGTCGACGCGCAGCCGGTCGTCGGTGCGGCCCGCGAAGTACAGGAAGCCGTCCGGGTCGCGGTAGAAGAGGTCGCCGGTCCAGTACCAGCCGTCGCGCCGCCGGGCGCGGTCCGCCTCGGGGTTGCGCCAGTAGCCCTCGAAGGGGCTGGGCCCCCGGTTCACCAACTCCCCTATCGCCGCGTCGCCGTTGAGCAGCCGTCCGTCGGCGGCGAACCGTGCCGCGGGGCACTCCTCGCGGGTGCGCGGGTCGACCACGGCCAGGTCGTCGCCGGGTGCCGCCCGGCCGACGGCGCCCGGCGGGGTGCCCGGCGTCCACTGGACCGCCGCGCCGCCCTCCGAGGAGCCGTAGCCCTCCACCAGCCGTACGCCGAAGCGCCGTTCGAAGGCCGCCGCGTCGACGGCGCCCGCCTCGGTGCCGAAGCCGAGGCGCAGCGGGTTGTCGCGGTCGTCGGGCCGGGCGGGGGTCGCGAGGAGGTACTGGACGGCCCGTCCGACATAGGTGAAGTAGGTCGCCCCGCAGGCCCGTACGTCGGTGAGGAACGCGGAGGCGGAGAAGCGCCGGCGCAGCGCGACACCGGCGCCGGCCGCGAGCGCGGGCGCCCAGTCGGCGATCACCGCGTTGCCGTGGAACATCGGCATGCAGATGTAGTGGACGTCGTCGCGGCGCACCCCGAAGTGGCCGGCGAGCGAGAGTCCGGCGGCAGCCAGGCGCCCCTGGGTGCAGATCGCCGCCTTGGGGGCGCCGGTCGAACCGGAGGTGAAGTACAGCAGGAGGCGGTCGGACGCGGTGGCCCGGGAGGCGTCCGGCCGGGCGCCCTCGTAGGGGGCGAGCAGGGCGGCGTACGCGTCGGTGCCGGTCACCAGGACGCGTACGTCCGGGAGTTCGAGGCCGGCCAGCAGCGGCAGGTGCGCCTGTTCGGTGACCAGGACACGGCAGTCGGTGTGGCCGATGTCGCGGGCCAGTTCGGGGCCGCGCCGGGTCGGGTTGATCCCGGCGACGGCCGCCCGGGCGAGGGCCGCCGCGCCCAACCACATCGGGTACTAGGGGGTGTTGTCGAGCAGCACGGCCACGTGCGGTGGCGCGCCGGGCGGCAGCAGGTCGGCCAGCAGCGCCGCCCGGGCCGCCGCGCCGGCGGTCACCCGGTGGTGGCTGAGTACGCGGCCCTCGAACCACAGCCCGGGCCGGTCGTCCCCCCAGCCCGCTGCCACGAGCTCCGCGACGGTGCGCCTGATGGACCCCATGGCAGCGCACCATAACTGACGACGCGTCAGATGGCGACGGTCACGACGGCCCCGGCGACGACGAGGGCGAGGGCGACGGCCGTCACCGGACAGGGGCCGTCCGACGCCGCGGCCTCACCAGTACTCGGCCGCCACCTTCGTGAGGATGACGACCGCCACCCCGAGGACGACGAGACAGACCGCCGTCACGAACGTGTCCTTGCCGGGCCGGGGCTCCGAGGCGGTGGCCTTGTCGGGCTCGTCGCCCGCGTAGTACACGAGCACCTCACCGCCCGCGTCCAGGCCCGGAGGGCCTCCCGCCTCCTTGAAGCGGACGGCCACGCCGTCGGCCGTGGTGAAGTCGTACTCGTGCCACTGGGTGCGCTGCGGCACGTTGTTGACCATCCGGACGGTGACCCAGGCGCGCACCACCCGCGCGCGTGCGGTGAGCCCGCTCTCCCAGGCGGCGCGGCGTTCCCGCGTCCGGCGCACGATCGCCCAGGCGGCCCAGAACAGCACCACGATGAGCAGCGGGAAGACCATGTGGAAGACGAAATCCATGCGGTACGTACCCCCGTACGTGAGAAAGGGTTCCACGTGCGGCGCGACCGGAGCCGGTCACGGCGCACGCGGACCCTATCCCGAGCGTTGTCGGGAGCATGGCACCCGGGTGGCTCAGAAGGTGACGTCCGAGCAGGCGTAGAAGGCGTTCGTCGTGTCCGCCACGGTCCACACCGCGAGGATGACGTGGTGGCCGCTGCGCCCGCCGGGGATCGTGCCGCTGTGCGAGAGCGTGGACGGCGGGCGCTGGTTGTTGTAGGGGACGGTGAGGAACGGCGTGGTCTCCAGGTCCGAGCGGCTGAGCGCGTGGTTCTGGTTCCACCCGTTCTTCGTGATGTAGTACTTGAAGTCGGTCGTGGCGTGCATGGCCGTGAACTGCCACCGGAAGGTGTAGCTCTGGCCGCCGGTGACCCTGGTGGTGGGCCAGGCGCCGCCGCCGGGCTTCGTCGGCTGGTTCAGCGCGCCGAAGTTGGTGTGGTTCGCCGAGCAGATCTGGCCGTCGGCGGGCCCGCCCGCGGGGAAGCCCTTGGGGCCCTCGACGCTCTGCGGCTCCCACTGGATGTCACCGCACCCGCTCACGGTGCCGTTCTGGCAGAGCTTCTGCCGGCTGACGGGCAGGTCGGTGTAGCCGTGGCCGGTGGCGCCGCCGCTGGAGAGCACCAGCGCTCCGGTCGTGGCGAGACCGACCACGCCCGCGTACCACTTGGCTTTCTTGGTCGTCCGTATTCGCATGCTGCCGCTCCTGGAGAACGTGGGGGAGGTTCCGTGAGCCGTACGCGCATACCGCCGTGTTCAGGTCTAGACCAAGTCCCAGATTATTACCGGTAGTTGAACATGTCCATACCAATCTCGGCGCCGGTTCCCGCACCGGCGAGGCTGCCCCGGCCGCCGCTCAGTCCCCGTCGGCGGTCCGCCCCGTGCAGAACGCCACCGTCAAGTCCTTGACCAGCGCCTTGCGTTCGTAGTCGTCGAGGTCGACCAGGCCCCGCACGGTCAGCCGGGTCACCGTGTCCTCGACGGAGTCGACGACGGAGGTCAGCACGGAGTCTCGGTGCTGGGCGTCCAGTGCGGCGAGCCGGCGGCGCTGCATCCGGGACGCGACCTCCGGGGCGTACTCGACCCGGGTCGGCTGCACGGAGAACACCTCGATGCCCACCGGCGCCGTGTCCGCGGCCACCAGCCGGGTCAGCGCGTCGCCCGCCGCCTCGGTGTCCCGCAGCGTCGCACCGTCCTTGCCGAGCCCGCCGCGCCCACCGGCCGGCGGGTCCGCGGGCAGCCGGGACAGCACCCGGGACAGCGCCGCCTCCACGCACTCGCGCAGATAGCCCTCGTGGTCCTCGACGCCGAGCGCGGCCCGCGCGGTGTCCTTGACCCGCCACACCACGAGGACCACCACCCGCAGCGCGACCCCGTTCGCGTCGACCGCGGGCATCGGCTCGCTGCGCCAGTGCCGCAGCCGTACGTCGACCCGGCGGCGCAGCACCAGCGGGTTGACCCACATCAGGCCGGTGCGCCGGACCGTTCCCCGGTAGCGCCCGAACAGGCCGAGCACCCAGGCCCGCCCGGTCCGGCCGCGGGCCAGCCCGCCGAAGCCGAAGAGGGCGAGCGCGCCGGACGCCGCGTACCCGGCCCACTGCGCGGGACCCGGTCCCGCGCCCGCGAGGCCGGGAGGCAGCCCCGGCGTCACGGCGGCCGGCAGCACTCCCGCCCACCACGAGGTCAACAGGCAGCCGGCCACCCCGCAGACCCCGGCGAGCACCCCCGCGGCACCGGGCAGCACCCGCGCCGGGCGTTCCGCCAGGTCGGGGTCGACCTCCGGCACCGGGCGCGCCCGTACCGGCGCGGGGCGCCTGACCCGCGGCTGTTCGCCGGTGCCGCGCCGGCGTCCCACCACGGCGGGCGCGACCGGCACGGCGACCGGGTCGGGGTCGTCCCGGAAGAGCAGGTGGACGGGGATCTCCGTGGTCGCCTCGTTGTGGATGAGCCGGGCCGGCCGCAGCACGGCCTCGGCCGCCGCCAGGGATGCGGACGGCGCTCCCTCGGACTCCGGGGTGTGTGACGTCGTCGTGGTCATACGTGCCTCCATGCCTCCGCGCCTGGAAGGGTTGTCACGAGATGCGCCGGCACTCCGCCGGAACGGCACGGAGCCGTGCCGGTGCGGGTGCCGCCGTACCGGCACGGGGGCGCACCGGCGCGCGGGCCGGTGCACGGACGCGTGCCGGGTGGTGCGTCCTGCGGGATGCGTCAGGAGAACAGCCGCCGCCAGGTCTCCGGGCCCGGATAGCCGTCCGCCGCGCCGCCGCGCCAGCCCTGGGCCCGCTGGAACGCCTCGACGTTGCGCCGGTCCGCCTCGCCCCAGCGCGGCCCCGGGCCCTTGGTGTAGTGGGTGCCGAACCCCTTCTTGACCAGCCGCTCACCGAGCCGGGTGACGTAGGCGTTGACCGCCCCCGGCCGGAACAGCGCGCGGCCCGGGTAGCCGGGCACCCCGTGCGAGGAGGGGTCCGGTACCGCGGGTCCCGGCGTTCCGGCCGCCGGGATGTCCTTGCCCCGGTGGCCGACCAGGTAGGACCAGGTCGTCGGCCCCGGCAGCCCGTCGGCGTCCGCCCCGCTCCAGCCCTGGGCCCGCTGGAAGGCCCGGGTGGCCCTGCGGTCCGCGTCCGACCAGCGCGGGCCCGGTCCCGTCGTGTAGAAGCGGGCGCCGCCGCGCTCCACCAGGAGCCGACCCAGCCGGGTGACGTGGGCGTTGTCCGCGCCGGGCCCGAAGTAACCGGCGCCCGGGAAGCGCGCGGCCCCGCCGTCCTGCCCGTCGGGTCCGGTGGGCCCCGGGCCGCCCGCCGGCTCCTCGCTGACCCCCTTGGGGCGGTAGGCCACGTAACGGGCGGAGTTGTTCCAGTACGCGTAGGGGGTCGACTGCTTCCGGGTGTGCGGGCGGGTCTGCTCGTAGGCGATGTAGGAGGTGCGCGTGTAGTCGGCCCAGCCGCCGAAGATGACCACGTGCGAGCCGTTCTGCGGGTTGCTCGGGTTGTGGAAGAGCAGGATGTCGCCGGGCTCCAGCTGATCCTTGGACGTCCGGACGCCGTAGGCGGGAAGGCTGCCCGTCCACTCGTTGCCGTCCAGGCCCCAGGCCATCGAGACGAAGCCCGAGCAGTCCTGCCGGTACCCGTCCGACCAGAACGCGGTCATGCTGTACGGCACCTCGGCGGCGACCCACTTCTTGGCCCGGTTGATGATCTCGGCCCGGGTGGTGGCCGGTGCCGCGGCCAGGGTCGCCGGGCCGCCGGGGCGCGCCGGGCGACCGGACGGGCCGTGCAGCGGGGCCGTGCGGCCCTGCGGGGTGTCGGGTTCGTCCCCCGCCGGGACGCCGGGTCTGACGGGGGCGTGGGTGACGGCGACGGCGGGGGCGGGAGGGCCCGCCCCGAGGACGGTGCCCGCCGCCGCGGCGAGTGCGAGAGCCCCTCGCGCCGCGGGACGGACGGGACCGGACGCCGGCGCGCCGGGCGCCTGGGCACCCCCGGCACGGCGCCGGCCGGTACAGCCGGGGCAGTCGCAGTCGCTCGCGGGATCGAATTCCTCGAATACCGGAGTCTCCATGCGATGGCCCTCACACTCCAGGTGGAAATGTCCGCATTTCTGCACGATCGTCAGTTTCTCAACTGTCGGCCGTTGTCGCATGCTGACGGTCCGAATGATGTACGGCACCCTCCGTGCACGCCGACTCACCGGCCGTCCGCGGGCCGGACCACCTCTCGGAATCGGGTAGAGTTCTCCAGGTCAGCACGCGCCGCTAGCTCAGTTGGTTAGAGCAGCTGACTCTTAATCAGCGGGTCCGGGGTTCGAGTCCCTGGCGGCGCACAGACAGACGAAGAGGCCCCTCGCCGACGGCGGGGGGCCTCTTCGGCGTCTCCGCGGCCCGGCATCCCCACGGCGGTGGCGGAATCGTCTCCGCGGCGATGACAGGGACCCTTTTGCGACGCGGGCGGGGGCACTCCGCGACGCCGACCGGGACGCCTTCGCGACGGCGGCGGATCGTCCCGCAGCGGTGACGGAAGGCGCCGTTTTCGCACACACGTCCCCTTCGCGGACGTATGACTGATTGCCACCTCGTTGCGTAGCTTGCGATCATGTCGGGCGGGGAGAACCCTGGGGGACCCAAGGGGCTGGCGGTGCGCGGCGGTTGGGGCGCCCGGGCCGGATGTGCCGTCGTGAGGGATCGGGGGATTCGTCTCATGGACGGATGCCGAGGGGGGCATCATGCAACCGGAAGGCCGTCGTTTTATGTCCATAACGGCGTAAACGATCTGGTTGCGGCAGCCTGCAACTGATACGTCCGGGACGGTCGAGGGGGACCGGAGCGGACCACGGAGACCGACGACCACGCGTCCGAGGGCGCGTGCGGGGGGTATGACTCATGACGTCGACGCCGACGGGCGCCCGACAGGGCCTCGACCCGTCCGAGACGACCCGCCTGAGGGTGCCGCCCCACCGGACCGGCGGCTTCCGCCGGATACGGAGGGCGCTGCCCAGGTACGACTACGAGCACTACAGCCGGCTTGCGGGACCCCTCACTCAGCCGGACCCGGACAAGCCCTACAAGGTGCAGTACCGCTCGCTGCTCTCCCAGGAGCCGCACCGGCTGCGGGCCGCCCTGATGCTGGGCGCCGCCCCGCTGCTGTCGCTGGTCCTGCTCGGCTGGCTGCTCCAGCCCGACCACTGGACCGAACGCGACCACCCGGCCTACGACTTCCTGCCGGCGCTCGACATCGTGATGCTGGTCTCGATCGGCCTGATCGAGTTCTTCCGCTGCATGAACGTGCTGTCGAACGCGCACGCCACCCTGGTCGCCCGCGACCCCGTCCCCGTGGTCCCCGAGACCGGCACGCGCGTCGCCTTCCTCACCTCCTTCGTGCCCGGCAAGGAACCGCTGGCGATGGTCACGAAGACCCTGGAGGCGGCCGTCCGGCTGCGGCACCGGGGCCTGATGCACGTCTGGCTGCTCGACGAGGGCGACGACCCGGAGGTGAAGGAGGTCTGCGAGCGCCTGGGCGTGCACCACTTCTCCCGCAAGGGCGTCGAGAAGTGGAACCGGCCCCAAGGCCCGCACCGGGCCAGGACCAAGCACGGCAACTACAACGCCTGGCTCGACGCGCACGGCGACGACTACGACTTCTTCGCCTCCGTCGACACCGACCACGTCCCGCTGCCCAACTACCTGGAGCGGATGCTCGGCTTCTTCCGGGACCCGGACATCGGCTTCGTCATCGGCCCCCAGGTGTACGGCAACTACGACACGTTCGTCACCAAGGCCGCCGAGTCGCAGCAGTTCCTCTTCCACGCCCTGATCCAGCGCGCCGGCAACTTCTACGGCTCCCCCATGTTCGTCGGCACCTCCAACGCCGTACGCATCAGGGCCCTCAAGCAGATCGGCGGTCTCTACGACTCGATCACCGAGGACATGGCGACCGGTTTCGAGATCCACCGCGCCGAGAACCCGGCCACGGGCCGCAAGTGGCGCTCGGTCTACACGCCCGACGTGCTGGCGGTCGGCGAGGGGCCCAACGCCTGGACCGACTTCTTCACCCAGCAGCTGCGCTGGTCGCGCGGGACCTACGAGACGATCCTCAAGCAGTACTGGAAGGGCTTCTACTCGCTGCCTCCGGGCAAGCTCTTCAACTACACCATGATGATCATCTTCTACCCGATGTCCGCCCTCAACTGGATCCTCGCGGCGCTCAGTTGCGCGCTGTTCCTGGGCCTCGGCGCCTCGGGCGTGAACATCGACCCGACGATCTGGCTGATGCTCTACGGCAACGCCTCGGCGCTCCAGATCGGGCTGTACATCTGGAACCGCCGGCACAACGTCTCGCCGCACGAGCCCGAGGGGTCCGGCGGGGTGGCCGGCATGGCGATGTCCGCGCTGTCGGCGCCGGTCTACGCCCGCTCCCTGCTGGACGCCGTGCTGCGCCGCAAGAGCAGCTTCGTGGTGACGCCCAAGGGGGACTCCTCCAGCCCGGACACCCTCTTCGGGACCTTCCGCATCCACCTCTTCTTCATCGCGGTGTTCGCCGGCTCCATCACCGCGGCCTTCCTGTACGGGCACGCCCACCCGGCCATGATCACGTGGGCGTCCTTCGCCCTGCTGATCACCGCCTCGCCGATCCTCGTCTGGCGCTGGACGCTGCGGCAGGACCGCGCGAAGCCGCCGGCCGCCGAGCCACAGGACGCGGTGCCGCGGGACGCCGTGCCGTCCGCCGCCGTACCGGCCCCGCACGCGCCGCGGCACCGGCCCGCCTGGGCCGCGCCGGACGAGCCCGGGGGCGGCGACAGCTCCGACCGGACCATCCAGACCGCACTTGGGGGACGCAAGAAATGAAAGACCGTGCAGGCCGCCGTCGCGCCCGTCGCCTCGCGATAGGCGGGGCGGTGGTCCTCGCGCTGGCCGGGATGAACGGCCCGTGGCTGTACCGCGTCGGGACGGAGCAGTACCACGAGTACACGATCGGCAGAGCGGAGTACAAGGCCGCCAACGGGCACTGGGACCTCGTCGAGTTCCCCGAGGAGTACCGGCAGAACACCATCCACGCGGCCCTGCTGCACACCGGCAAGGTGCTGCTGATCGCGGGGTCGGGCAACGACCAGGACAACTTCGACGCCAAGAAGTTCGACACCCGGATCTGGGACCCGGTCAAGGGCACGGTCAAGAGGGTCGCGACACCCAAGGACCTCTTCTGCACCGGGCACACCCAGCTCGCCGACGGCAGGCTGCTGATCGCGGGCGGCACCAAGCGGTACGAGAAGCTCAAGGGCGACGTCACCAAGGCCGGCGGCCTGATGATCGTCCACAACGAGAACCCGGACGAGCCGGTGACGCTGCCCGCCGGGACCCGGTTCACCGGGAAGAAGAACGGCCGGACGTTCGTCTCCAAGGACCCGGTGCTGGTGCCCCGGGCGAAGAAGGTCTTCGACAAGGACACCGGGCGGTTCCTGCGCAACGACCCCGGCCTCGGCCGGATCTACGTGGAGGCGCAGCGGAGGGGCGCCCGGTACGAGACGGGGACGCAGGACAACTACCGCGTCCGGGGCCTGACCGGCGCCGACGCCCGCAACACCTACGGCATCGCGCAGAAACTCGCCCTCGACAAGAAGGACTTCCAGGGCATCCGCGACGCCTTCGAGTTCGACCCGGTCGCCGAGAAGTACGTCAAGGTCGACCCGATGAACGAGGCGCGCTGGTACCCGACGCTGACCACGCTGTCCGACGGGAGAATCCTCAGCCTCTCCGGGCTCGACGAGATCGGCCAGCTGGTCCCCGGCAAGAACGAGGTCTTCGACCCCGGCACCGGCACGTGGACCTACACCGAGGGCACCCGCCAGTTCCCGACCTACCCGGCGATCACGCTCATGCAGAACGGCAAGCTGTTCTACTCGGGCTCCAACGCCGGGTACGGGCCGGACGACGTCGGCCGCGACCCGGGGGTCTGGGACCTGAAGAGCAACAAGTTCACCAAGATCCCCGGGATGAGCGACCCGAAGCTCCTGGAGACCTCCGGCACCGTGCTCCTGCCGCCCGCGCAGGACGAGCGGTACATGGTCATCGGCGGCGGCGGGGTCGGCGAGTCGGACCGGTCCAGCAAGAAGACCCGGCTGGTCGACCTGCTGGCCGAGCACCCCCGCTTCACGGACGGACCCGAGCTGGAGAAGGGCACCCGCTATCCGCAGTACTCGATCCTGCCCGACGACACCGTGCTGGTGTCCGGCGGCTCCGAGGACTACCGCGGGCGCGGGGCGTCCGACATCCTCCAGGCCCGGATCTACGACGGCCGCAGCAACTCCTTCGACCGGGTGGCCGACCCGCTGGTGGGCCGCGACTACCACGCCGGGTCGATCCTGCTGCCCGACGGCCGGGTCATGTTCTTCGGCTCCGACCCGCTGTACGCCGACGAGGGCAACACCGAGCCCGGCGAGTTCGAGCAGCGCATCGAGATCTACACCCCGCCCTACCTGTACCGGGGCGCGCGGCCCTCGCTCTCCGGCGGCCCGACGACCGTCGCCCGGGGCGCCTCGGCCGAGTTCCGCTCGGCACACCCCTCGTCGGTGAAGGCGGCGCGGCTGATCCGGCCGAGCGCGTCCACGCACGTCACGGACACCGACCAGCGTTCCGTCGCGCTGGACTTCGTCACCACGAAGGACGGGATCAGGGTGACGGTCCCCAAGAACCGGAACCTGGTGCCGTCCGGCTGGTACATGCTCTTCGTGACGGACGGCGAGGGGACGCCCAGCAGGGCCCGGTGGCTGCGGGTGCCGTAGCGCCGCGCGTGAGCGGGGGCGCCCTCCGACGGGTCGGGTGGGCGGCCCCGCTCGGTCCCGCGCCGGGGTCAGCCGGTGGCCTGCGCCAGCTTCAGCGCGTACGAGGGCCACCAACGCCCGGCCTCCGGGCCGCCCTTGCAGGTGCCGTCCGACTCCCCGGGCCGCTTGACCCACAGGTAGGCGTCGACGAGCGGATCGCCGGTCTTCGTGGTCGGCGGCTCCCCGAGCGCACGCCCCGGCGGGTTGCACCAGTTCTCGTCCGCCTCGCCGCCCGTGTACGGCCCGTTGCCGTTGCGGCTGGTGTCGATGACGAAGTGCTTGCCGCCCACCTTCGCGGACAGCTTCCGGCCGTAGGCGAGGGAGTCCTTCGTCGAGTAGAAGTTGGAGACGTTGACGGCGAAGCCGTCGGCCCGGTCGACGCCCACGCGCCGCAGCGGTCCGAAGATCTCGTCGGGTCGGCCCCAGCCCGCGTTGCCCGCGTCCACGTAGACCTTCGTGTTCTTGAGGGCCTTCAGCTCCGTGACGGCGCCGGCCAGCAGGTCGTAGCGCTCCTCGTGGAACTCCTGCGGGGTGCACCGGTCGACCAGGTGCAGGAGCGCGTCCGGCTCCAGGATCACCGTGGCGGGCCGGTCCCCGATGCCCCGGGCCACGCCCTCGACCCACGTCCGGTAGGCGTCGCCGTCCGCGGCGCCGCCGCGGGAGAACTGGCCGCAGTCGCGGTGCGGGATGTTGTAGAGGACGAGCAGCGCCGTGCGGTCGGCCTTCCGCGCGGCGACCGTGAAGCCGCGTGCCTCCCGCTCCGGGTTCTCCGGGCCGATCCACTCGGCGGTGGGCTGCTCGGCGATCTTGCGGATCTGCCGGGCCTCGTCCTTCCTGCCCGCCTTCTCGTACCTGGCGGCCTGCTCGGCCGCGTTGCCGTGCGGGTTCACCCAGAAGGGGTTCGAGTCCTTCGGCCGCTGGGCGATCCCGGGGCCGGACCCGCCCTCCTCGCCGCCCCCACCGGAGGAGGAGCACCCCGCGAGCACCAGCGCCGTCCCCGCCGCCACGGACAACCGTGCCGCCCTGGAGGCGAATGAGGAGACCGCCCCCGTGCTGCCGTACATGCAACTCCCCCTAGGTGCCCGTCCGAAGCACCAATCCTGACATAGGCGGCGGGTCGTCACATGGTCACCGCTTCCTTTCGGGGGACTGTCGCAGCGCACCCGTCCGGCCGCCGGGACGGAACGCTCCGCATGCCGGACGGCCCCGCCGCCACCTGCGGCGGTCACACACAGCCACCACGGCCGGACCTGGCGTCAAATCCCCTCTAGGCCGGAGCGCTCATCCGTTCTAGAGTTTCCTCAAACGGCCCCAGCCCCCGGCCGGTCGCAGCACCGTGAGGTCAGGACGGCTCCCAGAACCTCCCGCGCCGGTCGCCGGGTTACTCCCGCAGCCCGAGCGCGCGCGGTCGAGGACCAGCCCGGCCGGCGGCTCCGGGGGGAGCACGTCGCCGGCCGGGCCGGGCGGGTTCACGCGCGGGTACCGGTGAGGTACGCCGACACGACCACGTTCGCCGTGTACGAGCGGCTGGCCCGGTCGAAGGAGCCGCCGCAGGTCACCAGCCGCAGCTCCGCCCGCCCCGGCTTCCGTGCCCCGTAGGCCTGCCGGGCGTCGAAGCGCTCGCGGGGGACGACCTGGACGTCGTCGACCGTGAACTCGGCGACCCCGCCGTCGTCGCGGACCACCCGGACCTTGTCGCCGGGCCGTGCCGAGCTGAGCCTGTAGAAGACGGCGGGGCGGGTCTCGGTGTCGACGTGGCCGACGAACAGGGCGGTTCCGGCCGCCCCGGGTCGCGCGCCGGCCGCGTACCAGCCGACCACGCCCGGCCGGTCGTACGGCGGTGGCTGGATCGCTCCTTGCCCGTCCAGGCCGCGGGCGACCACCGGCGCCTGGATCCGCAGGGCGGGCACGTCCACGCGCAGCGGCCGAGCCTGCCCCAACGGCGGGTGCGCGGGCGGCAGTTCGACGCCTCCCCAGGGGCGGCCGACCGCGGCCACGTCGCCCGTGGTCGGCGTCGCGATCCCCTGCCGTACGTCGGTCACCTCGCGGCCCCAGAGCCACAGCCCGAGCAGCAGCACCGCCCAGGCGGCGCACGTCGTCAGACGCCCGGCACCCGAGGAACGCTCCCGGTCGGACATGTGAACTCCCTGAGCCTGTCGAGCGGTTCGGTCCGGATGCGACCGGCGGGGCGGCTCGGCCCCGACCGGCGGACCGGATGGTCCGCCGGACCTCGCGATGCCGGCCGCAAGGTGCCGACGAGAGGGCTAGGGTCTGTCGTCTGGATCAGGCCGGCCTTTGACGAACGGTTCGTCTTGGCCGACCCGAGCGGGGTCTGGTGCGTGCAGCTGCAAGGCGGAGGAGGGAGTCGAAGCGGAGCTTCGGCGACCGACGACAACGCCGCAGATGTGCGTGCCAGACCCCGCGACGCCGGCATGATCCAGACGACAGGCCTTAGTCGCCGGCGCGGCTCCGGCGGGCGCTGCGGACCGCGACGGCGATGGCGGCGGCGCCCGCGAGGACCAAGCCGGTGACGGCCTGCCGGGTGCCGGGGCCGGTGGAGCGGGTGTCGACGGACGCGAAGTGGGCCGTGCCGCCGCCGCCCGCCTGGACTGGGGCGACCGGCGAGGCCGGGACGGCCGACTCGGGCCGCTCGGGCCGGTCCGCCGGGCGGTGCGGCCGGTCCGACGCCGGAGGGCTCGCCCCGTCGGCGCGGGCGACGGTCAGCGTGCCCTTGACCTTGTCGTCGACGCCGTCGCAGGTGACCCTGACGGGGTAGGTGCCGGGCCGCAGCGAGGAGCGCACACGCGTCTCACCGACGAGCGCGCCGTCCCGGCCCGTGAGCCGGGCGTCCGCGACGAACGCCGGGGACTTCGCGGTGGCCGTCCTGGCCTCGCAACCGGTCGCCCGCAGCGTGATGTCACCGCCGGGGGCCGGGGGCGAGGGGGTGACGGAGACGGCCGCGTCGGCCGCGTGGGCCGCGGGAGTGAGGGCGGCGGCGAGCGCCGCACCGGCACAGAGAGTGAGTCGCAAAGAACCCATCGTGAACCTCCAGACACCTGGAGACTCCTCTCCTGGGACGCCGGCCGCATCCCGGGGAGGCCGCCCACTGCTCCGTTCGGGCGGATTTCCGCCGCCCCACGCATGGAACGCGGCTCAGACGCGGTCGACCAGGTCCGCGATCGAGTCCACGACCTTGGACGGGCGGTAGGGGTACCGCTCGATCTCGGCGGGCGTGGTCAGCCCGGTGAGCACCAGGAACGTCTCCATCCCGGCCTCCAGTCCGGCGAGGACGTCCGTGTCCATCCGGTCGCCGATCATCGCGCTGCTCTCGGAGTGAGCCCCGATGGCGTTCAGGCCGGTCCGCATCATCAGCGGGTTCGGCTTGCCGGCGAAGTACGGCTGCTTGCCGGTCGCCTTGGTGATGAGCGCGGCGACCGCTCCGGTGGCGGGCAGCGGGCCCTCCGTCGACGGGCCCGTCTCGTCGGGGTTGGTGCAGATGAAGCGGGCGCCGCCGTTGATCAGCCGGACCGCCTTCGTCATCGCCTCGAAGGAGTACGTCCGGGTCTCGCCCAGCACCACGTAGTCCGGCTCGTGGTCGGTCAGCACGTACCCGATGTCGTGCAGCGCGGTGGTCAGCCCGGCCTCGCCGATGACGTACGCCGTGCCGCCGGGCCGCTGGTCCTCCAGGAACTTGGCGGTGGCGAGCGCGGACGTCCAGATGTTCTCGACCGGCACGTCCAGGCCCATGCGCTGGAGCCGGGCGTGCAGGTCACGGGCGGTGTAGATCGAGTTGTTGGTCAGCACCAGGAACGGCCGGCCGGAATCCCGCAGCTTCCTGATGAAGGCGTCGGCGCCGGGGATCGGCACGCCCTCGTGGATGAGCACACCGTCCATGTCGGTGAGCCAGGATTCGATGGGCTTGCGGTCTGCCATGCCGTTCTCCTGCCGTACGCGGTGCTGCGTCGCCCTCAGCCTAGCGATCAGCAGTGGGCCGGGGGCCGCCGGTCACGAACCTCAGTTCGGTGGTTCCGGTCGATCGCGATATCGGGCTCGATGGGCGGCGTCGGGCTCCGCCGATCGAGGGGACCTCGGAGCCCGTCCGGGGCGTGGTGGGCGTGGCGGCAGCGGAGGTCCGGCACCCATGGCAGGTCATATGTTCATGCGACTGTGTACGTCCCTGCCCCTCACCGTTGCCGCCACGGCCGTCCTCTGCTGCGGTCCCGTCCCGGCCGCCGCCGGCGTCGGCGCCCCCGCACCGGTGCCCGGCGCCGACCGCCGCCCCTCCTGCGCCGAGCCCGACGCCCGTGCCTTCCCCCTGACGACCCGCATCCACGGCGGCCCCGACGTCTACGAGACCGGGGGCGCCGAGGGAACGTGGTCCATCGACCTCACCAACAAGACCGCCCACCCCTGCGGGAACCTCCACCCCGTCGTGATCCTGGTCGACGCGGAACGCCGGCTGCGGCCGTCCGAGGTGCGGCTGGAGTTCTTCGAGGGGACGCGGGCGCACCCCGTCTCCCTCGTGCGGACGGACGACGACGAACTCGTCGGCGTCTTCGGGGGGTTCCCCGGCTTCACCGTGGCGCCCGGGCGCACCCTGAGCGTGAAGGTGCGACTGACCGTCACGTCGGCCGCCGCGGCGCCGAACGACGTCGTGGCCAACGCGGCGCTGGTGCGCCGGCACAGCGACGACGGCGACTGGGTGGGCCAGTCGAACGACTACCGCTTCCGCATCACCGGCGGCCCCGACAGACCCGAGAAGGGCCGTACGGACGCCCCCGAGGACGGCGGTACGGAGACCACCGGCCCCAAGGCCACCACGCCGCCCCCGTCCGCCGAACCCTCCGCCCCGGGTACCGGGACCGACGCGGAGGCTGCCGCGAGCGCCGGGGCCACCACCGGGTCGGACGCCCCTGACGATGTGCCCGCCGCCGAGGAACTGGCCAGCACCGGCTCGGGCGCCTGGCGCGGCACCTGGCTCCTGATCGGCGCCCTCCTGCTCACCACGGGCAGCACACTCCTGCTCGCCTCCCGCCGCCTTTTGCGCGGGGGTCGGTAGGGGGCTGGAGACGGTAGGGCGGAGGGGGCGGTAGGGCGCGGGGCGGAGGGACGTGCGGACGGGTCGGGAGCCGGGGACGTTCAGGGCCGCGCCCCGTCGGACCGGCCGTCGCCGGCCACGTCGTCGGCGTCCGCGCCGCGGTTCCGGACCGGGTCCACGCGCCGTCGGACCGGCCGCCGCCCGCGTCGGCGTTCCCGCCGCGGGTCCGGTTCCGGCTCCGGTTCTGGTTCCGAGTCCGGGCGGTCCGGGTCCACGTCCAGGTCCGGACCCGGGCGGCTGTACGCCCCAGCCGTACCGTCAGCCGTCGGCGCGCCCGAACAGGGGCGCGAGGAGGAGCTGCGCCGCGCCCTCGGCCACCGCGCGGGCTCCCCCGGGCGCCGGGCGCACCGGGACCGCCGCGTCGAGGCCCCCGCGCCGGGCACGCTCGTCGAGGACGGCGCCGACCCCCCGTACGAAGTGCTCCTCGTGGGCGGCGACGGTACGGCCACCGAGGAGCACGAGGTCGATGTCGAGCAGCCCGGCCAGGTTGGCGGCGCCCGCGCCGAGGACCTGTGCCGCTTCGTCGACGGCGCCGCGTGCCACCGCGGAGAGGCACAGCACCTCGATGCAGCCGTGGTTTCCGCAGTCGCACCGGGGCCCGCCGAGCTGGATGACCTGGTGCCCGAACTCCCCCGCGCCGGTACGCGCCCCCCGGTGCACCACCCCGCCGAGGACCAGCCCCGCACCGAGTCCCGTACCGAGGTGCAGGTAGGCGAAGGACGCCTGACCGGACCCGGCGGCGCCGCCCACCGCGAGGTTCAGCGCGGCCGCGTTGGTGTCCTTGTCGACGACCACCGGCACCCCGAGCCGCCCGGCCAGTGCCTCCCGCAGCGGGTACCCGTCCCACTCCGGGAAGCCGGTGACCCGGTGCAGCACCCCCCGGGTGTGGTCGAGCGGGCCCGGCAGCGCGACCCCGGCGCCGAGCACGGAGGTGATGCCCGGCGCCCCCGCGAGCAGGGCGGCCACCTCGCGGGCCGCCCCGGCGACGACCGCCTCCGCCCCCGATCCGAGGTCCAGCGGGGAGCGCCGCTCGGCGACCACCGCGCCCGTCAGGTCGCTCAGGACGGCCGTCAGCTCGTCCCGGTCCACGTGCAGGCCGACCGCGTGGCCCGCCTCGGGGACCAGGCGCAGCACCGTGCGCGGTTTGCCGCCCGTGGACGCGCGCCGGCCCGCGTCCGCCGCCAGGCCGTCCGCCCGCAGCCGCGCGGTGATCTTGCTGACGGCCTGCGGGGTGAGCCCGGTCCGCTCGGCGAGTTCGAGGCGGCTGATGCCCGCCGGGCCCGCCTCGCGCAGCAGGTCGAGCACCAGCGCGGCGTTGTGGCTGCGCAGCGCCAGCAGGTTCACCCCCGCCTCCGCACCGCGCCCGCGCACCCCCGACCGGTTCACTTCCGACTCCGCGCTGGTCCTGTTCACGTACGCCATTGTCCCTCGCGCTTGCACTTTGGCAACAGCGTTGCGAAAGTGGAGGCATGACAGGCACCAGCACCGGCACAGGATCCGGCCCCGGCACCCCCCTCCGCGTCGGCCTCATCGGCTACGGCCTCGCGGGCTCCGTCTTCCACGCGCCGCTGATCGCCGCGACCGAGGGCCTCGCCCTCGACACGGTCGTCACCTCGAACCCGGAGCGCCGGGAGCAGGCGCGGGGCGAGTTCGGCGACGGTCTGCGGTTCGCCGACGCGCCCGACGACCTGTGGGCGCGCGCCGGCGAGCTGGACCTGATCGTCATCGCCTCGCCGAACAGGACGCACGTCCCGCTCGCGACCGCCGCCCTGAAGGCGGGCCTGCCGGTCGTCGTCGACAAGCCCGTCGCGGGCACGGCGGCCGAGGCGCGCGAGCTGGCCGCCCTCGCCGACGAGCGCGGCCTGCTCCTGTCGGTCTTCCAGAACCGCCGCTGGGACAACGACTTCCTGACCCTGCGCAAGCTCGTGGAGGGAGGCGAACTCGGCGACGTGTACCGCTTCGAGTCGCGTTTCGAGCGCTGGCGCCCGCAGCTCAAGGGCGGCTGGCGCGAGTCCGGCGACCCGGCAGAGATCGGAGGTCTCCTCTACGACCTCGGCAGCCACGTCGTCGACCAGGCGCTGACCCTCTTCGGCCCGGCCGCGCAGGTCTACGCCGAGTCGGACGTGCGCCGCCCGGGCGCCGAGACCGACGACGACACCTTCCTCGCGATCACGCACGTGAACGGCGTCCGGTCGCACCTCTACGTCTCCGCGACCACCGCCCAACTCGGCCCGCGCTTCCGCGTCCTCGGCTCCCGGGCCGGCTACGTCAAGCACGGCCTCGACCCGCAGGAGGCGGTCCTGCGCGAGGGCGGGCGCCCCGGCAGCACGGCGGAATGGGGCATCGAGCCCGAGACCCTGTGGGGACACGTCGGAGCGGGCGAGTCCCCGCTGACCGGCGGCGGCCGTCCCGAGCCCACGCTGCGGGGCGCGTACCCGGCGTACTACCAGGCGGTGGCCGCGGCCCTGCGCGACGGCGGCCCGAACCCGGTCACGGCGTACGAGGCGGCCGACGCCCTCGACGTCCTGGAGGCGGCGCGACGCTCCGCCCGCGACGGCGGGACGGTGACGCTGTGAGCACCCCGACGGCCACTCCCACGATCCCCGAACTGGAGGAGCAGGAGCGCCGTCTGACGCTCCCTCACTTCACGTACGAGGACGCCTGGACCCTCGGCTCCCTGCTGGTCGAGCTGGCCCGGGAGCGCGGCGCGCCCGTCGCCGTCGACATCCGCCGCGGCGGCCAGCAGCTGTTCCACGCAGCGCTGCCCGGCTCGACCCCGGACAACGACGCCTGGATCGACCGCAAGCGCCGGGTCGTGGAGCGCTACGGCTGCTCCTCGTACCTGGTCGGCGCCCGCTTCCGCGCCAAGGGCACCACGTTCGAGGAGTCCTCGCGGCTGGACCCCGACCTGTACGCGGCGCACGGCGGCGCGTTCCCGATCACCGTCGAGGGCGCGGGCGTCGTCGGCACGGTGGTCGTGTCCGGCCTGCCGCAGGTCGAGGACCACCGGATGGTCGTCGAGGCCCTGGAGCACTTCAAGGGCTGAGCCCCGCAGTGGCCGGGTCAGCGCGGTCAGGGCGTCACGCTTCCCCGCAGGACGTGGTTCCCGCCGGGTCGCCGTCGTCCGGCCGGCACCCGGTCCCGGCCCGCGCACCGCGCTCCGGCGCGGTCACGCGGGCCCGCACACGTACGAGGCCGGGGGCACCCCTTTCCCCCGAGGGCGCACCCGGCCTCGTACTCTCACGCGTCCTTGAGCTCCTGGCGCTGGCGCCCCAGGCTCTCGATCTCCAGCTCCACCACGTCACCGGCCCGCAGGAACGGCTTCGGCTCGGGCTGTCCGAGCGCGACGCCCGCCGGCGTACCCGTGTTGATCACGTCGCCCGGGTAGAGCGTCATGAACTGGCTGACGTAGCGCACCACTTCGGCGACCGGGAAGATCTGCTCCGCCGTCGTGCCGTCCTGCTTCAGCTCTCCGTTCACCCAGAGCCGCAGCGACAGCGCCTGCGGGTCGGGCACCTCGTCCGCGGTCACCAGCCAGGGGCCCAGCGGGTTGAACGTCTCGCAGTTCTTGCCCTTGTCCCAGGTGCCGCCGCGCTCGATCTGGAACTCGCGCTCGGAGACGTCGTGCGCCACCGCGTACCCGGCGACATGGGCGAGCGCCTCCTCGTGCGACTCCAGGTAGCGGGCCGTACGGCCGATCACGACCGCCAGCTCCACCTCCCAGTCGGTCTTCACCGAGCCGCGCGGCACGAGCACCGTGTCGTCCGGGCCGACGACCGTGTCCGCCGCCTTGAAGAAGATCACCGGCTCGGCGGGCGGCTCGGCGCCGGTCTCGCGCGCGTGGTCGTGGTAGTTCAGCCCGATGCACACGACCTTGCCGATCCGGGCCACCGGCGGACCGACGCGCAGTCCGGCCCCGTCCAGCGCGGGCAGCTCCCCGGCCTCGGCGGCGGTACGGATCCGGTCGAGCGCCCCGTCGTCGGCGAGCAGCGCTCCGTCGATGTCCGGGACGAGCCCGGACAGGTCCCGCAGGGTGTCCCCGGCGTCCAGCAGCGCCGGCCGCTCCGCCCCCGCCGTACCGACTCGCAGCAGCTTCATGATCACAATCTCCCTCGATCGCGGCAGCCCGACCGATGGGTGCAGCCATCGGAGGACTGGTCGATCCTCCAAGGTGGGCGTCCAGTCCGCAATACCCCGTTCACGGACTGGACCGGCAGCGGATCGCGGGCGCGCGGCCGATCCGGTCGGCGCCCGCGCAGCGGATCATCTCGGCAGGCGGGGTCTGCCGGGCGCGCGGGCGGGCCCGGCGGAGCCTGCCGAAGTGCGCGGGCCGGCTCCTCTTTCGCCCGGCCGGGTCGCTGGGCAGAGTTGGCGGCGGCGGTGCCGGGCCCGCTCGGCGGGGGCGGGCGCCGGCGGTCCGGGAGCCGTTGGGCTGGGGCGGGCACCAACGATGACGGGGCCGTTGGGCTGGGGCGGGCACCAACGATGGTGCGGGGCCGCTAGGCCAGGGCTGCGGCCGATGGTGCCGTGCCCGGCATGTCGCGGTAGAGGACAGCCCGCTCCACCGCGCTCCACGTCGTGCTCGTCACCACGTACAGCGCGGCGGCCAGCGGCACCACGGCCACCGTGAACAGCGTGAAGAACGACATGAACGGCACGATCCTGTTCACCGCGCCGAGACCGGGGACCTGCTGCCCGCCCTGCGCCGGGGCGGGCGCCGCCGCCATCGTCCGGCGCGTCCGCAGGAAGTTGAAGGTCGCGACCACGGCCACGACCGCGAACAGCCCGAGGTAGACGAGCCCCTCACTCCCGAACACTCCGCCGTGCCCGAGCGCGTCCGACCAGCGGCCGCCGAGCGGGGCGTCGAAGAGCCGGTGCCCGAGCAGCGCGTTGGCCTCGCCGCCGATCGTCGTGCTGGAGAACAGGTGGTACAGGAGGAAGAAAGCCGGCATCTGGAAGAGGCTCGGCAGGCAGCCGGAGAGCGGCGACACCTTCTCCTCGGCGTGCAGGGCGAGCAGCGCCTTCTGGAACTTCTCGTGGTTCGAGCCGTGCTTCTCGCGCAGCGCGGCGACCTGCGGCTGGAGCCGGGCGCGCGCCCGCTGCCCGCGCGCCGACGCCCTGGACAGGGGGTGCACCAGGAGACGTACGAGTGCGGTGAACAGGACGATGGCGGCGGCCGCGGCGGACGCGTGGAACAGCGGCTGGAGCAGATCGGCGAACCGTTCGACCAGGCTCGCGAATACGGACATGAGAGCGGACATGGGTGAGCCCTCCGGGGGTCTCGTCGTGCCGGAAGTGAGCAGATCGGCATGACGGCCCGCGCGGGGTTCGCGACGGTGAGGAGAGAGAGGTGCGCGTCCCTACGCGGCGGCCGCCGGGAGGGCACACCCCGGCGCCCGGGGGCGGGTGCGTCCGGACGCGTCGGGATCGCGCTGGGGCAGGAACGCGGTGCGCTGCTCGCGGTCGCGGATCGCCGTCCGTACGCGGGTGCGCGGGACGGCCGGAACGCTGCGGGCGGCGACGACGGCGCAGGCGGCGAGCGCGGAGCCGGCGGCCGCGGTGGCGGCGAAGGCCACGACGGCGGAGAGGCTGCCCGTGTCGAGCAGCGCGACCTCGACGACGAGCAGGAGCAGCGCGGCGGCGGGCCGCACGGTCGCCCAGTTCCGCAGCATCGGCGGCTCCCCCTCTCGTCCACGTGGTCGTCCTGCCGTTATACAGGATCGGGTGAGGGGGCGGCCCGCGGGATGCGGGTGCCCGGGCACAACCCGCGGGAGCGGGTTCCGTAGCGGCCTGCGGGAGTGGGTCCCGTAGCGGCCTGCGGGAGTGGGTCCCGTAGCGGCCTGCGGGAGTGGGTCCCGTAGCGGCCTGCGGGAGCGGGTTCCGTAGCGGCACGCGGGAGTGGGTCCCGTAGCGGCCTGCGGGCTGCGGCTCGCCTTCGCCTCCGTGGCGCCCGTCGCCGGCGTCCGTCAGGGGGCAGGGGTTCGGTGCGGGGGTGTCTCATGATCGAGAGGCTCGTCCGCGAGGCCGACGGCGAGCACCTCGTGGTCGGGGCGCCCGTCGCCCGGGGTGCCGCCACCGGCGTACGCCACGGCGAGGGCGACGACCAGGTTGGCGGCCAGGGCGACGATCCCCGCGTTCACGCCGGACACCGGGTCCCGGCCGCTGAAGACCAGCCAGCACACCAGGGCGCCCCCGGCGGCGAGCCCGCTCAGCGCCGCCGTGAGCGTGAACCGCCGCCAGACCAGCCCGAGCAGCAGCATCGGCACGAGCTGCGCCATCCCCTCGTACGAGATGAGCGACAGGCGCACCAGGGTGTTGGGGGCCGCGTACGTCATGATCAGCGCGATCGTGCCCGCGATCACGACGACGGTCTGGGCGGCGCGCTTCTGGGCCTGCCGGGCCCGCCAGCGGGGGACGAACGACAGCACGCTGCGGCCCCACATGGTGCCGATGACCAGCATGAACACCGCCATCGGGACGATGGAGGACAGGGCCGCCGCGACGCCGACGATCCCGACCGCCCAGGCCGGCAGCGAGTCGACGACCATCCGGAACAGCGCGAGGTTCGAGTCCGCGCCCGTCAGTCCGGGGACCACGAACAGCGCGGCCGTCCCGAGCAGCATCGGCACGAACAGCAGCACGTTGTACGCGGGCAGCCAGATCGCGTTGCGGCGCAGGGCGTCGCCGTCCCGGGCGCCCAGGTAACCGGCCACGGTGGTCGGGAAGATGACGACGGTCAGGGCGTTGAGGAGCGAGGTCGTGATGAACCACGGGGTGCCGAGGCCGCTCTCGCCGCCGCCGTGTCCGGGCAGCGTCAGCCAGTCGCGCTTCTGCTCGACGAGCCGGTCCAGGAAGTCGCCGTACCCGTCGAAGTAGTGCAGCGGCACGTGGACGACGAGGAAGGCGAGGGTCGCGATGACCAGGACGTCCTTGAGCACGGACACCCACGCGCTGCCGCGCAGCCCGCTGACCACGACGAAGCCGGTGGTGACGGCGAACGCCACGAAGTAGCCCCAGTTCAGGCCGATCGCGCCGTACGAGATGGTCGAGACGACGACGCCCATGCCCGTGATCTGGAGCTGGATGTAGGGGAGCAGGCAGACGGTGGCGAGGACCGCGATCAGCGCGCCGGCCCAGGGCCGCCCGTACCGGTGGGCCACGATGTCGGTGATGCCGACCAGGCCGTGGCGCCGGGCGTACGCGTGGAGCATGGGACCGACCAGGTATCCCACCGCGTACCCGCAGGACATGTACGCGACGACGTAGAGGACCGGGGCCCCGTAGTTGTAGCCCCAGCCGGCGGCGCCCAGATAGCTGAAGCTGGTGTACGACTCCCCCGCCATGAGCACCCAGATGAACACGGCCCCGAGGCTCCGCCCGCCCACCGACCACTCGGCGAGCCCGCCCTGCCCTCCGCCGCGGTCGCGCACGGCGAGCAGGCCCAGGGCGACGGTGGCCACCATGAAGACGCCGAAGACGGCGGTGGCGACGGCCGAATCGCTCATGACCGCCCGCTCCCGCGCCGCTCGGCCAGTCGCCGGTCGCCCCGCCAGGTGAGCCACACCGCGCACGGCGTGAGGACGGTCGCCCCGAGCAGCCACACGACGAGGAAGGGCAGCCCGAGGATCACCGGATCGACCCGGTTCACCAGCGGCAGGGCACCGAGGTAGAGCACGAAGGGGGTCAGGAGCCAGAGCCGGTGCAGTCGCGCTCCGACGGGGTGGGCCGGCGCCGGGCCCGCGCTCTCGGGACGTGCGTTCACGGGAGACGACCTTAGCCGCGGTGCCCTGCCCGGCCTTGTTCCTACCGGGGCCGCACGGAGCGCAGCCTGCCCCACACCACCAGGCGGTACTTCGAGGTGTACTCCGGGGTGCAGGTGGTGAGCGTGAGGTAGTACCCGGGCTCGCCGTACCCGTAGGCAGGCCGGACCGAGCTGCGCGGGACGGGGGCCAGGACCCCGCCGTCGCGCGCGGAGGTCCGCGGAAGCGTCCGGTCGACGGCGTACACGTACGTGGCCGTACGGGTCTCCACCTGGACCGTGTCCCCGCGCCGGAGCCGGTCGAGGTGCCGGAAGGGCTCGCCGTGGGTGTTGCGGTGCCCGGCGAGCGCGAAGTTCCCCGGCCGGCCGGGCTGCGCCGTGCCCGGGTAGTGGCCGGCGTAGCCCCTGTTGAGCACGCCGGCCTTGCCGACCCCCTCGGCGACGGGCACGCGCAGGGAGAGCCGCGGGACGGTGAGGACGGCGTAGGCCTGGGACCGGCGGGGCGGTTCACCGGCGGTGCGGCCCGCGGTGCCCGTACGCGCGCCCGGACGGGCGGCGGGTGCCGTACGGTCTCCGTCCCCGGCCCCGGCGCCCTGGGTGCCCGCGTCCGCGTCGGCTCCCGGGACCGGTGTGGCGCCCGCCTCCGGCCGGTCCCACTCCCGCTCCAGCGCCTCGACCCGCCGCTCGGCGCCCTCCCGGGCCTGCCGGTTGGTCCACCACACCTGGTGCACTACCAGCAGCAGGAGCACCACGCCGACGGTGACGAGGACCTCGCCCACCCCCCACAGCACCCGCCGCCCAAGCGCACGCCGCCGCCGCACGCCGTGATGCACGACCCCGGAACCACGCATGCGTACGCCTCCTTCGCCGGGCCCGCACGATAGGGGGCGGGGCGTCAAGTCACCAGCGGGGAAGCGGGGTTGGTGCGGGTGAAGATGGCGCGGGCGGGCGCGCTTGCTCGGAGGGCGGGGCGGGTGTGGCTGCCGTGGCTGGTGATCAGGGAGGTGGGGGGGGCGACTCGCGGAACTCTCACTCAGGGAGGTGGAGGCGACTCGCGGAGCTGGTGATCTGACCTGCGGGCGGGCGGGGACGGGCTCGCTCGGGGCGTCCACGAGGGCGCTGACCGACGGGCATGACATGCGTGAGGAATGGCACGAACCGGGCTGCACTGAACGAACTGCGCGACCTGCGTGACGTGTGCGAACGGGTGACGACCGCCTCCGCCGCTGCCGCGCGGCGGGCCCGGTCCCCCGGCCCCCGGTCCCCTGTCCGTCGGTCCCCGGCCCGTCGGTCCCTCGGTCGAGGCTGTGGCCTGCGGATCTCTCTCATTTGTCGGTCCACGGCAGTACGGTGTCCCCCATGCGCCCCGACACGCCAGCCGAGAACGTCGACCACAACGCCGAAGCGGCCCGCCTGGAGCGAACCGCCGGCCTGTACCCCGAGGACGCCGAACACCTGCTCGTACAGGCCGCGGCCCACCTCGAACTGTCCGGTGACCGACCGAGCGCCACCGCGCTGTACGACCGTCTGCTGTCGTCCTCCGAGCCCTTGGAGAACCCGCAGCTGGTACGCGCCCTGAAGGCGGCGAACCTGTGGGAGTACGGCCACGAGGCGGAGGCGCGGGCGATCATCGACGGAGTCCGCGCGTCGTCCCCGCGGGACCCGGCGGCCTGGGTGATCGTGGCCGAGGCCCTGGAGTCGCACGACGAGCTGGAAGCGGCGCACGAGACGTTCACGGAGGGGGCGCGCCTGCTGCTGGCGGGCGTGTCGGAACCCCCGTACTCCACGCATCCGCTGCTGTTCGGGCGCCACCGGGTGCGGCGGATGCTGGGCGCGGACCACGACGAGTGGGACGCCCTGGCGGACACGCTGCACACGGCGCCGGTGTCCCTGGACGAGCTGCACGACCCGAAGCGTGTGTGGTCCCTCGGTTCGGACAACCCGGCCGAGCTCCAAGCGGAGATCGCCCGCCTCCAGTCGGAGCTCACGACGGCGCGCGAGGCCCTTTCCCGGCCGTTCCCGGTGGCGGTGCTGCACTGGCCGGCCGACGAGCTGACGGAGCTGCTGGCGGCGTACCCGTCGCTGTCCTCGGAGTACCCCTCGCACGGGGAGCACCTCGCGACGATAGAGGCGTCCCTGCGCGAACTGGCGGCCTCGGGCACCCCGAACCTGGGCATCGTGACGGGCACGGTCCCGTCCTACGAGGCCTTCGCGGCATCGGAGGCCTCGTCCCCGACGGACACGACACTCCTCCCCCAGTACGCGACGACCCTGGCGGCAAGGGGCCTGGCGGTGTCGTGGCCACCGGGGCGGGGGGATGTGTGCTGGTGCGGGTCGGGAGGGGCTTATGAGGGGTGCCACGGGGCGGCGTAGGTATCCTGCCCAGCCCTCTTAGCTCCGTTAGTTGGCTGCGGCCCCAGCCTGACTCCACGGCTGGGGTCTGCTCTGTTGCCCTTGCTTAAGGCGATAGCTCGATCAGCGTCCGCCTGTCAGTCACCCCTGCTAGAACTGGGCACAGCCGCATCAGTGATCAGTGGGGGAACAGCGTGACTCAGCCAGGGGATCTGTCGGAGCCAGTCGCGGGTGTCTATGAGGAACTCATCACGCGACGCATGCAAGCACAGATGCACGAACTGGACGCGGCAGGTTGGAAAGCCATCGACGGCGACGTCAGCGAGGAATCCTCCCCTCATGTGATCGCCCGACATCTGAGCCGCGCCATTGGGCGACGGCTCGCCCAGGTGCCACAGGACCAGCGTGTGGCGGTCGCAAACCGGATCATCGAATCGATCACCTCCGATGCCGGCGCTCCGCTGAAACTCGGCACGAGCAACGCCGTCGAGCTGATCGCCGAGGGCCCACGGCAGCTGCTCGCTCTGGCAGAACAGGAAGCACCAGGCGTTTACGCCATACGTCCTCTGACGCCCCTCTCCGAGACTGCGCTGATCACGAACTCGCCAGAGGACCCGAGCCTCGGAGCCGAGCTACGGGCTGAACTCGCTACGGCAGATCGCATTGACCTGCTGTGCGCCTTCGTGAAGTGGTACGGCCTTCGGGTATTGGAAGATTCTCTCCGCGCGGCCAGAGCGCGAGGTGTCCCCATCAGGGTCATAACGACCACGTACATCGGCGCAACCGATCGGCACGCTCTCGACCGCTTGGTGCGTGACTTCGGCGCCGAGGTGAAGGTCAACTACGAAATTCGCTCCACTCGCCTGCACGCCAAAGCTTGGCTCTTCCGCCATAAAAGCGGCTTCGACACGGCCTACGTAGGAAGTTCCAACCTGTCCAAGGCTGCACTGCTCGACGGCCTCGAGTGGAACGTGCGCCTTTCCTCCGTAGCGACTCCCGCTGTACTCAACAAGTTCGAAGCGACATTTGACGCGTACTGGAATGACAGCGCGTTTGAGTCGTACGATCCAGATGACGACGGAGAGCGACTCGACCGCGCCCTGGCACAGGCAGGAGGCACCGGCAGCACCAGTGACTTGAAGATCAGCCTGTCGGGCCTTGAGGTGCACCCGTTCCCACACCAGCGGGACATGCTTGAACGACTTCGCGTGGAACGTGAAATCCACGGCCATAGCCGCAACCTCCTGGTCGCTGCCACTGGAACCGGCAAGACGGTCATGGCCGCATTGGACTACCGGGCCCTCTGTCAGAAGCATGAAGGCAGAACCCCCACCCTGCTGTTCGTAGCCCACCGCAAGGAAATTCTCAACCAGTCCTTGCGTACCTATCGAGAAGTTCTCGATGACGCGTCGTTCGGTGAGCTTCTCCACGGCGGTCAGGATCCGCAGCAGTGGCAGCACGTGTTTGCCAGTGTTCAGTCTTTGAACATCCAGCGCCTTGAGACGCTGACACCCGATCACTTCGACATCATCGTGATCGATGAGTTTCATCACGCCACTTCCGCCACCTATCGTCGCGTCATTAGCCATTTTCAACCGCAGCAACTGCTTGGCCTTACAGCCACGCCCGAACGAATGGACGGGCTCAATGTACAGGACGAGTTTTTCGAAGGACGCATTGCCGCCGAGATGCGGCTTTGGGAGGCCCTGGAAAACGACCTGCTTTGCCCCTTTCATTACTTCGGCATTCCGGATGGCACCGACTTCACAGGTCTTGAATGGAAACAAGGCGCTTACGCGGACCGCGAGTTGGGCAATCTCTTCACGGGAAACGACGCCCGTGCAAGAATCGTGGTCAAGCAAATCCGGGACAAGGTCTCTCAGCCCGGATCGATGCGTGCCCTAGGATTCTGCGTCACCAAAGCTCACGCCCACTTTATGGCCGACTTCTTCCGGAGGGCTGGCTTCCAGGCCGCCGCTCTCGACAGTGACTCCCCTAGCAGCGTGCGGGCACAGACACTTGCCGAACTACGCAGCGGCAAGCTGCAAGTGATTTTCTCGGTTGACCTCTTCAACGAGGGACTGGACATTCCCGACGTAGACACGCTGCTGCTGCTGCGCCCCACGAACAGTGCCACTGTCTTTCTTCAGCAGCTCGGTCGAGGTCTGCGTCGCACAGAAAAGAAGCCGGTCCTCACAGTGTTGGACTTCATCGGGCAGCATCGGGTGGAGTTCCGCTTCGAGGAGCAATTCCGGGCCATGACGAACCTCTCCCGCAACCGGCTCGTCGAGCACATCGAGCGCGACTTCCCTCAGCTTCCTTCCGGATGTCAAATTATCTTGGAGGGCAAGTCCAAGGACCTCGTACTTGGTAACATCCGTACTCAACTGGGCGCGACGGTCAAGACGCTGGCGAAGGAAGTGAGGGACTACGCCACTCCTCACCTTTCTGATTTCCTCCGTGAGAGCCGACGAGAGATCAAGGAAATCTACAAGAGTGGAAACTCGTGGGCGACGATCCTTCGTAAGTCGGGCCTGTTGAATGAAGCTGCTCCGGAGGGGGAAGCGGAGCTACTGAAGCGCGTGCATGCGTTCTTGCATGTTGATGACCCGGATCGCGCACAGGCCTACCTTCGCCTCATCGCGGACGACGCTCCCTCATACGGATCACTCGACCGCACCGAGCAAACGTATGCCCACATGCTCTTCTTCAACCTTTGGGACAACGCCGGTGGCTTCACCAGCTTCGCCGAGGGCCTGGATTCACTGCGGAGTCAGCGGGTCTTTCGCGACGAGCTTGAGCAAGTGCTGTCGTACGTGACGAAGCGTACCGACCACTTTCCCATCCCACTTTCAACACCACACCAGAACATCCCCCTCAGAGTCCACAGCTCCTATAACCGATCAGAGATCTTGGCCGCTCTTGGTGTTGCACGCTTCGGCGGTCAGATGCCTCGGTCCTTCGCTCAGGGGGTCCAGTGGGTCGAGGAGCTCAAGACGGACGCTCTGTTGATCACTCTGGAGAAGAACGAGAAGGACTTCTCTCCCACGATCCGATACAAGGACTACGCACTAAGCCCCACTCTCCTCCACTGGGAGTCACAGAAGGCGATTGCTGATACGTCCCGAACCGGTCTGCGTTATCAGCACCACGTTCAGCAGGGCAGCCACATACTGCTGTTCATGCGCCGCTACAAGACCACCGACATAGGAAAGTCTCAACCGTGGATGCTCTTGGGGCCCGCAACCTATGTGGAGCACACGGGCAACAACCCCATGGCCATCACCTGGCGCCTGCAGCACGATCTGCCGGCCGACGTCTGGACCTACTCGGCCATCACTCCGGGATGACTTACGCGCCGCCAACGTGTTGTGCCGCGCTTCGAGCGAGGCGACAACCACATGGCGGGGAACGACACAACGCCGCTAACCTGCTCCCATGATTCGCGCAGTGGTCTTTGACGTGGGTGAATGCCTCGTGGACGAGACCCGGGAGTACGGGACTTGGGCCGACTGGCTGGGTGTGCCCCGGCACACCTTCCATGCGATGTTCGGAGCAGTGATCGCTCAGGGACGTGACTACCGCGAGACGTTCCAGGAGTTCCGGCCCGGCTTCGACTTGTACGAGGAGCGCGAGAAGCGGGCCGCAGCCGGGCAGCCCGAGACCTTCGGCGAGGACGACCTGTACGAGGACGTCCGCCCTGCTCTCACACAGCTTCGCACCGACGGGCTCTGGCTCGGGATCGCTGGTAACCAGACCGTGCGCGCAGGGCGGATCCTGCGCTCTCTGTTCTCCGAGGACGTAGATCTCATCGGCACCTCCGACGACTGGGGTGCCGCGAAGCCGGACCCCGAGTTCTTCAAGCGGGTGGCGGCAGTTGTGCCGTTTGCGCCTGACGAGATCCTCTACGTCGGAGACCGCTGCGATAACGACATTCGCCCCGCTGCAGAAGCCGGAATGCGCACGGCGCTCGTGCGCCGGGGGCCGTGGGCCACGATTCAGTGGGAACAGGCTTATGCCGTCGAGTCACCCACCTTCCGCGTCCTCGATCTTCTCGAGCTCTCGGGGTTGATCTCCGACTTCAACGACTCAACGCGCTGACCGTCGTCGACCAGCCGTAGAGCCGATCGTCGAGCTCACGAACGCAATGCTCGTGCTGATGCGGCGTGAGAGCGCGCCTGACTTCCCGTACGCGGTCCATGCCGGTCGCATACCAAGTTAGAGCCAGTTGATCGAGGGCACGGGAGGCGTACTCACATGCTGCATCCAGGTTCCCGGACGCGGCTTCCACGGCGGCCAGGTCACCGAACACGACCGTGCGCTGCTTGTCCTCAGCAGCAGGAAGCTCGTCCAGAACCTGGAGAAGCGTCTCGCGCGCCTGGGGTAGATGGCCGGCCATCAACTGTGTATTCCCCTTGAACGCGGCCAGGCGAGTCGGCGAGAACCAATCCATCCAGAGCGGCGACGCGTGCATATTGCCCACGTTCAGTACGTCGTCCGCGTGGCCGATCAAGTGCAGCGCGGTACGCGTGTTCCCGCACCTGGTCTCGCATTCGGCTTCAACCGCATCGAGCCACGCCAGGAACTCCGCCGAGGCGGAGGCACGGCGGGCATAGGTACGGGCTGCCACCATCCGCTCAAGCGCGGCGTCTCGGTCACCCGCCCAGCCCGGAATGAAGGCCATGTGCGCGATGACTGCCGCGCCGAGCAATGGATCGTCGGCCTCTCCTGCGGCTTGAAGGGCCAGGAGAAGTGTGTCACTCGCTCCAGCCGGCTCCCGGAGGTCAAAGAACTCGATCCGCCCAGCCAACAGGTACGACTCCGCAAGCGACGCAGCAACCGCGCGCCGGACGGTGCCCGCCGTCTCCGACAGCAGTGCACATCCCAGGGCGGCGTGCGCGATTACAGCGGGGTGCAGCACCGCGGGAGCTACCGACCAATACAGCCGGCGGTGTGATCGGGTCACGGAGTCGAAGTCCGCACCAACCGTGGCCGGTTGCTTCGGTGCGGCCTCTCTGCCCGGTACGGCGGCGAGGTTGGACAACGTTGGTGCACCGGCCGAAGAAGCGTGCGCACGGGCAGGTTGCGCCTCATCCGAACCCCAGGGAGGGGTGAAGCCGAGCGATTCCATGGGCTGCCCCAGCAAGTGGACCAAAACTCGCTGGCAGTCCGGCTGCGGCCAGGGAGGGCTCTCGGACTCCCAGCGCCTGACCTGACGCACGCCGATGGACAGACCGCGGACGCCGATCTTCCCGGCGGTGCGGGTCAGAGCATCGGCCAGGTCCTGCTGCGAGTTGTATCCGGCAGCCACGCGAGCGGCCTTCAGGCGGACGTTGCCCGTGGGACGAGGCATGGATACCTCCTCAGAGAGACTGGGTCGACTGTCCCACAAAAGGTCCTCTACGCGGCACCCAATCACTCCCAAGTGTCAAATAGGCCCTTCACACGTCCTCTTGGAGACCCCTCCAAGCCCTCGAAGGTGACGCGCTGTCCGTACATGCTGGGCTCACAACGGTCACATTGACGACGGGAAGTACGCCGTGGACACACAACGGACGACGGAGAGAACCATTGCCGAGTGGCTCACCCAAGAGCACCCGACACCGGAGCAGGTGTGGACGGAGTGGGCGACGATGGGGGTCGCCCTGGTACCGCTCGGCAGGCGTCTCGCCGCCGTGAGGATGCATGCGGACATCGTCCATGCTGCCGTCGAATCCGACGACCCGCTCTATGTCGCGGAACGAGTCAGGGACCTGCTCCCGGGCCCCGTCGTTCACGACCGTCGCGTCAGTGGCGTGACGTACTACGCCCTAATCCCGAGAGACCCAGATCTCGCATGGGCTCCCGACGAACTTGCTGCCTGCTTGGGACCGGGCGTCTATCTGGGCGTGCCACGCATCGACCGTCGCGAACCACCGGGCACCTACTGGGTGATGTCGCCACGCCATGCCGGTGACCTGTGCGTGCCGCAATCTGTGGGCGCCCTCATCAGGATGGGGCGGCGGCAACTGGCCAGCAGCACTGATCTGTGAAGCCTCACGAGGCATAGGTGCTACTGAATGCTCCAACGATGCTCGTGTGTCGGGTCTGTTGGGCAGGTGAAGATGTTCAGTTCGCCCCAGCGGCCCACTGTGACCTCCGTGGGGGTGGCGGTTCTGTGGGTGGGGAGGGCCTGTTCTTCCAGGGGTTTCCAGCTGCCGCTTCCGCCGTCCCATTCCGAGCTGTCGATCGTGAGCAGCAGGTCCATCGGGGTCGCGCAGGTGTGGCAGTTCATGGGCATCGGGTCCGTGAGGTGCCAGGACGCGAAGCCGCCGACCCGCCAGCCGGGTGGGATGGAGAGGTCGTACTGGTACCGGGGCGGCTCGGGCGGAGCCACCGCCGCGCGTGCTTTCGCCCACGCCTCGTACTCCTCCTCCGCATCCCACGACCGTTTCTGTTCCTCCTCGGCCGCCCTTTCCTCGGCCTCCTCGGCCTCCTCCTCCAGAGCCTCCTCCCACGCGTCGATCCGGGCACACAGCTCCTCCGGCAGCAGGCCCGCGAAGGGGTAGGTCGTCACCTGTTCCGGGTGCAGTACGCAGGGCTCCGGGACGTACCCCGCGTAGCCGACGACCTCCGGTCGCGGGGGCGTGAGCAGGGGGCCCGTCACCTCTCGTGAGCGGCGCCACCGCAGGTTCAGCGACACGCCGTAGCCGGTCGCACCGTGCCGGTCGAACGGGCACCAGAGGACCTGGAGCAGGTCGCAGCCGTCCGGTCCCGGCCGCAGGTCGGCGAGGTCCCGCCGGTAGAGCTGGGCGAGGCCGATCATCGGCACCGGAGTGGTGTCCGCGAGGTCCGCGACACGGTGCTCACTACTCAACTCCGTCAGCCGCCGGCGTTCCTCCTCCGTCGGCCCCGCATCCCGGTCGCGAGCCCAAGCCTCGGTCAGAATCCGGCGCTCCTCGTGGATGTCCGCCGGGCGCCTGCCCCGGCTGCGCCCGTGCGGTTCCGTGCAGACGGGCCACGGTTCGTCCGCCGGCCACAGCAGCGGGCCGCCCACCGAGCTCATGGACGCGTCGGGGATGCCCGCCCTCGGGTGCAGCCGGGTCGTCGTCCCGCGGTACGCCGCCAGCTCCGGGAAAAGTGCCTCGACATCCAGCGGGCGGGGCGGGGTGGTCCTTCTCGTCATGGGCCGACTGTAGGGACAGCTCACTGAGCGCGGGGCAGGCCCCCGGGTGGGACGGCCCCCCATGCCTGGTGAGGCGGTCGTCGGGCGGTCGGGTGGGCGCGTTAGCCTCGATGGCGATCGACCGAGTCGGCAGCACTGGGAGGCAGCGATGGCGAAGGTTCCGGCCGCGGTGGTGGCCGCCGGGGGGATCGTCGGCGGGTACGGCGTCGCCCGGTGGACCGGGAAGCGGCAGCTGGGCGGGGTCGTGCTGGCCGCCGCCGGTGCCGCCGCCGGACGGCAGTGGCAGCAGCAGGCGGGTGGCACGGCCGCCGGGTTGCTGGGTGCCGCCTACGTCGCCGCCTTCGCCGGGTCCCACCCCCTCGCCAAGAAGGTCGGCGCCTGGCCCGCCGTGTTCGGCGTCGCCGGAGCCGTGGCGCTCGCCTCCTGGGCCCTCGCCGACCGACACGCCTGACACCCGGCCCATGGGGTCGGACGAGGCACTCCTCGCCGATCGGACGGGGCACTCGTCGCCGAGTCGCCATACCGGCGGCGGCCCGAGCGCCGGCCGCCCAGCCGCCGTACGACCCCGTCCGGGCGCTAACCCCGGGGCCGCCGTACGGCCCGAGCCGCCGCACGCCGCCGTACGACCCCGGTCAGCGTCCCCCGCCCTACGGCCCGAGTCGCCGTGTCGGGCCGGCGGTCCGAGTCGGGGTCACGCCGGCGCGGCCGTTTCCGGTGCTCCCCGGAACGCCCGCCGGTAGGCGTGCGGGCTCGTACCCACGACGCGTCTGAAGCGGTCCCGGAACGCCGTCGGAGAGCCGAAGCCCGCCTGGGTCGCGATGCGTTCGACCGGGTAGGTGGTCGTCTCCAGGAGGTACTGGGCGCGGCGGACCCGCGCCCGGTGCAGCCACTGCAGCGGCGTCGTCCCCGTCTGCTCCCGGAAGCGGCGGTTGAGCGTGCGCGTGCTCGTGCCCGCCCGGGCGGCGATGTCCTCCAGGGTCAGGTCCCGGCCCGCGTTCTCCTCCAGCCAGTGCAGCAGCGGCTCCATCGTGCTGCCGGCGGGTGCCGGGGGCCGGGCGTGGACGATGAACTGCGCCTGCCCGCCCTCCCGTTCGAGCGGGACCACGGACATCCGCGCCGCGTGCGCCGCCACCGCCGAGCCGTGGTCCCGGCGGATCATGTGCAGGCACATGTCGATCGCCGCGGCCGCGCCCGCCGAGGTGAGGAACTGGCCGTTGTCGACGTAGAGGACGTTCGGGTCGACCGTGACCGCGGGGTACCTGGCCGCCAGGTCGGCCGCCGCGACCCAGTGCGTAGTGGCGCGCAGTCCGTCCAGGAGCCCGGTGGCCGCGAAGACGAAGGCGCCGACGCAGATCGACGCGATCCGCGTGCCGTTCGCCGCCGCCGCGCGCAGCGCCTCCGCCACCCCCGGAGGCAGCGGAGCGCTCGGGTCCGCCACCCCCGGCAGGACGATCGTGTCGGCCTCCGCCAGCGCGTCCAGGCCGTACGGGGCCCGCACCGCGAACGGGCCCGCGCTCACCTCCTCGGCCACCGCGCAGACCCGGACCCGGTACGCCTCCCGCCCGTCCGGCAGCCGGGCCCACCCGAATGTGTCGATCGGGGCCGAGAGGTCGAACGGGATGACCTGGTCGAGCGCCAGTACAGCCACGGTGTGCATGGCGAGAGCGTAGGTCTGCCCCTGATTACTGCCAACTCTGAATCGAGTTACAGCCGACCCTGCGCCGGATCACTGCCCACCCCACGCCACATGACGGCCCACCCCACGCCACATCACAGCCCACCCCACGCCGGATCACTGCCAACGCTGACTGCTGCCAGCCGTTGACTGCCGCCATGCCCTGACCACAGCGGACCCGCCAGCCCTTGACCGCCGCCGCCAAGCCCTGGCCGCAGCGAACCCCCTCAGCGCGGTCAACCCCCGCCTGCGCCCCAACTCCCCGCGCCCCACGGAGAACCGCCACCCCAGCGGTATCCCGCGATACCGCCAGCCGGACACCGCAGGCCCCGGCCCTGCACCAGTGGCGAGAATCCGTTGTTCCTCGGCACTATCGCCACTTCTCCAAGATCCGGTGCGGCCCCTACCGTCGCCGGGTGACCAAGTTCCTCCTCGCCGTTCACGTCATCGCCGCCATCGTTGCCGTCGGGCCCGTCACCGTCGCCGCGAGCCTCTTTCCGCCCGCCGCGCGCAAGGTGCTGGACGCGCCGACTGACGTGCGGGCCCTCGCGACCACGCGGCTGCTGCACCGGATCTGCCGGGTGTACGCCACCGTCGGCGTCGTCGTGCCCGTGTTCGGGTTCGCCACCGCGAGCAGCATGGGCGTCCTCGGGGACACCTGGCTGATCGTCTCCATCGCGCTGACGGCGGCCGCCGCCGTGGTCCTGGCCGCGCTGGTCCTGCCCCGGCAGAGCGCGGTCCTGGAGGGTACGGGCGACCGGGCGGCGATGGTCCGGCTCGCCATGTTCACGGGTGTCTTCAACCTTCTCTGGGCCACCGTCACCGTTCTGATGATCGTCCGACCGGGGTCCACGACCGGCGCATAGGATCCCGGTCATGCACGCACAGCAGGGACAGCCGGGACAGCCGGCGTCGCAGGCCTACCTGGCCTCGTTGGAACAGCGGCTGACGGCCGACGGATGCAGCACCCGGTGGGAGGACTGGGCCGGAGTGCCCGTGCTCGTCGGGCGCCGGGCGGACTTCCGGATGCGCTGGGCGGCGACGCGGCTGCACCTCTTCACCGTGGCCGCGGCCGTACCGCAGATATCCGTCGAGGCCATCTCCGGCTTCACCGACCAGGTGATGAAGTACGCCAAGGACAACAAGGGCGGCCTGCCCGTCGGCCTGCAGAACGGGATCGGCGCGTTCCCCGTGCTGGTGAGCGAACGGGTTGACCCGGCGGCCGTGCACTGGGCGGAGCAGCAGCAGCGCCTGAAGTTCGCCGTCATGACACGGCCCGTCGTGGTCGACAGCGCCCGCCAGTACGTCGGCACCTACCGCGGCAAGCCCGCCCTCGGCCGCGTCTACGCCTCGCACTTCATCGAGAAGGGCTCCGCGTACTTCTACGGTCAGTGAGCCATCCGATGCGCCTCACGCCGCACGCCTCACGCCTCGCCCGTCGAAGCCACGCGTCACGCGTCACGCGTCACACGCGTGAGCGAACACCGCCTCGTCGTCCTGCGGTTCCGGGTTCTCCCTGAACTGCCGGGCCACCGCCGTCGCCACGAGGACGACGGTGGCGATCAGGAGCGTGTGGAACGCCCACACCAGCGGCCACGCGTGCGCGAGCCCGTCCGGCGGGCTCGGGTGCGTGCGCAGGGAGAGGTGCATGAGCGCCGCCGGAGGTGCCGCGACCAGCAGCAGGGGCCAGGCGAGGGCGTCGCGGTGGCCGAAGTAGGCCGCCAGGAGGATCAGAGCCGCGGCGAGCAGCAGGACGCCGGCGCCCGGCACGGGGGTGATCTCGTCGAAGGCGCCCGGGATTTCGAGGCGGTCGCGCAGATCCCAGGGCAGGCACAGGAGGTACGCCGTCCCGGAGAGGGCGGCGCCGAGCACGCGCGTCAGCCAGCGTTCCGGCCAGGGGCGCGTTCGCAGAGGGCTCAACAGCTTCTCGGTCATGCGTACGAGGTTCCGCCGGAAGGAAGCGGTCCGACAGAGTACGCGTACTCAGGTTCCCTTCCGCAGCGGTACGCGCCCCGCAGCCCGCCCGGCCCCGGGCCCGCAAGGCGCCGGGCGCACGCCTCCCAGCCCGCCCCCCGCAGGACACCGGCCCCACGCACCCCGGCCCGGCGCCCAGAGGACGCCGGGCCGTGGCCGTGAGGGGGCCTGCGGTCAGGTGGCCGGTGCCGAAGTGGTGTCGGACGTCTGCTTGTTCTCGGTCGCCGACAGCGGTGTGGCGATGTCCTCCAGGGAGCGGCGCTCGGCGTTCACCGCGAGGAACACGGCGACCAGTCCCGCCGCGCACATCAGGCCCGCGCCGATCTGGAAGGCGAGCACTGTGTCGCCGACCACGCCGGACTCGGTGAGGTCCGCGAAGACCAGCGGGCCGCTGATGCCGCCGGCCGCGGTGCCGAGGGCGTAGAAGAAGGCGATGGCCATGGCCCGGGTCTCCATCGGGAAGACCTCGGAGACCGTCAGGTAGGCGCTGGAGGCGCCCGCCGACGCGAAGAACAGCACCGCGCACCAGCAGGCGGTCATCGTCACCGCGCTGAGCGAGCCGCGGTCGAAGAGCCAGGCCGTGC
The DNA here is from genome assembly GCF_053611025.1 of Streptomyces sp. NPDC054842. NCBI lineage: Bacteria > Bacillati > Actinomycetota > Actinomycetes > Kitasatosporales > Streptomycetaceae > Streptomyces > Streptomyces sp. NPDC054842. The sequence continues at coordinate 74,151 of NZ_JBSGZN010000016.1, forward strand.
CGAAGAGGAGGAGGCCGGAGATCAGGTAGGTCGAGGAGATCATGATGCGCCGGCCGAGGGTGTCGAAGAGCTTGCCGAGCAGCAGCGGGCCGAGGAAGTTGCCGGCCGCGATGACGGCGAAGTAGTAGCCGGTCTTGCCGGTGGGCACGTCGAAGAACTTGGTGAGGATGGCGCCGAAGCCGAAGGTGATGGCGTTGTAGAGGAACGCCTGGCCGATGAAGAGGGCGAGTCCGAGCGTGGCCCGCTTGGGGTAGCGGCCGAAGACGGTCTTGGCGATGAGGCCGAAGCCGATGCTCTTGCGCTGCTCGATGGTGATCTCGCGGTCCGGCGCCGGGAGGGGCTCCCCCTTCTCCTGCTCGATCTCGCGTTCGACGGAGGTGACGAGGGCGTCGGCGTCCTCGCCCTTGCCGTGGATGAACTGCCAGCGCGGGCTCTCCGGCACGTGCCGCCTGACCAGCAGGATCACCAGTCCGAGGACGACGCCGAGGGCGAAGGTCAGGCGCCAGCCGACGTTCGCCGGGAAGATGTCGGTGTTCAGCATGACGATGGAGAGCAGGGCCCCGCCGATCGCGCCGAGCCAGTAACTTCCGTTGATGATCAGGTCGACCCGGCCGCGGTACTTGGAGGGGATCAGCTCGTCGATCGCGGAGTTGATGGCCGCGTACTCGCCTCCGATGCCGAAGCCGGTGAGGAAGCGGAAGGTGAAGAACCACCACGGGGAGAAGGACACGGCGGTCAGCGCGGTCGCGGCGAGATACACGGCGAGCGTGATCATGAACAGCTTCTTGCGGCCGAACCGGTCGGTCAGCCAGCCGAAGAACAGCGCGCCCGCGCAGGCACCCGCCACGTAGAGCGCCGCCGCGATACCGGTGACCTGCGCCGAGGAGATGGCGAGTCCGCTGCCTTCCTCGGAGAGACGGCCCGCGATGTTGCCGACGGTGGTGACCTCGAGGCCGTCCAGGATCCAGACGGTGCCGAGGCCGATCACGATCATCCAGTGCCAGCGTGACCACGGCAGCCGGTCCAGGCGGGCCGGTACCGCGGTCGTGACGGTTCCCGTGGAGCCGGGCACTGAGGCCGGCGTCGCTGATGCTGTCATGGCTCCCTCTCCGTTGAGTGACCCCGGGGGTGACCCAGTTGAGAGTGCCCTGGTCCGCGCTTCTCACGCCCGGCGGGCCGAGCGCCCGCGTACGCCCCCCGGGTAGCCCCGCCCGCCCCGCCGCGTTCGCCGTCCCAGGCCCCCAGCGCGCGTGACGCCACGTAGATGAGCAGCCCGGCCCGCCCCGCGAGTACGCCGACGCCCGCCCCGCCCGCGTACGCCGCCTCAGGCCCCCAGCGCGCGCGACACCACGTAGATGAGCAGTCCGGCCAGGGAGCCGACCACCGTGCCGTTGATGCGGATGAACTGCAGGTCGCGGCCGATGTGGGCCTCGATCTTCCGGGTGGTGTGCTCGGCGTCCCAGCCGGCCACGGTGTCGGTGATCAGGGAGGTGATCTCCTTGCGGTACGTCGTCACCACGTACACCGCGGCCCCCTCGACCCAGCCGTCGACCTTGTCCTGCAGCTTCGGCTCGGTGGCCATGCGGGCGCCCAGCGAGAGCAGCGAGGCCCTCACCCGCAGCCGCAGCTCGCTGCGCTCGTCCTCGGCGGCGGAGACGATCATGGCGCGTACCGCCGTCCAGGCGGAGGCGATGAGGTCCTGGACCTCGCCGCGGCCGAGGACCTCGCCCTTGAGGCGCTCCACGCGCGCCCGGGTGTCGGTGTCGGACTGGAGGTCGGAGGCGAAGTCGGTGAGGAAGCGGTCGAGGGCGCCACGGGCCGGGTGCGAGGGCGCGTCGCGCATCTCGGTGACGAAGCGCAGCAGTTCCTTGTAGACCCGCTCGCCGACCTTCTTGTCGACGAAGCGCGGGGTCCAGCCGGGGGCGCCGCCCTGTACGGCGTCCATCACCGAGTCGCCGTGCAGCACCAGCCAGTCGTGGGCGCGCACGCAGACCAGGTCCACGACCCGGTGGTGGCCGCCGTCGGCGACGACCCGCTCCAGCATCTTGCCGATGCCGGGGGCGATCTCCTGGGCGTCGGCGCGCCGGGTGATGGCCTCGCCGACGACCGCCTGGACGTCGGCGTCGCGCAGCACGGTCAGCGCCCCGCGCAGCGCGGTGGCGAGCTCGGCGGTGACGCGGTCGGCGTGCTCCGGTTCGGCGAGCCAGGCGCCGAGGCGGCTGCCGATGCCGACGGCGCGCAGCCGCTGCCGTACGACCTCCTCGGAGAGGAAGTTCTCGCCGACGAACTCACCCAGGGAGACGCCGAGCTGGTCCTTCTTGCTGGGGATGATCGCCGTGTGCGGGATGGGCAGTCCGAGCGGGTGACGGAAGAGGGCGGTGACCGCGAACCAGTCGGCGAGCGCGCCCACCATGCCGGCCTCCGCGGCGGCGGCCACGTACTCCGTCCAGGCGCCCGCGCCCTGGTGGGACGCCCAGGTGGCGAGGACGTAGACGAGGGCGACGAGGAGCAGCAGACCGGTCGCCGTGATCTTCATCCGGCGCACCCCGCGGCGCTTCTCCTCGTCGGCGGGGCTGAACGTGTTCATGGCCCGGCCGGAGGGGCCGGCGGCCGGACGGTTCCCGGGGGCACCCGGCCGGGCATGCTGACCCTCGGCACCCGCTTCTTCCGCTTTCGTACGTTCCATCCGCTCCACCCGTTCGGTGACCTCGTACACATTGTCCCTTCCTGACCGACTCATGGAACGGAACAGGAGTTCCCGGCGTCTGTCCGGACGGGAGTACCACCGGGGACCTCGGGGGTCTTTCGGAGTTCTTCTTCCCCATGCCGCATCATGGGGTCATCACATCGGAGCCTCGGGCTCCCGTCGTCCGAGGAGACACGCACCGCATGACCAAGCGTCAGGCCGGGGGTGCGGGGGTGTCCCCCGCACGGCACGGCGCCCTGCTCGCCGCGATCATCGCCGTGATCATGACGTTCTCCGCCGCCATATACGTCGGTGTCTCCACCGACGAGGGCGGCGCCGAGACCGATCTGGCGAGCGGCCGCACCCCGCACAACTCCGCCGCCCCGGCGTCCACCGGCACCTGGGTCGGCTCCTGGTCGGCCTCCCCGGCCGGCGCGGAGCCGGGCACCGAGACGAACGGCATGGCGGGCCGCTCCGTGCGCAACGTCGTGCACGCCGGTGTCGGAGGTACGAGTGCCCGCGTCACGCTGTCCAATCTCTACGGGCAGCAGCCGCTCAGCATCACCCACGCCACGCTCGCCGTCGCGGCCGCCCCGGACGACCCCGCCGCCGCGGCCGACACCATGCGCCGGCTCACCTTCGCCGGGAACGCCTCGGTGATCATCCCGGCCGGGCGGCAGGTCATGAGCGACGCCGTGCGCGTCACCGTCCCGCGCGGCAGCGACGTCCTGGTGACCACGTTCTCGCCCACCCCGTCCGGCCCGGTCACCTACCACCCGCAGGCCCGGCAGATCTCGTACACCGCCGAGGGCGACCGCACCGAGGACGTCACCGGCACCGCGTACACCGAGCAGACCCCGTACTGGCGCTACCTGACCGCCCTGGACGTCCTCAGCAACGAGTCGGACGGCACGGTCGTCGTGATCGGCGACTCGCTGACCGACGGCGTCACCTCCACCGTGGGCGCCAACCACCGCTGGACGGACGTCCTTTCGGACCGCCTGCGCGAGGCGGCCGGCTCCGGCGACGTGCCCCGCTACAGCGTCGTCAACCAGGGCATCAGCGGCAACCAGGTCCTGGCCTCCGGCCTCGGCCGCCCCGCCGACAACCCGAGCGGCCTCTCCCGCTTCCCGCGCGACGTCCTCGGCCGCACGAACGTCAGGGCCGTCGTCGTCGACCTCGGCGTCAACGACATCCTGCGCAACCCGAACCAGGCCGACCCCCGTCTGATCGTCGGCGGACTGCGCAAGCTCGTGGCGCAGGCCCACGCACGGGGACTGCGCGTCGTCGGCGCCACCCTGATGCCCTTCCAGGGGCACCGCGGCTACACGGACAGCCGCGAGGCCGTACGCCAGGCCGTGAACGCGGAGATCCGCTCGGGCCGGGTGTACGACGACGTCGTGGACTTCGACAAGGCGCTGCGCGACCCGTACAACCCGCGCCGGCTGCGCGCCGACTACGACTCGGGCGACCACCTGCACCCGAGCGACAGGGGCTACCGCAGGATGGCCGACTCCTTCGACCTGGGCGACCTGAAGGGCGCGGCCCCGGCCGAGCTGTGACGGACCCCGGCGCCGCCGGTCAGTGGCCCCCGTGCCACCGCCGGCCGCGGTCCTCGCGCCGCGCCTCCCGGCGCTCCCGGTTCCGTTCGTGGAGGCTGTCCTGACGGTCCGTCGGCGACTCCCGGCGCAGGCCGTCCCGCTCGTCGGACCCGCCCGACCCGTCCGACCCGTCGACGTCGTCGTCGAGGTCGTCGGCGTCCGGCCGGGCGGAGCCCTGGAGTTCCTTGCGGGCCGCCTTGCGCTCCAGCTTGCGCCGCCGGCGCTCCTCCTTCAGCCGCAGCCGCTCCGCCTTCGTCAGCTTGCGCTCCACACCCACCCCGCCCCAGAAGGCGAACCCGGTGACGATCACGCGCGGCGCTCCGGGGTCGCCCGGCACACCGTCCTCGCGGTGGTCGAAGCCGCCCATGAAGCCGACACCGCGCACGACCACCTCGACGCCCGGCGGCACGAGGATGTTGACGCCGCCCATGACCGCGACGCAGTGGAAGACGACCTCGCGCTCCGCGAAGTCCGCCTCGCGCAGGTCCAGCTCGCCGCCGCCCATGAACGTGAACGCCGTGAAGCGCCGCGGCACGGTCCAGCGACCCTTGCGCTCGAACCCCGACAGCACGGCGACACCCCAGGACGACGACCCCTCACCGCCGACGATCCGCCCGCCCCAGCCGCCGCGCTCCGCGGGCGGACCGGCCGGGAACACCGGCGCGACGACCTCCGCACCCGGCAGATCGCGGGTGATCGGCGCCAGCTCACCGTACGTACGGGCCCGGTACGCCGCCTCCAGCCGCTCCTCGAACTCATCCATGTCCAGCCGGCCCTCGGCCAGCGCGTCCCGCAGCACCTCGGCCACTCGTTCACGATCGGCGTCGGAGGCCCGGAGTTCGGGGAGTTCGTCCGTCATGCCGAGCAGCCTACGAGTTCGCCCTCTCCGCGTACATCCGCGCGATGACCGCCTCGATGTCGGGCTCCCGGACCGACAGATCCACCAGCGGATACTCGGCGGCGATCCGCGCCACGAGCGGAGCCGCCGACTGCGCCGCCGGGAAAGCGAGCCACTGCCGCGGCCCCTCCACCCGCACCACCCGCGCCGACTCCACCCGCAGCGGCGGCAGTTCACGCTCCAGGTCCACCACCAGCGTCCGCTCCGCCTCCGCCACCTCGTGCAGCCCGGCGAGCGCACCGTCGTAGATCAGGCGCCCCTGGTCGATGACCATCACCCGGCGGCACAGCTGCTCGATGTCGGTCAGGTCGTGCGTGGTGAGCAGCACCGTGGTGCCGCGCTCCGTGTTCAAGTCCCGCAGAAAACCACGCACCTTGGCCTTGGAGACCACGTCCAGACCGATCGTCGGCTCGTCCAGGTACAGCACCTCCGGGTCGTGCAGCAGCGCCGCCGCGATGTCCCCGCGCATCCGCTGCCCCAAGGACAGCTGCCGCACCGGCACGTCCAACAGCGGCGCCAGCTCCAGGAGTTCGACACAGCGGTCGAGGTTCTCCCGGTAACGCCCGTCCGGGATGCGGTACATGCGGCGCATCAGCCGGTACGAGTCGATCAGCGGCAGGTCCCACCACAGCGTCGTGCGCTGCCCGAACACCACGCCGATGCGCTGCGCCAGCCGGGTCCGCTCGCGCGAGGGATCGATGCCCGCCACCCGCAGCCGGCCACCGCTCGGCGTCAGGATCCCCGTCAGCATCTTGACGGTCGTCGACTTCCCGGCGCCGTTCGGGCCGATGTAGCCCACCATCTCCCCCCGCGCCACGGTGAACGACAGGGAGTCCACCGCCCGCACCCGCCGGCGCTCGCCGCGCAGGAACCCGGTCCTCCTGCGCACCTCGAACACCTTCTCCACACCGTCGAGTTCGATGAAGCCCTGTCCGGCGGCCACCGGCCCGCCGGCCGCGACGGCCGGCGCCCCCTCCGGGACGGCACTGTGACGGTCCATGTCCGCTAACTCCCCGTACTCCGGTAGGAACGCAGTCCCACACGCCAGACCAGACCCGCCAGCGCGCAGCAGCCCACCGCCACCAGCGGCGGCGTGAAGGCAACCCACACCGGCAGATCCAGCGGATAGGGCCGCCCCAGCACGTACAGCGCGGGCAGCCAGTTGACGAAAGCCAGCGGCAGCACGAAGGTCACCCCGCGCACCAGGTCCTTCGCGAAGACGGTCGGCGGGTACTGCAACAGCGTGTTGCCGCCGTACGTGAACGAGTTCTGCACCTCGGAGGCGTCCTGCGCCACGAACTGGAACGCCGCGCCCGCCACGAACACCGCCGCGAAGATCGCACCCCCGCTGAGCAGCGTCACCGGGACCAGCAGCACCTTCAGCGGACTCCACGCGACGTCGAGAGCCGCGACGGCCCAGCCGAGGACCAGCAGGCCCTGGACGACGCGGCCCAGCCGGCGCAGCGCGAACCGGTCCGCGGCGACCTGCGCCAGCACCGGCACCGGACGCACCAGCAGCGTGTCCAGCGTGCCGTCGCGCACCCGCCGCCCCAGCCGGTCCATCGACCCCATCGCCAGGTCCGCCAGCCCGAACGCCGCCCCCGACAGCCCGTACAGGAACGCCACCTCCGGCAGCGAGTAACCGCCCAGCCGGTCGACCTGCGAGAACATCAGCAGGATCGCCGCGAAGTCCAGCGCGGTCGCCGCGAAGTTCCCGAACGCCGTCATCGCGAACGACGCCCGGTACGCCATCGTCGACCGGATCCACATCGCCGCGATCATCCGGTACGCGCGCAGGGCCTCCCGCACCCGCCCCGGCCCGCCGCCCGCGAACGCGCCGCCGTCAGCCACCCTGCACCACCACCCGCCGGGTCGCCGCGCCCTGCAGCAGCCGCCCCGCCGCCAGCAGCCCCACCGCCCACGCGGCCTGGAACGCGTACGTGGACAGCGGCTCCGCCCGGCCGAGCAGGACGTCCACCGGCGCCTGGATCAGCGACGCCCACGGCAGCGCCCGCACCACCTCGCCCAGCACACCCGGGAACACGTTCAGCGGCAGCAGCATGCCCGAGCAGAAGATCCCCGCCAGGAACGCCAACTGCGCCACCCCCGCCCCGTCGAGCAGCCAGAACGCCGACAGCGCCACCAGGAAACGGAGCGCGAAACTGACCACCACCCCGAGCGCCACCGCGACCAGGAACGCCAGCCACACCAGCGGATCGGCGGGCAGCGCCAGCTCGAAGACGCACGCGCCGAACACCATCGGCACCACCCCCCGGCCCAGCAGATGGAACAGCGCCCGCCCCGCGTCCGCGGCCAGCCACCACGCCTGCAGGTCCACCGGCCGGTACAGGTCGATCGCGATGTCACCGGTGCGGATCCGCTCGATCAGCTCCTCCTCGAACCCACCGCCCATCACCGCGACCACCATCAGCATCGCCTGCCCCAGCCACACGTACGTCAGCGCCTGCGCCTGGTCGTACCCCCCGAGGTGCGGCCTCTCGTGCCACAGCGCCAGATACGTGTACGCCAGGATCAGCCCGAACACGGTGTTGGTGAACACGCCCGCCGCCGTCGCCGTCCGGTACGTCGCGTACCGGCGGAACCCGCTCACCGCGACCGCCGCGTACAGCCGCACCGTCCCCACGAGCACCGCCCCCCTTCGCCGCTCCGGGCCAAAGCGCACGAGCCTAGCCCGCGGACGACGCGGCGTGCCACGCAATTTCCCGCCGCGACACGTTCCGGGATCGGGGAACGGAACGCCCGGTGCGAGAGTCTTCAAGAGGGGACGCAGAAGACGTACGAGGTCGTACGCATCAGTACGACGCGAAACAGGAGTCCGGCACCGAGATGAGCGACGAGCCGCAGCCGCAGGACAGCAGCAAGGGCCGGGCGCCCGACGAGCCCGCGCAGGCGCCGCCGGACCCCTCGGACCCGCAGGACGCGGCAGGCAAGAAGAAGCGGCCCCGGCGCACCGGCTGGCGCCGCCTCGTCCCGACCTGGCGGATGGTCCTCGGCACCTTCGTCGGCCTGATCCTGCTCCTCGTCGGCCTCTTCGCCCTCGGCTACTACCTGGTGAAGATCCCGCCCGCGAACGCGGCCGCCGTCAAGCAGAGCAACGTCTACCTGTACGCCGACGGCAGCCAGCTCGCCCGCGACGGCGAGGTCAACCGCGAGAACGTGACACTCGCCCAGATCGCCAAGGGCACCCAGCACGCGGTGCTGGCCGCCGAGGACCGGGACTTCTACACCGAGTCGGCCGTCGACCCCAAGGCGATGGTCCGCGCCGGCTGGAACACCGTCACCGGCAAGGGCAAGCAGTCCGGCTCGACGATCACCCAGCAGTACGTGAAGAACTACTACCTCGGCCAGGAGCAGACCGTCACCCGGAAGGTGAAGGAGTTCTTCATCTCCATCAAGCTCGACCGCGAGAAGAGCAAGGACGACATCCTCGAGGGCTACCTCAACACCAGCTACTTCGGCCGCAACGCCTACGGCATCCAGGCCGCCGCCCAGGCGTACTACGGCGTCGACGCCCAGGACCTCACCGTCGGGCAGGGCGCCTACCTCGCCGCGCTCCTGAACGCGCCCAGCGAGTACGACGTGATCGCCCACCCCGAGAACAAGTCCGCGGCCGTGGCCCGCTGGAACTACGTCCTCGACGGCATGGTCAAGAAGGACTGGCTCAGCCAGGCCGAACGCGTCGACGTCACGTTCCCCGCGCCCAAGGAGGCCAAGGGCTCGGCCGGCATGTCGGGACAGCGCGGCTACCTCGTCCAGGCCGTCCGCGACTACCTCACCAGCAACAAGATCATCGACGAGGACACCCTCGCCACCGGCGGCTACCGCATCACCACCACCATCCAGAAGAAGAAGCAGAACGCCTTCGTCGAAGCCGTCGACGACCAGGTCATGGACCGCCTCGACAAGAAGAACCGCAAGGTCGACACCTACGTCCGCGCCGGCGGCGTCTCCATCAACCCGGCGAACGGCAAGGTCGTCGCCATGTACGGCGGCATCGACTACACCAAGCAGTACGTCAACAACGCCACCCGCCGCGACTACCAGGTCGGCTCCACCTTCAAGCCGTTCGTCTTCACCTCCGCCGTACAGAACGGCTCCACCACGCAGGACGGCCGCACCATCACCCCCAACACCGTCTACGACGGCACCGACAAACGGCCCGTCCAGGGCTGGAGCGGCGGCACCTACGCCCCCGAGAACGAGGACAACGTCTCCTACGGGCCGATCACCGTGCGCACCGCCACCGACAAGTCTGTCAACGCGGTGTACGCCCAGATGGCGGTCGACGTCGGCCCGGAGAAGGTCAAGGACACCGCCGTCGCCCTCGGCGTCCCCGCGAGCACCCCCGACCTGAGCGCCACCCCGTCCATCGCGCTCGGCCCGGCCACCGCCAGCGTCCTGGACATGGCGCAGGCCTACGCGACCCTCGCCAACCACGGCAGGCACGGCACCTACACCCTCGTCGAGGACATCACCAAGGACGGCGCCGAGGACGTGCGGCTGCCCGGACGCGGCACCCGGCAGGCCGTCGACCGCGAGGCCGCCGACACCACCACGTCGGTCCTGCAGAGCGTCGTCGAGGGCGGCACCGCCACCGCCGCGCAGGCCGCGGGCCGCCCCGCCGCCGGCAAGACCGGCACCGCCGAGAACGACCAGGCCGCCTGGTTCGCCGGCTACACACCCGACCTCGCCACCGTCGTCTCCGTGATGGGCCAGGACCCCGAGACCGGCGAACACAAGCCGCTGTACGGCGCGCTCGGCCAGGCCCGCGTCAACGGCGGCGGCTACCCGACGCAGATCTGGGCCCAGTACACGCGCACCGCCCTCCAGGACAGCCCCGTCAAGGACTTCGACCTGGAGCTGGAGGCGGGCGCGGAGGAACCCCAGCCGCCCTCCACCGGCCCCACCGGCCAGACCCCCGGCACCGGCGGCACGGACACCGGCGGCACCACCGGCGCCTCCCCCACCACCGGCGGCACCGACACCGGCGGCACCCCCGGCACGGGCGGCACGACCGGGAGCACCCCCACCACCGGCGGCACCACCACCGACGGCGGCGCCACGGACGGCGGCAGCACGGACGGCGGCGCGACCGACGGCGGAACCGACGGCGGCGCGGACGGCGGCACGACGGACACCGGCGGCGCGGCGGACGGCGGCGACGCCGCGGGCACCGCGGCCGGACTCTTCAGCGAACCCACCACAAGACGCCCGTGACGCCCCGGCAGCGGTGACGGCGGCCTCAGTGACCCGAGGTCGCCTTCAGCCCCACCACGGCCACCAGCAGCAGACAGACGAAGAAGATCCGGGCGGCGGTCACCGGCTCCCCCAGCACCACCATGCCGAGCACCGCCGCACCCGCGGCCCCGATCCCCACCCACACGCCGTACGCCGTACCGATCGGCAGCGACCTGGCCGCGTACGACAGCAGCAGCATGCTCGCGACGATCCCCGCGCCCGTCAGGACGCTCGGCACCAGCCGGGTGAAACCGTCCGTGTACTTCATCCCGACCGACCAGGCCACTTCGAGCAGACCGGCGACCAGCAGCAGGATCCAGGCCATGACAGGCACCTCCGTCATTGGGGCAACAGGGGGTGCGTCGTCTTTGCGGATCCCGGTACGGCGCGTCTCGTCGGGGTCCCACCAACGTAGCAAAGGGAACGCCGAAGGGGCCGGTGACCACCGTCACCGGCCCCTCACGACACCTGACTACAGATACAGCCCGGTCGAGTCCTCGGACCCCTCGAAGCGGTCCGCGGCCACCGCGTGCAGGTCCCGCTCGCGCATCAGCACGTACGCGGTGCCCCGCACCTCGACCTCGGCACGGTCCTCCGGGTCGTACAGGACCCGGTCGCCCGGCTCCACGGTCCGTACGTTCTGCCCCACCGCCACGACCTCCGCCCAGGCGAGGCGCCGGCCGACGGCCGCGGTCGCGGGAATCAGGATGCCGCCGCCCGAGCGGCGCTCGCCCTCCGCGGCGTCCTGCCGCACGAGCACACGGTCGTGCAGCATCCGGATGGGCAGCTTGTCGTCGTGATGGGTCTTCTCGCTCACGCCCCGAACCTACCTGTCCCGGCCGCTTCCGTACGCCATCGGGTCAGCGCCTGCGACGCCGCGGCGTCAGCGTGAGCAGACCCACCAGCCCCACCGCCAGCAGCGCCACCGGAACGATGCGCTCCAGCCGCGGCGCACCCTCCTCCGTGACGAACTGCCCCCGCACATCACCGACGACGCGGTTCACGCCCACATAGGCGCGGCCCAGCGTGTGGTCGATGTGCGAGACGGCCCTGGCCTTGGCGTCCCCGACGATGGTCTTGGGGTGGACTCGCACACCGATCTCGTCCAGCGTCTCCGCGAGGACTTCCCGGCGGCGTTTGATGTCCGCCTCGATCTGCGCCGGAGTCCTGGTATCCGACGTTCTCGACGTATCCGACACCGCGCTGCCTCCGTGGTCGTTGCGACGTAACTCTGTTCTCCGGACTGCCTTGGGTCGACAGTCTGTCAGCTCACGGGCGATCGCACCCCACGGCACCCCCTGCCGGACGTGCGGAAGCCCATTAGGCTCGTTCCCCGAAACCCGCCCCTGCCACGTGAGGTACCCGATGAGCGAGCGACTCCAGCCCGGCGACACCGCCCCCGCCTTCACCCTGCCGGACGCCGACGGCAACGAGGTCTCCCTCGCCGACCACAAGGGCCGCAAGGTCATCGTCTACTTCTACCCCGCCGCCCTCACCCCCGGCTGCACCAAGCAGGCCTGCGACTTCACCGACAACCTCGACGTGCTCGCGGGCGCCGGCTACGACGTCATCGGCGTCTCCCCGGACAAGCCCGAGAAGCTCGCCAAGTTCCGGGAGAAGGAGTCCCTGAAGGTGACGCTGGTCGGCGACCCCGACAAGTCGGTCCTGGAGGCGTACGGCGCCTTCGGCGAGAAGAAGCTGTACGGCAAGACGGTCGTCGGCGTCATCCGCTCCACCGTGATCGTCGACGAGGAGGGCAAGGTCGAGCGGGCGCTGTACAACGTGAAGGCCACCGGCCACGTGGCGAAGATCATCAAGGACCTCGGCATCTGAGACCCCGGCCGGCGAACGAACCACGGACGGAGGCCCCACGCCCCGGGGCCTCCGCCCACCGCCACCGCCCCGTCGGTGCGTTCCCTTCCTCCGCGTGACGGTCCGACGATCACTTCGTTACTCCGTACGAGCCACGAACAGGTGGCCGTACCGGAGGGGGACCGATGGCCACGAGCCCGTACACCAGAGCCCGCCTGGAAGAAGCGGCGCAGGCGTCCCGGACGCTGTCGGAGGCACTGGAGAGGCTGGGGGTGGATCCGGGGAGTCCGACGCGCGATCACATCCGCAGGCGCATGCGGAGGTTCGGGGTGGACACCTCCCAATTCGAGCGGGAGGGCACGCGGTGGACGAGGGAGATCCTGGAACCGCTGGTCGCCCGGTCGAGCAGCGTCTACGAGGTACTGCGGCACCTCGGACTCGACCCCGTGGGCGGGCATCACACCAACATCGCCCGACGCATCACGGCGTACGGCATCGACACCTCCCACTTCACTTCCGTGGTGAGGACGGAGCGGATGCGGGACAACCGCCGCCGCAGGAGCGCCGAGGAGATCCTCGTCGCCGACTCCTCGCCGCACGCACGGCGCACACCCGGCAGCCGGCTGAAGAGGGCGTTGGGCGAACTGGGCGTCGCCGACCGGTGCGCGCTGTGCGGGACCGGTCCCGAGTGGCAAGGGGAGCCGCTCCCGTTGGAGGTGGACCACCTCGACGGCGACTGGCGGAACAACCGCCCCGAGAACCTGCGGATCCTCTGCCCCAACTGCCACTCCACCACGGACACCTACCGGGGACGGGCCAAGGCCCGCCGCGGGCGGGCGTCGGCCGCGTGAGCGGCACCGGACGCCGGGGGCGTCCCGCGTCGGGCGAGCTGGCCCGTGCCGTGGCCGAGTCGTCCTCGCTCGCCGAGGTGCTGCGGCGACTCGGCCACCCGGACAACGGTGGCCGTCGCCTGATGCTCCGCCGCTGGATCGCCGAGGGCCGGCTCACGACCGCGCACTTCCTGGGGCAGGCGCACCGGCGGGGGAAGCCGGGGACGAACCCCGTCAAGCCGCCGGAGGCCGTGCTCGTGAAGCACGCCGGGGCGGGCCGCACCTCGACGAGCCGCCTCCGCGGTGCGCTCCTCGCGGTCGGCGTGCCCGAGCTGTGCGCACGGTGCGGGTGCGGCCCGCAGTGGCTGGGCAGACCGATGACGCTGGAGATCGACCACGTCAACGGGGACCGGAGCGACGACCGGCGCGAGAATCTCCGGCTGCTCTGCCCCAACTGCCATGCGATCACCCGGACCTGGTGCCGGGGTGGTGGCCGGCGCCCGCCGCCGTGAGCGGTTCATCCCCTGCCCGCCTCCGGCCTCGCGGCCGGTACCATGGCACGTGGTCGGCGGCGGTGGCGCAACGGCGACGCGGCAGACTTAGGATCTGTGGCCTGTGAAAGGGCTTGAGGGTTCGAATCCCTTCCGCCGCACCAGAACGGACGGCCTGCCTCACGAGAAACCGAGAGGCAGGCCGTCCGCGTCTCTCAGCCCAGCAGTTCCCGTACCACCGGGGCCAGGGCGCGGAACGCCTGGCCGCGGTGGCTGATCGCGTTCTTCTCGTCGGGGGTGAGTTCCGCGCAGGTGCGGGTCTCGCCGTGGGGCTGGAGGATCGGGTCGTAGCCGAACCCGTTGGTGCCGGAGGGGGCGTGGCGGAGGGTGCCGGTGAGCCGGCCCTCGACGACGCGTTCGGTGCCGTCGGGGAGGGCGAGGGCCGCCGCGCAGGCGAAGTGGGCGCCGCGGTGGGGGGCGGCGATGTCGCCGAGCTGTGCCAGCAGGAGGTCGAGGTTGGCCGTGTCGTCGCCGTGGCGTCCGGCCCAGCGGGCGGAGAAGATGCCGGGGGCGCCGCCGAGGACGTCGACGCAGAGGCCGGAGTCGTCGGCGACGGCGGGCAGTCCGGTGGCCTGGGCGAGGGCGTGGGCTTTGAGCAGGGCGTTCTCGGCGAAGGTGACGCCGGTTTCCTTGACGTCGGGGATGTCGGGGTAGGCGTCCGCGCCGACGAGGTCGTGGGTCAGTCCTGCGTCGGCGAGGATCGCCCTCAGCTCGGTGATCTTTCCGGCGTTGCGGGTGGCGAGGATCAGGCGGGTCATGCGCACCAGTATCCAGGGGTGGGCGTGGCCGGTGGTCCGGTACCCGTGGGCCGGGTGGCGGGGGTTACGGCGTGCAGACCTTGGTGAGTTCGCCGGCGGCGTCGGTGACGGGGCTGATGTCGGGGGTCTCGTCGCCGTTCTTGATGGCGGTGCGGACGTTGTCGACGGCTTCGCCGAGGTCGTCGACGGCCTTGTTGACGTCGGTGTTGTCGGTCGTGTCGCCGATCTTGTCGAGGTTGCGCTCGATGGATCTGAGGGATTCGTCGGTCTGTGTGGGGTCGTTGGCGGCGTTCTCGACGGCCTGTTGGAGGTCGGTGACGCTGTCGGCTATGGCGTCGGCGGTCTGGACGCAGTCCAGGGCCTTGTTGACGGCGTCGCAGCCGACGGCCGCCGGCAGGGCGACGAGTGCGGTGACGATGGCGATTACCGCGGTGCGGCGGCGGTGGCGCGAGGCCATGGAACGGTCCCTCCCCGTGGGCATGGTGTGGTCGCGGGCGCACGGCTGGACCGTGCGCCCGTATCCCTTAGAACGCGAACGGCTAGCGCGTGGTTGCCTCGAGGGCGGCTCGCTGCGCGGCGGCGAGTTCGTCGCAGCCGGCGACGGCGAGGTCGAGGAGGGCGTTGAGTTCCTTGCGGTCGAAGGGTTCGGCTTCGGCGGTGCCCTGGATTTCGACGAAGCGGCCGTCGCCGGTGCAGACGACGTTCATGTCGGTGTCGGCCTTGACGTCCTCCTCGTAGCGGAGGTCGAGGAGGGGTACGCCGCCGACGATGCCGACGGAGACGGCGGAGACGGTGCCGGTGAGGGGCTGTCGGCCGGCTTTGACGAGCTTCTTGCCCTGGGCCCAGGTGACGGCGTCGGCGAGAGCGACGTAGGCGCCGGTGATGGCGGCGGTGCGGGTGCCGCCGTCGGCCTGGAGGACGTCGCAGTCGAGGACGATGGTGTTCTCGCCGAGGGCCTTGTAGTCGATGACGGCGCGCAGGGAGCGGCCGATGAGGCGGCTGATCTCGTGGGTGCGGCCGCCGATCCTGCCGCGGACGGCTTCGCGGTCGCCGCGGGTGTTGGTGGAGCGGGGGAGCATGGAGTACTCGGCGGTGACCCAGCCCTCGCCGCTGCCCTTGCGCCAGCGCGGGACGCCTTCGGTGACGGAGGCGGTGCAGAAGACCTTGGTGTCGCCGAAGGAGATGAGGACGGAGCCTTCGGCGTGCTTGCTCCAGCCGCGCTCGATGGTGATGGGGCGGAGCTGTTCGGGCGTGCGGCCGTCGATTCGAGACATGGCGACGAGCCTAGCCGTACGTGCGTGAGGGGCCGCTCCGGGTGCGGGGAGCGGCCTCTCGTGGTGGGCCCGGGGGCGCGGTGGGGCGCCGGTGCGGTGCGGGCCCGGTGGGGCCCGGTGTGTGGGGGCCCGGTGGGGTCAGGCGGTCACATCATGTCTTCGATGTCGGCGGCGATGGGGTCGGCGTCGGTGCCGATGACGACCTGGATGGCGGTGCCCATCTTGACGACGCCGTGGGCGCCGGCGGCCTTGAGGGCGGCTTCGTCGACCTTGCTCGGGTCGACGACTTCGGTGCGGAGGCGGGTGATGCAGCCTTCGACCTCTTCGATGTTCTCGATGCCGCCGAGCCCGGCAACGATCTTCTCAGCCTTGGTGGCCATGTCCTTCTCCCTGATCCGAACCGCTTTTGTCGCAGTAACCCACAGTTGGCCCATCTTCGCGAGCGGTCGTGCGGTGTGTGACGAATGATGTCGATCACGACAGCCCGACCGTTCGCAACTGGTCTACACCACTTTTCAACGGCCGCCAAACCCGGTCCTGTTCCCGGAGGACGTCCATGAGCGCCGACAGCGCCGTCTCACCCGCGCGCGCCCGCTGGAACACCGCGTTCCAGGGGCTGCAGAAGATGGGCCGCAGTCTTCAGCTGCCCATCGCCGTGCTGCCGGCCGCGGGCATCCTCAACCGGCTGGGGCAGCCGGACGTGTTCGGTGCGGACGGGCTCGGCTGGGACAACGTCTCGAAGGTGATGGGCGCGGCGGGCGGCGCGCTGCTGGACGGTCAGCTGGGGCTGCCGATGCTGTTCTGCGTGGGTGTGGCCATCGGGATGGCGAAGAAGGCGGACGGGTCCACGGCGCTGGCGGCGGTGGTGGGTTTCCTCGTCTACTACAGCGTGCTGCGGGCGTTCCCGGAGGACTGTCCGTCGGGCAGTACGGCGATCAAGCTGGGGTGCCAGGCGGAGGACAACTCCGTGGTGGAGTTCACCTACCAGAACCCCGGGGTGTTCGGCGGCATCGTCATCGGGTTGCTGTCGGCGTACTTCTGGCAGCGGTTCCACCGGACGAAGCTGGTGGACTGGCTGGGGTTCTTCAACGGGCGCCGGCTGGTGCCGATCATCATGGCGTTCGTGGCGATCGTGTTCGCGTCGTTGTGCGTGTGGGTGTGGCCGCCGATCGGTGACGCGCTGGAGAACTTCAGCGACTGGCTGGTGGGTCTCGGGGCGTGGGGCGCGGGTGTCTTCGGTGTGGCGAACCGGGCGCTGCTGGTGATCGGGCTGCACCAGTTCCTGAACGTGCCCATCTGGTTCCAGTTCGGGAGTTTCACCAAGCCGGACGGGACGGTGGTGCACGGTGACATCAACATGTTCCTGGCGGGCGACCCGAACGCGGGGCAGTTCACGACCGGGTTCTTCCCGATCATGATGTTCGCGCTGCCGGCCGCGTGTCTGGCGATGACGCACTGTGCGAAGCCGCATCGCCGCAAGGAGATCGGCGGTCTGATGCTGTCGGTGGCGCTGACGTCGTTCGTCACGGGCATCACGGAGCCGATCGAGTACTCGTTCCTGTTCATCGCGCCGCTGCTGTACGTGGTGCACGCGGTGCTGACCGGTGTCTCGATGGCGGTGACCTGGGGGCTGGGGGTGCACGACGGGTTCAGTTTCTCGGCCGGTCTGATCGACTACGTCATCAACTGGAACCTGGCGACCAAGCCGTGGGCGATCATTCCGATCGGGCTGTGCTTCGCCGTCGTCTACTACGCGATCTTCCGTTTCGCGATCACCAGGTTCGATCTGAAGACTCCGGGGCGCGAGCCCGAGGAGGAGGTCGAGGACACGACGAAGGCGTAGCGCGTCTGCGGGGGCCTGAGCCCCTCGGTCGTCTGAAGGGCCCCCGGACCTGCCTGGTCCGGGGGCCCTTCGGCATGTATGGAACCGGTTCTTCCGCTATGGCCCAGCCCACAAATCGGGCGGGTTCCTTATCCCGCCTTCACCGTGCTACAACAGGTCTACACCACTGAGTGGTGTAGACCACGCGGTCGCTGCCCACCCCGTTTTCGCCCTTCCCGTCCCCCGGCAGCGCCCAGCACATGGAGGAACTATGAGCACCGCCACCGCATCGGCGGCCCCCGCAAAGAAGCGGGGATCCGGCCTGTTCCAGGGCCTGCAGAAGGTCGGCCGCAGCCTGCAGCTGCCGATCGCCGTGCTGCCGGCGGCAGGCATCCTGCTCCGCCTCGGCCAGCCGGACGTATTCGGCAAGGACGGCCTCGGCTGGGACAAGGTCGCCTCCGTGTTCGCCACCGCCGGCGACGCGGTGTTCAGCAACCTGCCGCTGCTGTTCTGCGTCGGCATCGCGATCGGCTTCGCGAAGAAGGCCGACGGTTCCACCGCGCTGGCCGCGCTGGTCGGTTTCCTGGTCTACAAGAACGTGCTGACCGCGTTCCCGATCACCGACGCGAAGGTCACCAAGGGTGCGGACGTCGCCGCCACCTACAACGACCCCAAGGTCCTCGGCGGCATCGTCATGGGCCTCATAGCCGCCGTCACCTGGCAGCGCTTCCACCGTACGAAGCTGCCCGACTGGCTGGGCTTCTTCAACGGCCGCCGCCTGGTCCCGATCCTGATGGCCTTCATCGGCACCGCGGTCGGCGTCTTCTTCGGCCTGGTCTGGGAGCCCGTCGGTGACGTGATCACCAACTTCGGCGAGTGGATGACCGGCCTCGGTGCCGTCGGCGCCGGCATCTTCGGCGCCATCAACCGCGCCCTGCTCCCGGTCGGCATGCACCAGTTCGTCAACACCGTCGCCTGGCAGGAGATCGGCTCCTACAAGGACGCCACCGGTGCCGTCTGGCACGGCGACCTGCCGCGCTTCTTCCACGGCGACCCCACCGCCGGACAGTTCATGACCGGCTTCTTCCCCATCATGATGTTCGCCCTGCCCGCGGCCGCCCTGGCGATCACGCACACGGCCCGTCCCGAGCGCCGCAAGGCCGTCGGCGGCATGATGATGTCGCTCGCGCTGACCTCGTTCGTCACCGGCATCACCGAGCCGATCGAGTTCGCGTTCATGTTCATCGCGCCACTGCTGTACGTGATCCACGCGGTGCTCACCGCGATCTCACTGGCTGTCACCTGGGCGCTGGGCGTGCACCACGGCTTCAGCTTCTCGGCGGGCGCCATCGACTACTTCCTGAACTGGAACCTGGCCACCAAGCCATGGATGATCATCCCGATCGGGCTGGTCTTCGCCGCGATCTACTACGTGGTCTTCCGCTTCGCAATCGTCAGGTTCAACCTGACCACCCCGGGCCGCGAGCCCGAGGAGGAGGTCGAGGACCTCACCAAGGCGTGAGCCCTCGCACGACCGCATGACGAAGGCCCCCGGAGTCCGCTCCGGGGGCCTTCGTCGTGTGTACGGGGGCTACACCTCGTACGACCTGCGCGGTACCGCCAGTTCCACCGGGCCCTCGTACGCCGCCCGGGCGTCCGTCAGGTTGATCTGGGGGTCCGTCCACGGCGGGATGTGCGTGAGGACCAGCCGGCGCGCGCCCGCACGGGTGGCCGTCTCCCCCGCCTCGCGCCCGTTGAGGTGCAGGTCGGGGATGTTCTCCTTGCCGTGGGTGAACGCCGCCTCGCACAGGAACAGGTCGGTGTCGCGGGCGAGTTGGTCGAGGGTCTCGCTCACCCCGGTGTCCCCGGAGTAGGTCAGCGAGCGGCCGCCGTGCTCGACCCGGATCCCGTACGCCTCCACGGGGTGGCGCACCTTCTCCGTGTGCACGGTGAAGGGGCCGATCTCGAAGGTGCCCGGCTTGACCGTGTGGAAGTCGAAGACCTCGCTCATCGAGGAGGCGGAGGGCGTGTCCGCGTACGCGGTGGTCAGGCGCTGCTCCGTGCCCTCGGGTCCGAAGACGGGGATGGGGTCGCAGCGTCCGCCGTCGTGGCGGTAGTAGCGCGCGACGAAGTAGGCGCACATGTCGATGCAGTGGTCGGCGTGCAGGTGACTGAGGAAGATCGCGTCGAGGTCGTAGAGACCGCAGTGGCGCTGCAGCTCGCCCAGGGCACCGTTGCCCATGTCGAGGAGCAGCCGGAAGCCGTCGGCCTCGACGAGGTAGCTCGAACAGGCCGATTCCGCGGACGGGAACGACCCCGAGCAGCCGACGACGGTGAGCTTCATGAGAGCTGGAACCTCCGCGCTGGCGGGAAATGCAAAGGCAGAAACGAAACGGGAACGGGGGTCGTGCGGTGCGTCGAGCGTAAGGCGCAAAAGGTCCCGTCGCTCCTCCGCCAGGGGCCGTTGTGGGCGAACTCACCTGTGCTGTCACCGGTTCGGATGGACGGGAGGCGGACGGGCGCCCGGGCGGGGCGGCGGCCCGGGGTGCGCGCCGGTACCTTCTACCGTATGGACACGTCCTGGTGGCTCGCTCTGGTGGCAGTCGTACTGCTCGCGCTGGTCGCGACGCTGGTCGACGGCTGGGGGCGCCGGGGGCGCGGGCCGGCGGGGCGTACGCGTCCGCCGGGGCGGCCGTCCGGGCCGCGCCGGAAGGTGCCGGGGCCGCGGCCGGCGGAGATCTGGTGGGCGGACGTGCCCTACGAGGACGGGCCGGGGTCGAAGGACCGGCCCTGTCTGGTGCTGTCCGTGCGAGGCCGGCGTGCGACGGTCGCGAAGATCACCAGCAAGTACCACGACGAGCGGGCCGGGGTGATCCCGCTGCCGCCGGGGTCGGTGGGCGATGCCCACGGCAGGCCCAGTTTCCTGGAGACGGACGAGCTGCGGGACGTGCCGGTCGGGGACTTCCGGCGCCGGGTGGGGGTCGTGGACCCCGCGCTGTGGGACCAGGTGCGCCACCTGGCCGGATGACCGTCCTCGGACGGCGTCGGACGGGCCGTTCGGGCGCCGTGACCGAGGCCGGACGGCGCCGGACGCGCCATCTGACGTGGTGACCGTGCCCCGATCGGCATCAGACGCGCCACCCGGCGTGGTGACCGAACCCGGGTCGCGTCAGACGTGCCTCTTGGGCGCGCTGACCGTGCCCGGGTCGCGTCGGACGCGCGCCTGGGCGCGCTGACCGTTCCCGCACCGCGCGTGCCCCGGGTCTCGGACGTCGCACGTCGCGTGCGCCCCGGGTCGCGGACCCCGCGCGCCGCTGACGCCGGGCGGGCCGGGTGGCCCGCCGGTCCGGCGTCGCGGCGGCGGTGTCGATGCCGGCGTCGGGGCTACGCCCAGAGCTGGCCGTGGAGGGTCTCGATGGCCTCTTCGGTGGTGGCGGCGGTGTAGACGCCGGTCGAGAGGTACTTCCAGCCGCCGTCGGCCACGACGAAGACGATGTCGGCGGACTCCCCCGCCGCCACCGCCTTCCTGCCCACGCCGATCGCGGCGTGCAGGGCCGCGCCGGTGGAGACGCCGGCGAAGATGCCCTCCTGCTGGAGCAGCTCGCGGGTGCGGGTGACGGCGTCGGCGGAGCCGACGGAGAAGCGGGTGGTGAGGACGGAGGCGTCGTACAGCTCGGGGACGAAGCCCTCGTCGAGGTTGCGCAGGCCGTAGACGAGGTCGTCGTAGCGCGGCTCGGCGGCGACGATCTTCACGTCGGGCTTGTGCTCGCGCAGGAACCGGCCGACGCCCATGAGGGTGCCGGTGGTGCCGAGGCCGGCGACGAAGTGCGTGACGGAGGGGAGGTCGGCGAGGATCTCCGGGCCCGTCGTGGCGTAATGCGCGCCGGCGTTGTCGGGGTTGCCGTACTGGTAGAGCATCACCCAGTCGGGGTGCTCGGCGGAGAGCTCCTTGGCGACGCGTACGGCCGTGTTGGAGCCGCCGGCCGCGGGGGACGAGACGATCTCGGCGCCCCACATCGCGAGCAGGTCGCGGCGCTCCTGCGAGGTGTTCTCGGGCATGACGCAGACGATGCGGTAGCCCTTGAGCCTGGCGGCCATGGCGAGCGAGATGCCGGTGTTGCCGGAGGTCGGCTCCAGGATGGTGCAGCCGGGGGTGAGGCGGCCGTCCTTCTCCGCCTGCTCGATCATGTGCAGGGCGGGTCGGTCCTTGACGGAGCCGGTGGGGTTGCGGTCCTCCAGCTTGGCCCAGATGCGGACGTCCTCGGACGGCGACAGCCGCGGCAGGCGCACCAGGGGGGTGTTGCCCACCGCGGCCAGCGGGGAGTCGTAGCGCATACCGATCAGGCCATGCCGCCGGCCACGGCCGGCAGGATCGTGACGTTGTCGCCGTCGGTGAGCTTGGTGTTGATGCCGTCGAGGAAGCGGACGTCCTCGTCGTTGAGGTAGACGTTGACGAAGCGGCGCAGCTCGCCGCCGTCGACGATGCGGGCCTGGATGCCCGTGTGGCGGGTCTCGAGGTCGGCGAAGAGCTCGGCGAGGGTGTCCCCGCCGCCCTCGACGGCCTTCTGGCCGTCGGTGTAGGTGCGGAGGATGGTGGGGATGCGGACCTCGATGGCCATGATTGCGGGCTCCTGTCGGGAGGGAAGTCAGGTCGGTGGGCGCGCGGCGGCGCTGCGTGCGAGCGGGACGCGGGGTGGACGCCGCGGCTCCACGGCCGTGCGGCGGCAGGGGTCAGCGCGTACAGAGGGCGCTGTTGAGCCTGCACAGGTCGACGTGCAGCCGCGCCACGAGCAGCGTGCCCGGCGTCTTCTCGCTCACGTCGTGGGAAACCATGGGCTCATCGTATCGATTCCCGGTCGGGGTCCCGGAGTGTGATCTCAGATGGTGGATGAATTCTGACCGAAATGCGGGATCAGTAGCTCTCCACGACCTTGACCTCCTCCTCGGTGACCTCGCCCTCCACGATCCGGTACGAGCGGAACTGGAACGGGCCGGCCTCGTCGGCGTCCGCGGTGGAGACCAGGACGTAGTGCGCGCCGGGCTCGTTCGCGTAGGAGAGGTCGGTGCGGGAGGGGTAGGCCTCGGTGGCCGTGTGCGAGTGGTAGATGACGACCGGTTCCTCGTCGCGGTCGTCCATTTCGCGGTACAGCTTCAGCAGGTCGCCCGAGTCGAACTCGTAGAAGGTGGGCGAGCGGGCCGCGTTGAGCATCGGGATGAACCGCTCGGGGCGGTCCGTGCCGGCCGGGCCCGCGACGACGCCGCAGGCCTCGTCGGGGTGGTCCTGCCGCGCGTGCGCGACGATCTGGTCGAAGAGCGCCTGGGTGATGGTCAGCATGCTGGTCAGGATAAGCAGAAGGGCCGCCCCGTACCGAAGGGTGGTACGGGGCGGCCCGGATGCCGGACGCGGGGGTCCGGGGCGGCCGGCGGTCAGCGCTTGGCGAACGCGGTGCCCTGCGGGTCGCGGCTCTTGAGCACCAGGTAGGAGACGCCCAGGATGAGGGCCCACAGCGGGGCGCAGTAGAGCGAGATGCGGGCGTCCTTGTCGATGCCCATCATCACGATCACCATGCCGATGAAGGCGAGGGAGAGGCCACTGGCCCAGATGCCGCCGGGGGCCCGGAACTCGGAGACCGGGAGTTCGCCGCGGTCGGACTTCAGGCGGTAGCGGATCTGGCAGACCAGGATGATGATCCAGGCCCACATGCCGGAGATGGTGGCGAAGGAGACGACGTAGTTGAACGCCTCGCCGGGCCACTGGTAGTTGATCCAGACGCCGACCAGCATCATCGCGGCGGAGAACGAGGTGCCGATCAGCGGCAGGCCGTTCTTGGTGAGCCGGGTGAAGAACCGCGGGCCCTGGCCGTTGAGCGCGAGGTCGCGCAGCATGCGGCCGGTGGAGTACATGCCCGAGTTGCAGGAGGACAGGGCGGCGGTCAGGACGACGAAGTTGACGATGGCGGCGCCGACGCCGAGGCCCATCTTCTCGAAGGCGGCGACGAACGGGGAGACGCCCGGCTGGAAGTGCGTCCACGGCACGACCGAGAGGATCATGATCAGGGCGCCGACGTAGAAGACGGCGATGCGCCACGGGACCGTGTTGATGGCCTTCGGCAGGACGGTCTTCGGGTCCTTGGACTCGCCCGCCGTGACGCCGACGAGCTCGACGGCGAGGAAGGCGAACATGACCATCTGGAGGGTCATCAGGGTGCTGCCGATGCCGTGCGGGAAGAAGCCGCCGTCGCTCCACAGGTGGCTGACGGAGGCGGTGTCGCCCGCGTCGGAGAAGCCGATGGTGAGGATGCCGGCGCAGATCAGGATCATGCCGACGATGGCGGTGACCTTGACCATGGAGAACCAGAACTCCAGCTCGCCGAAGAGCTTCACGGAGATCAGGTTCGCGCCGTACAGGATGATCGTGAAGACCAGCGCGGTGACCCATTGGGGCACGCTGTCGTGGGTCCAGTACTTCATGTACTGGGCGGCGGCGGTGACCTCGGTCATGCCGGTGATGACCCAGAACAGCCAGTAGGTCCAGCCGGTCACGAAGCCCGCGAAGGGGCCGATGAACTCGCGTGCGTACTCCGAGAAGGAGCCCGACACGGGGCGGTACATGAGCAGTTCGCCGAGGGCGCGCATGATGAAGAAGATGACCACGCCCGCGATGGCGTAGGCGAGGATCAGGCTGGGTCCCGCCTTGGAGATGCCCTTGCCCGCGCCGAGGAACAGGCCGGTGCCGATGGCGCCGCCGATCGCGATCATCTGGATCTGGCGGGCGCCGAGCCCGCGCTGGTAGCCCTCGCCGTCCTCGGCCGCCGGGCTCTGCACGGCCTCACTGCCGTCGTAATTCTTGTCGACCTGCGATGAGGTCATGTTCGGTGCGCCTTTCTCCATGCCGACCCGAGCCGTCTGCGTGGCCTCGGATCGGGTCCCGATCCCCCCGGATGTGATGGAGCTGTGCCTGGCCGGCGATCCGCCGGCTCGGTGGCGCACCCGGCGGGACATGGGTGTCGTCCCGTCGGGCGGTCGTGAAGATTTATCACGGCCGCAACAGTGATCGGCGGAGGCGTTCGTGGCGCAGACCACAGGGAGAACCGGACAAAAGTCGAGCCGCGCCCCATAGGACGCGGCCTCGGTGACACGATCGTTATCCGGATTTGAGCGTCCGCTGAGCGAACAGGAAGGGGGAGTTTGTCGCGACAGGTCAGGGCATAAGGGTTTCCACCAGGGTCTCCTGGAGTCCGCCGAGCCACAGGTACGCCAGCACCATCGGCTTGCGGGGGTCCTCGTCGGGGAGGCGGTAGAGGAGTTCGGTGTCCTCCTCGTCGACGACGTCGAGCCGGGCGCCGATCGCCAGCCGCAGGTCGTTGAGGGCCCGCAGCCACTGCTCGGACTGCGCCGGGGACAGTTCGAGGACCGCGCCGCCGTCACCGGCCGGGGTGAGCGCGTCCAGGGTGCGGATCACGGTGAGCGCGTTGTCGCGCTTGCCGGCGCGCAGGTCGTTCTCGGTGAAGCGGCGGAACTCGGAGGAGTGGGCGCGCTGCTCCTCGGCCTCTTCGGGCGAGCGGGCCTCGACGCCGGGGCCGCTGTACGCGTCCGGGAAGAGGCGTTGCAGCACGGGGTCGGAAGGCGGCTCGCTGGGGCCCTCGGCGAACAGCTCGGCGAGCGGGTCCTCGGGCGCGTCCTCGGCGGGGCCGGGGCCGATCAGCTCCAGGAGCTGCACGGCGAGGGAGCGGATGATGGAGATCTCGACCTCGTCGAGCGCGACGGCCGCGCCGCCGCCGGGGAGCGGTTCGAAGTGTCCTGGCATCAGGTTGCGTCGCTACTTCCAGTGCTGCGCGCCGCGCTCGGCCGGTTCGGTCCTGCGGTGCCGCGCTGCGGCCGGTGCGGTCGTCTCCGGTGCTGCGGTCGTTTCCGGTGCTGCGGTCATGTGCGGTCCCGCGGTCACTTGCGGTCCTGCTGGAGGGTGGCCCACAGACCGTAGCCGTGCATGGCCTGCACGTCGCGTTCCATCTCCTCGCGCGTGCCGCTGGAGACGACCGCCCGGCCCTTGTGGTGGACGTCGAGCATGAGCTTGTGGGCCTTGTCCTTGGAGTAGCCGAAGTACGTCTGGAAGACGTACGACACGTAGCTCATGAGGTTCACCGGGTCGTTGTGGACGATGGTGACCCAGGGGACGTCGGGCTCGGGTACGGCGAAGACCTCCTCCGCCGACTCGGTCTTCTCGATCTCTAGAGGTGCGGGAGCCGTCACACCGCCCATGCTGCCACTTGAGGGGGTGCCCCGGCCAAACGAGACCCACAAATCGTCAGAGTGACGAGATGGGAGTACGATCCGTCGTCATGAACACAGCGGATCTTGGGCTGCCGGAAGAAGGGCGCGGAGCGCTTCCTCAGGAGGGCGGCGGCGGACACCGGGTGGGCGTTCCCTCGACGGCGCTCTTCACCGACCAGTACGAGCTGACGATGCTGCGGGCCGCGCTGGCCGGGGGGACCGCCGGGAGGCGCTCGGTCTTCGAGGTCTTCACCCGGCGGCTGCCGGACGGGCGCCGGTACGGCGTGGTGGCGGGCACCGGCCGGGTCCTCGACGCCGTCGAGAACTTCCACTTCGACGCGGACGTGCTGGACTTCCTGCGCCGGAACGGGATCGTCGACGAGCCGACCCTGGAGTGGCTCGCCTCGTACCGCTTCGGCGGGGACATCTGGGGCTACCCGGAGGGCGAGGTGTACTTCCCCGGCTCGCCGATCCTGCGGGTGGAGGGCTCGTTCGCGGAGTGCGTGCTCCTGGAGACCGTGATCCTGTCGATCCTCAACCACGACTCGGCGATCGCCGCGGCCGCCTCCCGGATGGCCTCCGCGGCGGGCGACCGGCCGCTGATCGAGATGGGCGCGCGCCGCACCCACGAGCTGGCCGCGGTCGCCGCCGCGCGCGCCGCCTACGTCGGCGGCTTCGCCACCACCTCGGACCTGGCCGCGGGCTTCCGCTACGGCATCCCCACGGTGGGGACGAGCGCGCACGCCTTCACCCTGCTGCACGACCGGGAGCGGGACGCCTTCCAGGCCCAGGTGACCTCGCTCGGCCGGGGCACCACGCTGCTCGTGGACACCTACGACGTGGACGAGGCGGTCCGTACGGCCGTGGAGGTCGCCGGTCCCGAGCTGGGGGCCGTGCGCATCGACTCCGGCGACCTCCTGCTGGTCGCGCACCGGGTGCGCCAGCAGCTGGACGAGCTGGGCGCCGCCAAGACGAAGATCGTCGTCACCTCGGACCTCGACGAGTACGCGATCGCCTCGCTGGCGGCGGCGCCGGTGGACGCGTACGGGGTCGGCACCCAGCTGGTGACGGGTTCCGGCCACCCGACGTCCTCGATGGTCTACAAGCTGGTCGCCCGCGCCGAGTCGGCGGACCCGGACGCCCCGCTGGTGCCGGTGGCGAAGAAGTCGACGGGGGGCAAGACGTCGGTGGGCGGCCGCAAGTGGGCCGCCCGGCGCCTGGACAAGTACGGCGTCGCGGAGGCCGAGGTGATCGGCACCGGTCCGGTGCCGGCCGGGCTCGCCGACCGCCAACTGCTCGTCGAGCTGGTCAGGGGCGGCCGGGTGCTGGCCCGCGAGCCCCTGGACGTCGTCCGCAGCCGGCACGCGGCCGCCCGCGCGAACCTGCCGCTGTCGGCGACGCAGCTCTCGCGCGGCGAGCCGGTCATCCCGACGGAATACGTCTGAGGGACGGCCGCGGGGCGCCGCACGGGCGGCGTCCCGCACGCTCCCGGCCGTCCGTTCACGCATGAACGACCGGTGAGCGGGAATGCAACGGCAGCGTCCCCCGCACGACGCAGCAGCCGAATGCCCCCTCCCGCAGTGCACACGAAGTCTCTACGCTCGGAACGACAGCCCGCGCCCGCACGACCGTCCACGGCACCCGCGCCGCCCTCGGGCCGGGGGCCGGGGCCGTCCCGCGGGTGACGCAGTACGGCCGGGCCCCCACCCCTCGACCGCCCTCCTGCCGACCCGAAGGACACCGACCATGCGCCGCGCCTTGATCGTCGTAGACGTGCAGAACGACTTCTGCGAGGGAGGCAGTCTCGCGGTCGCCGGGGGCTCGGACGTGGCCGCCGCCATCACCGAGCTGATCGGCCAGGCGCCCGCCGGTTACCGCCATGTCGTCGCCACCCGCGACCTGCACATCGCCCCCGGCGGCCACTTCGCCGACAACCCCGACTACGTGCACTCCTGGCCCGCGCACTGCGTGGCCGGCACGGAGGGCGTGGGCTTCCACCCGAACTTCGCCCCGGCCGTCGCCTCGGGCGCCATCGACGCCGTCTTCGACAAGGGCGCCTACGCGGCCGCGTACAGCGGCTTCGAGGGCGCCGACGAGAACGGCGTGCCGCTGGGCGACTGGCTCAAGGCCCGGGAGATCGACGAGGTCGACGTCGTCGGCATCGCGACCGACCACTGCGTGCGGGCGACCGCGCTGGACGCGGTCCGGCAGGGCTTCCGCACTCAGGTGCTGCTCGACCTGACGGCCGGGGTGGCCGAGCAGACGACGCAGCGGGCGCTGGAGGAGCTGCGGGAGGCGGGCGTGGACCTGTCCGGCAAGCCGGTGGTCTGACGCCCGCCCGGGTCCGCCGCGGCGGTCAGGCCGGGGTGGCCGGCCGGCGGACGAGGGTCCGTATCGGGTGCCACAGCTCCTGGGCGAGCTCCGGGCCGCGGAGGTCGGTGCCGGGCGCCGTGCGCCAGACGAGGCCGTCGGGGTGGTGCAGGACCGCGGTGATCTCGTCCGGGGTGGGCGGCGCCGCGTTGCCGCGGAGGTAGACCGCGCGCATGCCCAGGTTGCGCAGGCGGGTCAGCGCCCTGGCGCGGTTCTGGGCCAGCACGAGGAAGCGCACCGCCCCGCAGCCGGGCCCTGCCGGACTGGGCAGATTCAGCGCCACCACCACGCTGCCGTTCGGCAGCTTGCAGAAACCCCCTGCGGCCATGCGGTCACACCCCCGTGAGATTCGGTGTCAATAAGGAAGTCACAGGACGCACCTAAACACGATCGGCCGCAACCCGCCAGAGGGTTGCGGCCGATCATGTTCTGACCTGCGGAGATACCGATCAGTTGGTCGAGGGACCCACCTGGAGCGTGATCGTCGAGCCGTCCTTGGGCTCCTTGACGATCTTGATCTTGGTGTTGGTGTCAGTGACCTTCACGCTGTTGAACGGGTTCGCCGGGTCGAAGTACGAGCCCTTGCGGTCGTCGAAGACGGAGACGCCCTTCTGCGACTTGATCTTCAGCGCGACATCGGCGTTGTGGAGCGTGAACGCGTCGGTCGGGTAGGTGCTGAAGGTGGCGTCGAAGGTCTGGATCTTGTTGCGGAGCAGCGAGCCGTCGGCCCACTTCAGCGCCTTGGCGTGCGCGTCCACCGGCAGGATCAGGCCCTCGCCCGGGTGGGCGCTGGTGTTGTCGTCCGCCTGGGAGGTGTCCCACTTCCAGATCAACAGGCCGTTCTGGTACGGGTAGTGCTCGACCCAGTCCGGACGCGTCGTCGAGAAGCCGAAGTTGTACGGGCCGACCTTGAGGGTCTTGTCGTACGAGACGTACTGGCGGTTCTCGGCGAGGTAGTACTGCGCGTAGTCCTTGGTGAAGGACGCGCCGATCCGGGAGAAGCCGTTGGCCGTCCAGGCGGCGTCGGCCGTCTCGGCGTTGTCCGAGAAGAGCGCGGTGCCGTCGGCGGTCACGGTGATCTCGTCGGCCGCGAAGCCCTTCAGCGCCACACCGCCGTCGGACGAGTAGCGGAAGCGCAGGTCGATCTTCTTGCCCGCGTAGGCGTCGAGCGGGAAGGACAGCTTCTTGTACGCGGCCGAGGAACCGGTCAGCGCCGGCTTGTCGCTGCCGTCGCGCGGGATGGCCGCGCCGTCTGCGGTGCCGTCCAGGACGGTCCAGTTGGCGCCGCCGTCGGTGGACACCTCGGTGTAGAGGAAGTCGTACTCCTCCTCGATGTCCCACCAGCCGTCGAGGGTCAGCGCGGCCTTCGACCTGCCGGTCAGGTCGACCGAACGGGTCAGCGTGTTCTTGAGGTTGTCACCGCTGCCGCTCCACCACTGGGTGGCGCCCTGGGCCGGCGGTACGACCTCGGTGGTGACCTTCTTCTTGGGCAGCGTGACCACGAGGGCCTGCTTGTCCTTGGTGTTGTACTCGGCGACGCCCAGCTTGTGCCTGGACTTCTTGCCCGCCTCGGCCGTGGCGTAGTCGAGCCAGCCGAGCTGAAGCTTGTCCCAGGCGTTCATGTCGCCGGGCAGGTCGCCGATGGCCTCCTTGCCGGTGCCGAGCCAGGAACCGGCCGACATCAGCGTCCAGAAACCGGTGCCGTTCTCGCCGCCGCCGGAGGTGTCGTACTCGTCCGGAAGGCCGAGGTCGTGGCCGTACTCGTGGGCGAAGACGCCGAGTCCGCCGTTCTCCGGCTGGATGGTGTAGTCGCCGACCCAGATGCCGGTGTCACCGATCTGCGCGCCGCCGAGCTTGTTCTCCGCGGGGCCCGTGGCGCCCGCGTCGGAGCCGAACGCGTACCAGCGGTGGGCCCAGATCGCGTCCTTGCCCTGGACGCCGCCGCCGGCGGACTCGTCCTCACCGGCGTGCACGATCTGGAAGTGGTCGATGTAGCCGTCCGGCTCGTTGAAGTCGCCGTCGCCGTCGAAGTCGTAGCGGTCCCACTGGTCGTAGTGGGCGAGGTCCGCCTTGATGTCGGCCTCGGACTTGCCGGCCGCCTTCTGCTGGGCGACCCAGGCGGTGACGCCGTCGCTCACCACATTCCAGACGCTGGAGCAGTTGGTCTGGCCGCAGTAGTTGGAGCCGTAACGGGCCTCGTTGTAGGGGACCTTGACCCAGTCGGTGACCTCGCCGTCGACCGAGTAGCGGCCCGAGGACTGCTTCTCGTAGTACTTCTTCAGCGACTCGGTGTTCTTGCCGGTGCCGAAGTAGAGGTCCTGGAAGTGCTTCTGGTTGTAGTCCTGCTGCCAGGCCGTGCTGTTGTCCTTGGCACGGTCCGGCGCGGCTATCCGGTTGTGCAGCGGCCCGGCGGTGCCGCCGTACCTGCTGTCGACCTGGTCGCCGAACTCGACCAGGATCGTGAAGATCTGGTCGGTCTTCTCGCGGCCCAGCTCGACGTACTTGCTCTTGTTGAGCTTCACCACCTGGGAGCCGTCACGGTCCTTGACCGTGGCGTCGCCGGATATGACCCGGTTCAGGGCCTCCTGGCGCTGCGCTTCCTGGGTCTTGCTGAGCGGGCCGTCGAGGTCGTGTTCGACCTTGCTCTTGGCCGGCTGCGGGTCGTGGCGGTCCACCGACACCGACGACGGTGCGTCGTCGGCCTGGGCCACGGCGAACGTCGAGAACGTGGCGGTCGCCGCCGCGAGGGCGACGCCCACCGCGGACGCTCTGAACGTCCAGGATCTGCTGCTCACTTGATTTCCTCCCCCGCGCCCCGTGCGCGCGGAGAGGATGGGGGTCCTGGTCATGGAGGGTCCCGCGCGCCGTACACGCGATTCAAGTGACGACATTCGACCGGAGTCGACGAAGAAAAGACAGATCTTGACTTGAACAGGCCAAGTGCACTATGCGAAGCGACCGTTCGGTATCCGGACGGCGTCCGGTACCCCAACGGGCGCGCTGAGCCGTTCACTTGGCGGACGCCATGACTCCGTGCGCCCCCTGTGCTCCGGCACCGTGGGTTAGGTCACGCTTACTGGTCGTTCCCGTCGGGCATGCAGCCCAATAGAGTCGACTGGCGGAGCGCCGGAATGCCGGCGGAAAGCCAAGTCGACACCGTTGTCCGGCCCTCAGATCCTTGTCCGCACCCTCCCCGATCGCGAGAGGCTCGGGGGGAGCCACCCACCCGAGGACACGATTGCCATGCCTCGTCCGACTGCCAGGCCTCGCCCGACCGCCGCACAGCTCGCCTACGGCTCCTGCACCGTGATCTTCTCCACGCTCGCCATGCTGCTGCTGTCACAGACGAGTTCGGGCGCGGGTGTCGCGGTGATCGCCCTCTCGGCGCTCGTCCTCGGGCTCCTCGTCGCCATGACGGTCCCGCTGCCGAAACCGGAACCGGCCGCCGCGCCCCGAACGCCGGAGCAAGTGCCCGTTCCGGTACGGCGGGAGACGGCCTCCGTCGGCTCGGCCGAGTCCGTGCGCGGACCGTCGGGCCCCTGAGACACGCATCTGTCGCACACAGGACGGCGGGCCCGTGGACACGGGCCCGCCGTCCTGTGCCGCGCTCGCCGTCCCGCCGACGGGACGGCGGGGCTCAGCGGGTGCTGACCACCACCGTCTTCGCCGCCTTGTCGTGCAGGCCCTGCTTGTAGGGCCGGTCGAAGAAGCTCCAGCCGCCCGCGATCGCCGTCCAGACGCAGGCGCAGCAGAAGGCGAACGGAATCCACAGCACGGCCGCGCGCGTCAGCGAGGTCTGCATGGAGGGCGTCGCGCCGTTGTCCAGGTCGGCCACCCTCAGGTCGAACAGCCGCTTGCCGAGGGTCTGGCCCGTCCTGGCGGTCAGGACGGTGTCGTAGGCGATGTAGAGGATCGCGGCGACGAGCTCCTGCCCGAACGACTTGCCGTACTCGATGTCGTCCGTGTCGACCGTGTACTGGGCGAACCCGAAGCCCCAGGAGAGCAGCCAGACGACGATCCCGACCAGGATCATGTCGATGATCCGCGCCAGCACCCGCTTGCCGCTGCCGGCCAGCGGAGGCATCCCGGCGAGCGGGTCGGCGCCGCCGAACGGGCCGCCGCCCCCACCGCCGTACGGGTCCCCGCCTCCCGGGGCCCGGTACGGGCCGCCGGCACCGCCGCCGTAGGGGTCCCCTCCGCCGCCCGGGCCGCCGTAGGGGCCGCCGCTGCCGTACGGGTCGCCCGAGGGCGGCGGGGTGTCGTACGGGGACCCGCCGCCCTCGGCGGGCGGCGGCTGCTTCTTGAACGGGTCGTCGTCCGGGAACTGACCGGAGCCGGGGGGCGGCGGTTCGCTGCTCATGGCCCGAGTCGACCGCGAAGCCCCCGGCTCCGCATCCGGCGCGGGTCCGTCCGGGCTACGGGCTCCGGTCAGGCGGCGACGAACGTGTGGGCCGCCTTGTCGTGCCAGCACTGGCGCCACGGCCGGTCGAACAGGCACCACAGGACGCCCACCGCCCCGATGGCGAGGACGCCGGGGATGCTGTAGACGAGCCAGCGGCGCAGCGCCGGGGCGAAGGCCGGGGGGTCACCGCCCTCGATGTCGCGCACCTGGAGGCCGCAGAGCTTCTTGCCCAGCGTGCGGCCCCAGCGGACGGTGGGCAGCACCTCGTAGAGGACGCCGAAGACCAGCAGCACGGCGAGGACGATGCCGAGGCAGGTGGTGGTCGTGCCGTCCAGCAGCCACACCGTGACGGTCTCCCCGGACTGCTTCGCCGCGTCGATCTTGTCGTTGACATGGTCGAGCGCCCTGGTGCCCAGCGGGACGGCGGCCACGGAGGTGACGCCGGCCAGCACGACGGTGTCCACGAGCCGGGCGGCAAGCCGTCTGCCGAGTCCGGCCGGGCGGGCGGCCGCCTGGGCGCGCGCCGCCGCCTGGAACACGTCGTCGACGGGCGGCTTCCACGGGACGACGGGCTGTCCCTCGTCGCCCGCTCCCGCCAGCCGGTGCACCTGCTGCGCCCAGGACGGCTGGCCGCCGCCCGCCCCGGGGCTCATCGGCGAGGCGGCCGGGCCGCCGGACTGCGCGGGGACCGACGGGGCCGGTGTCTGTCCCGCCTGGGGGGCGGCGGCCGGTGCGGACGCCTGGGGCGGGGTGACCGCGCCGGGGCCGCCGCCGCGCGCCCCGCCCTGCTGCTCGGTGCGCGGGGCGGGCGCGCGGAAGGCCGTGGCCGCCTCGGGCGCGAGGGGGCCGCGGGGGCCCTGGGTTGCCGCGCTGTCGGTCCGGGCGGTGCCGGACGCCGCCGGCTGCCCCGGGGACGCGGGCCCGGGCACACGCGGCCCGCCGGTCGCCGATCCCGCGGGTCCGAAGGCACCGGCGGGCGCTGCGGCGTCTCCCGCGCCGGAGTTCACCGGTCCCGGTGCCGGGGCGCCGAAGGCCCCGGCGCGGGCGGCGGCGGTGCCGGGAGCCGCCGTACCGGGGCTGCCGGAGCCGGGGGCTCCGAACGTGCCTGCCGCGGAGGGGGTTTCGGGTGTGCCCGCGCCACCGGGTCCCGTGGCGGTGCCGCCGGCCGGGCGGCGGAAGACGACGGTGCCGCCCGAGGCGGGCGGGCGCGGGGAGTCCTCGCCGGCGTCCGCCGGGGGGATCGTCGCGGTGCCGTCCGCGTGGGCGGACCTGCCGTCGGGCTGGGCGACGGGCTCGCCGGGGTCCGCCGTGTGCGGGACGCGCGGATCGCCCGGGCCCGCGCCCCAGGAGACCCGGCGGTCCTGGTCGCCGCCGAAGCCGGACTGCCGTGCCCGGTCGGCGCCCCAGGCCGACGCGGGTTCGGGCCGGCTGCCGTGCTGGGCCTCGGCCGGGGTCACCCGGCGCGGCTCGGCCGGGGGCTGCGGGTCCTCGTCGAAGAAGTGCGGGCCCGTCTCCTCGGCCGGGGGCACCGCTGCCCGCGCCGACGGGACCGAGCGCTGCGGGGCGGGCGCCGGAGCGGGTACGGGGGCGGGTACGGGGGCGGGGCGCGCGCCGGCCGGGGGCGCGAGGGGCACCCCGTCCGTCGGTGCCGGACGGCTGGTGCCCGGCACCCAAGAGGCACCGTTCCAGTACCGGACATATCCGGGAATGGAGGGGTCCGGGTAATACCCTTCGCGGGGCCTGTCGTCGCCGGGGGCCGGGGTTGGGGCGCTCATGTCCGTCGTCCCGTATCTGCTCGGGGGCTTTTTTGGGGGCACCACATCTATCAGACGCGCGCCCCCGCCACCGGCGCTCCGGCGCTACCCACCCCATTAGGGCAACGTTCGGTCCCCTCCTGTGCTCCTGGCACCGAAGCTGTCCGGGACAGTGCGCGAAGGAGTCGGAAAATCTTCCCCGAACCCGCGTAATGATCCGGGCGCCCCGCGCTCTCCACTCGTACGGGCCCGCCCCGTGGCCCCGATCCGGAAAGGAAGCGCATCGACATGTACACCGTGGTGGAACGCGAGCTCGAGCTGAAGCTCGTCCTGTCGCCGGAACGCAGCATCCCGGTCCCGGCCCGGCTGACCTACCGCACCGACGACCCGTACGCCGTCCACGTCACCTTCCACGTGGGCTCGGACCATCCGGTGAGCTGGACCTTCGCCCGGGAGCTGCTCGTGGAGGGGGTGTTCCGGCCGTGCGGGCACGGTGACGTGCGGGTGTGGCCGACGAAGGTCGCGGGCCGGGGCGTGGTCCTGATGGCGCTGAGCTCGCCGGACGGGGACGCGCTGCTCGAGGCGCCCGCCGCGCAGGTGTCGGCCTGGCTGGAGCGCACCCTGCGGGCGGTCCCCCCGGGTTCTGAGGCCGGGCGGCTCGGCCTCGACGACGGCCTCGCCGAGCTGCTCGCGCCCACCCCGGCCGACGACCTGTGGCTGCGCGACCCGTGGCCCTCCGACGAGTCGGCGGACGGTGAGTGAGCGGCCGGACGGGACGCCTGTGCCGTTCAGAGGACCTTGCCCGGGTTGAGGATGCCGAGGGGGTCGAAGGCGGCCTTGATGCCGCGCTGCATCTCCACGCCCACGGGGCCGATCTCGCGCGCCAGCCATTCCTTCTTGAGGACGCCCACACCGTGCTCGCCGGTGATGGTGCCGCCGAGTTCGAGGCCGAGGGCCATGATCTCGTCGAACGACTCGCGGGCCCGGCGTGACTCGTCGGGGTCGGCCGCGTCGAAGCAGACGGTGGGGTGGGTGTTGCCGTCGCCCGCGTGGGCGCAGACGCCGATGGTGAGGCCGTACTTCTCGGCGACGCGCTCCACCCCGTCCAGCATCTCGCCGAGCCGGGAGCGCGGTACGCAGACGTCGTCGATCATCGTCGTGCCCTTGACGGCCTCCAGCGCCGTCAGGGACAACCGGCGTGCCTGGAGGAGCAGTTCGGACTCGGCCGCGTCCTCGGCGGGCACGACCTGGGTGGCGCCCGCCGCCTCGCACAGGGCGCCGACGGCCGCGAGGTCGGCGGCGGGGTCCGGGGTGTCGAAGGCGGCCAGGAGGAGGGCCTCGGTGGTCTCCGGGAGGCCCATGTGGGCCAGCGCGTTGACGGCCCGCACCGTCGTGCGGTCCATCAGTTCGAGCAGGGACGGGACGTGGCCGCCCTCCATGATCCGGCAGACGGCGTCGCAGGCGGCGGCGCCGGAGGGGAACTCGGCGGCGAGCACGAGCTGCCGGGGCGGCTGCGGCTTGAGGGCCAGGACCGCCCGTACGACGATGCCGAGCGAGCCCTCGGAGCCGACGAAGAGGCGGGTGAGGTCGTACCCGGCGACCCCCTTGGCCGTGCGGCGGCCGGTGCTCAGCAGGCGGCCGTCGGCGAGGACCACGTCGAGCCCGAGGACGTACTCGGCCGTCACCCCGTACTTCACGCAGCACAGGCCGCCGGAGGCCGTGCCGATGTTGCCGCCGATGGTGCACGTCTCCCAGCTCGACGGGTCCGGCGGGTAGCAGAGTCCGTGCGCGTTGACGGCGCGGGAGAGGGCCGCGTTGACGACGCCCGGCTCGACGACGGCGATCCGGTCCACGGGGCTGATCTCCAGGATGCGGTCCATCCTGACGAGGGACAGCACGATGCACCCGTCCGTGGCGTTGGCGCCGCCGGAGAGGCCGGTGCGGGCGCCCTGGGGGACGACGGGGACGCGCAGCTCGGTGGCGGTGCGCATGACGTGCTGGACCTGCTCGACGGTGCGCGGGAGGACGACGACGGCGGGGGTGCCGGCCGCGCAGAAGCTGGCCATGTCGTGGGCGTAGGAGGCGGTGACGTCCGGATCGGCGAGGACCGCCTCGGCCGGCAGCCCCGCGAGCAGACGGTCCACGAGGTTGCCCGTCGCTTCGTCGCGCGGGGCTTCGATACGGCTCATGATCACAGCGTCGCACCCGGGGCCATCGGTGTGAACCCCGGATACGGCACCCTTCGCGTGCCGGGGCGCGGTCTTCGTGTTGACGCACAGTGAGCGGCATGGTGATCGCACAGCTCCCGCCGGCTCCCTCCGGGCCGCGCCGCTCCCCCGTCGTGCGGCGCCTGCTGGCCGGCGCCGTCGCGGCGGGTGCCGTCCTCGGCGGGGTGCTGGTGCTGCTGCCCGCGGAGCGGGAGAAGCCGCCGCCGCCCGCGCCGGGTCCCATGGCGAGGACGGTGAAGGCGGTCGGGGCGGGGGTCCCGGTGGCGCTGCCCGACCTCGCGGCGCTGATCGGCGAGCGCGAGGCGCGCGTACGGAACCGGCCCCGCGACGGCCGCTCGTGGGCGCTGCTGGGAGCCGCGTACGTCGAGCAGGGCCGGCGCACGGCCGCTCCCGCGCTGTACCCGAAGGCCGAGAAGGCGCTGCGCACGGCGCTGGGGGCCGGGGCGGCGGGGAACGGCACGGCGCTGGAGGGGCTGGCCGCGCTGGCGAACGCCCGCGGCGACTTCCGGGCGGCGAGGAAGTGGGGCGAGGCGGCCGTCGCGCGGGCGCCGAAGCGGTGGACGGCGTATCCGCAGCTGCTGGAGGCGTACGAGGGCGTCGGCGACCACAAGGCCGTCCGCCGCACGCTCGACCGGCTGCTGGAACTGCGCTCGGGTCCCGCGGTCATGGCGCGGGCCGCCCAGGTGTACCGGGACCGCGGCTGGCGGGAGGACGCCGCCGCCGCTCTCGCGGACGCGGCGGCGGGCGCGGCGACACCGGCCGAGCGGGCGGCGTACCTGTCCCGGGCGGGCGACCTGGCGTGGGAGCGGGGCGAGCCGGAGGAGGCGCTGCTGCGGTACGGGGCGGCGCTGCGGACCGACCCCGACGAGTACACGGCGCTCGCCGGGCAGGGGCGGGCGCTGGCCTCGCTGCACCGCACGTCGGAGGCGTTGCAGGCGTACCGGACGGTGCTGGCCAGGCGGCCGTCGCCGCGGTACGCGCTGGAACTGGGCGAGCTGTACGAGTCGCTGGGGCTGGGCGGGGCGGCCCGGGTGCAGTACGACCTGCTGCGGGCGCGGGCGCGGGAGGAGGCCGCCGGGGGTGTCGACGTCGAGCCGGTGCTGGGCCTGTTCGAGGCGGATCACGGGGACGCGCGGTCAGCGGTGCGCCGGCTGCGCGGGGAGTGGGAACGGCATCCCGGTGTCGCGGTCGCGGACGCGCTGGGGTGGGCGCTGCACCGGGCGGGCCGGGACGAGGAGGCGCTGTCGTTCGCGACGCGGGCGATGGACGCGGAGCACGGCGGCGGGGTGCGCAGCGCGCTGTACGCCTGTCACCGGGGGGAGATCGAGCGCTCCCTGAAGCGGTACGGCCCGGCCCGCCGGCATCTCCAGGAGGCGCTGCGCGTCAATCCGTCGTTCTCCCCGCTCCTCGTCCCGGCGGCGGAGAAGGCGCTGAAGGCGCTCGGCGAGCCGCCCGCGGTGGGGCTGCCCGGGGACGGGCCGGAGGAGTCCGAGGAGTCCGAGGACCCCGGGAACGGCGAGGAACCCGGTCCGGGTCCGTCGGCGGCGCGACAGACGGCCCGGGGCGGGGTGTCACCCGCCCCGGGCCGCTGAGGCTCGCGCCTGGCGCCGGACCGGCCGCTACAGGTTGCCGCGCTTCTCCTGCTCCCGCTCGATCGCCTCGAACAGGGCCTTGAAGTTGCCCTTGCCGAAGCCCATCGAGCCGTGCCGCTCGATGAGTTCGAAGAAGACGGTCGGGCGGTCCTGGACCGGCTTGGTGAAGATCTGCAGCAGGTAGCCGTCCTCGTCGCGGTCGACGAGGATCTTCAGCTCGCGCAGCGTCTCCACCGGCACGCGCGTCTCGCCGGCCCACTCGCCGAGCGTGTCGTAGTAGGAGTCGGGCGTGTCGAGGAACTGGACGCCGCCGGCCTTCATCGTGCGGACGGTCTCCACGATGTCGTTCGTGTTGAGCGCGATGTGCTGGACGCCCGCGCCGCCGTAGAACTCCAGGTACTCGTCGATCTGGGACTTCTTCTTGGCGACGGCGGGCTCGTTGATCGGGAACTTGACCTTGAGGGTGCCGTCGGCGACGACCTTGGACATCAGCGCCGAGTACTCGGTCGCGATGTCGTCGCCGACGAACTCCTTCATGTTCGTGAAGCCCATGACCTTGTTGTAGAACTCCACCCACTCGTTCATCCGGCCGAGCTCGACGTTGCCGACGCAGTGGTCGATGGCCTGGAAGGTGCGGCGGGCGGGCGGCGCGACGATCGGGTCGGCGGCCACGTAGCCGGGCAGGTAGGGGCCGTCGTAGCCGGTGCGCTCGACCAGGGTGTGGCGGGTCTTGCCGTACGTGGCGATCGCCGCGAGGACGACCGTGCCGTGCTCGTCCTTCAGCTCGTACGGCTCGGTGACGGGGCGGGCGCCGTGCTCGACGGCGTACGCGAAGGCTGCGCGCGCGTCGGGGACCTCGATGGCGAGGTCGACCACGCCGTCGCCGTGCGCGGCCACGTGCTCGTCGAGGAAGCGGCCCCAGTCGGAGGCGGGCTTGACGACGGAGGTGAGGACGAAGCGCGCCGAGCCGTTGGTGAGGACGTACGACGCCGTCTCGCGGCTGCCCGTCTCCGGTCCGGAGTAGGCGACCAGCTGCATGCCGAAGGCGCTGGAGTAGTAGTGCGCCGCCTGCTTGGCGTTGCCCACGGCGAAGACGACCGCGTCCATCCCCTTCACCGGGAAGGGGTCTGCCTCACGCGCGGTGCTGGGGGTGTGGTGGGTTGTCTGAGTCATGGCGGCAGCGTCGCCCTGTTCCGCAAGGTGCGCAATAGTTTGCGTTTCGACTGGGCATTCTGCCCAATGCGGAGCCCATAGGATCGGGCGTTCTGTACAGGATGACCATCACGGAGGCCGGCGTGGCGATCGATCATCTGGACGGCCGGCTCATCGTGCTGCTGGCCCGCGAGCCGCGTATCGGCGTGCTGGAGATGTCCCGGCGCCTCGGCGTCGCGCGCGGCACCGTGCAGGCCCGCCTCGACCGGCTTCAGTCCAATGGAGTCATCCGGGGATTCGGCCCGCAGGTGGACCCGGCGGCCCTCGGCTATCCGGTCACCGCATTCGCCACGCTGCAGATCCGGCAGGGGCAAGGAGCGGACGTACGGGCCCACTTGGCGACGGTCCCCGAGGTGCTGGAGCTGCACACCACGACCGGCAGCGGGGACATGCTCTGCCGGCTGGTGGCCCGCTCGAACGCCGAT
This sequence comes from Streptomyces sp. NPDC054842, assembly GCF_053611025.1. Classification (NCBI taxonomy): domain Bacteria; kingdom Bacillati; phylum Actinomycetota; class Actinomycetes; order Kitasatosporales; family Streptomycetaceae; genus Streptomyces; species Streptomyces sp. NPDC054842. The sequence goes on from NZ_JBSGZN010000016.1 coordinate 113,896, forward strand.
CTCCAGCGGGTGATCGACCGGGTTGTCGGTTTTGATGGCATCGTCCGGGCCTCCACGGCGATCGTCATGGAGAACCCCGTTCCGCTGCGGATCATCCCGCTGGTGGAGCAGGCGTCGGGAGACTCCTGACGCGGGGGCCGAGCCCGGCGGTACGCCCGTCCCGAGGTGAGGCCCGTGAACTTCTGGGAATACCTGAGCAGCCGCCATCAGCAGCTGCTCACCGACGCGTACCAACACGCCAGCGCGGTCTTCCAGTGCATGGTCGTCGCGACGCTGATCGGCGTCGCCGTCGGCGTCGTCACGTACCGCAGCGACTGGGCGGGCGGCCTCGCGACGACGACCACGTCCACCATCCTGACGATCCCCTCGCTCGCCATGATCGGTCTGCTGATCCCGATCGTGGGTCTGGGCGTCCCGCCGACGGTGATCGCGCTGACCCTCTACGGGCTGCTGCCGATCGTGCGCAACGCGATCGTGGGCCTGCGCGGCGTCGACCCGTCGCTGGTGGACGCGGCGAAGGGCATCGGGATGTCCCGGGCCGCCCGGCTGCTGCGGGTGGAGCTGCCGCTGGCCTGGCCGCCGATCCTCACCGGCATCCGGGTCTCCACCCAGATGCTGATGGGCATCGCGGCCATCGCGGCGTACGCCTCCGGACCGGGCCTCGGCAACGAGATCTTCCGCGGCATCGCCTCCCTGGGCAGCAAGAACGCGCTCAACCAGGTGCTCGCGGGCACGCTCGGCATCATCGTCCTGGCGCTCCTCTTCGACGCCGCGTACGTCCTTCTCGGACGGCTGACCATCCCGAGGGGGATCCGTGCCTGAGATCACCGGCCTCGACACCGGGCGCGCCCCGGCAGCGGCACCGGACTCGCCGACGACCGGCGCCACGATCGAGCTGGAGAACCTCACCAAGCACTACCCGGGCAGCCGGGACCCCGCGGTCGACAGCGTCAACATGGAGATCAAGGCGGGTGAACTGGTCGTCTTCGTGGGCCCCTCGGGGTGCGGGAAGTCCACCACGCTCAAGATGATCAACCGGCTGATCGAACCGACCGGCGGCCGCATCCGCATCGGCGGCGAGGACGTCACCCACATGGACCCGGTGAAGCTGCGCCGCAAGGTCGGCTACGCGATCCAGGCGTCCGGCCTCTTCCCGCACATGACCGTCGCCCAGAACATCGGCCTGGTGCCGAGGATGACCGGCTGGTCCAAGCCGCGGATCAGGGCGCGGGTGGAGGAGATGCTCGACCTGGTCGGCCTCGACCCGGGCGAGTTCCACGGCCGCTATCCCCGTCAGCTGTCCGGGGGCCAGCAGCAGCGTGTGGGGGTGGCGCGGGCGCTGGCGGCGGATCCCCCGGTGCTGCTGATGGACGAGCCGTTCGGCGCGGTGGACCCGATCACCCGCGACCACCTCCAGGACGAGCTGATCAGGCTCCAGCACGAACTGCACAAGACGATCGTCTTCGTCACCCACGACTTCGACGAGGCGATCAAACTGGGCGACCGGATCGCGGTGCTGCGCGAGCGCTCGCACATCGCGCAGTTCGACACCCCGGAGGCCATCCTGACCAACCCGGCGGACGACTTCGTCTCCGGGTTCGTGGGCGCCGGCGCCGCGCTGAAGCGGCTCAACCTCACCCGTGTACGGGACGTCGAGATCACCGACTATCCGACGGTCACCGTCGACGATCCGCTCCAGGACATCTTCAACAGGCTCCGGTCCAGCGGCACGAACGAGATCCTGCTGCTGGACAAGCGCGGCCGGCCGTACAAGTGGCTGCGGCGCGGCGACCTCATGCGGGCGCGGGGCTCGCTGGCGCGGGCGGGCACGCTGGTGCACGACACGGTGACCCGGGACGCCACGCTGCGGGACGCCCTGGAGGCCGTCCTCACCGACAACGCGGGCCGGGTCGCGGTCACCGGGCGGCGCGGGGAGTACACCGGCGTCGTCGACATGGAGACGCTGATGAACTCCGTGCACGAACTCCTGGAGGCGGACCGGCTGGACGCGATGGAGCACCAGCACGAGCTGGAGGAGGCCCGCGCCCAGCAGACCCGCCACGACCAGGAGGGCGCCGAGGGCGGGGAGTCGAGGGCGTGAACGGGCCGAGGACACCCGCGGGCCGCCGCCCCGAGGGCGAGCACGAGGTGAAAGGGCTCGCCTTCCGCGACGACACCGGGGACGAGGAGCCGGGCGGCGCCGGGTACGAGACCGCCACCGCGGCCGCTCCCCCGTCACCCGCCCTCACCCGGCGCCGGATCAGCTGGCGGAAGCTGGTCTTCCTGCCCGCCGTCCTGGCGGTCCTGCTGCTCGCCACCTGGCTCTGGTTCCGGCAGGCCGCGCTCGACCCGATCTCCGAGAACGCGCTGACCCGCGACCTGGTCCTGAAGGCGCTGCGCCAGCACATCCAGCTGACGGCGATCTCCACGTTCTTCGTGCTGATCATCGCCATCCCGCTGGGCATCCTGCTGACCCGCAAGGCGTTCCGGAAGCTGACGCCGGTCGCCATGACCGTCGCCAACATGGGCCAGGCGACCCCGGCGATCGGCCTGCTGGCGCTGCTCGTCATCTGGCTCGGCACCGGTCAGAGGTCGGCCCTGATCGGCATCACGATCTACGCGATCCTGCCGGTCCTGTCCAACACGATCGCGGGCCTCAAGGCCAACGACCCGACGCTCCTGGAGGCCGCCCGCGGCATCGGGATGTCCTCCATGGGAGTCCTCACCCGCGTCGAACTGCCGCTGGCCGTCCCGCTGATCCTCGCCGGCGTGCGCACCGCCCTGGTGCTGAACGTCGGCACGGCGACCCTCGCCACCTTCGGCGGAGGCGGCGGGCTGGGCGTCCTCATCACCACCGGCATCACCACGCAGCGGATGCCCGTCCTGGTGCTCGGTTCGATCCTGACGGTCGCGCTCGCGCTCTTCGTGGACTGGCTGGCCTCGCTGGCCGAACTGCTGCTGCGGCCACGCGGACTGGAGGCGGGATCGTGAGGCGCGGGTGGCCGCTGTCGGCCGCACTCCTGGTACTGGCCTCCGCCTGCGGACTGACCAGCGGCTCCCCCATGGTCGACGACGTCCGGCCCGGCTCGATCGGCCGGGGCGAACCGCTCCGGGGCGTCCATCTCACCGTCACCTCCAAGGAGTTCACGGAGCAGCTGATCCTCGGCGCGATCATGGGCATCGCCTTCGAGGCGGCCGGCGCGGAGGTCCTGGACCGCACCGGCATCCAGGGGTCCATCGGCTCCCGGGAGGCCGTCAAGAAGGGCGACGCGGACGCCGCGTACGAGTACACGGGGACCGCCTGGATCACGTACCTCGGCAACAGCGACCCGATCGCCGACCCCCGGAAGCAGTGGGAGGCGGTCCGCTCCGCCGACGCGAAGAACGGCGTCACCTGGCTGCAGCCCTCCGCGCTCGACAACACGTACGCGCTGGCCATGAACCAGAAGAACTTCGCCAAGTACCGGACGACCACGCTGTCCCAGGTCGCGGCGCTCAGCAAGAAGGACACGAAGGCGGTCACGCTGTGCGTGGAGAGCGAGTTCGCCAACCGCGCCGACGGGCTGCCGGGCATGGAGAAGGCGTACGGCATGAGCGTGCCCCCGGCGAACGTCACGCAGATGGACACCGGCATCATCTACACCCAGGTGGCCAAGGGGAGTTGCTCCTACGGCGAGGTGTTCACGACCGACGGGCGCATCAAGTCGATGAACCTCGTGGTGATGAAGGACGACAAGGGCTTCTTTCCGCACTACAACGCGGCACCCATGATCAACACGAAGACCCTGGACAAGCATCCGGAGATCGCCGGCATCCTCGACCCCATCACCAGGAAGCTGAACAACGACATGGCCCGCACCCTGAACGCCAAGGTGGACGTGGACGGTGAGGACCCGCACCAGGTCGCCCTGGACTGGCTGAAGCAGGAGGGGTTCGTGAAGGAGGACTGACCGCTCCCGGAGGGGCGGCGGTCACCGGGTCAGCAGCTGGGGACCCCGCCCTTGCCCTTCTCCAGCGCCACGAGGGAGTCCACCGCGCCCTTCAGCGTGGTGACCGGGATCAGCCGCAGCCCCTTCGGCAGCTCGGTCTTCGCCTCCGCGCACTCGGCCTTCGGTACGAGGAAGACGCTCGCGCCGTCCCGCCGGGCTGCCTGCGTCTTGAGGGCCACGCCGCCGACCGCGCCCACCTTGCCGTCCGCGTCGATCGTCCCCGTGCCCGCGACCGTGCGGCCGCCGGTCAGGTCACCGCCGCTGCCGTCGCCGTCGAGCTTGTCGACGATGCCGAGCGAGAAGAGCAGGCCCGCGCTCGGTCCCCCGACGTCGGCCAGCTTCAGGGTGACCTTCACGTCCTTCTCGCCGAGATAGCCGAGCGCGGCCTCGGTCGCCGTGTCCTGCGACTGCCGCATCTGCTCGGCGTTGTGGCGCTCGATCTCCTTGGTGCTGTCGCCGCTCGGATAGACCGAGTCCCGCGGCATCACCGCCCGGTCGGTGCTGAACCAGCTGTCGAGGACGTCCCCGAGACCGACGTGCGCGTCCGGGCCCGTCGCCTCGATCGTCGTCATCCGCAGTTCGCCGCTCGTCCTGCGCGTCGGGGCCCCGCTGATCGTGATGACGGGCTCGCCCTTGTTCTCGGCCAGGACGTTCGCCGTCAGGCCGGGCTGCGCCAGGGAGAACGGCAGCGGCGCGAACACCGCGGTGGCGAGCAGGGCCACGACGGGTACGGCGCAGACGGCGAGCGCCTTGGGGCGCGTGAGGCGAGAGAGCACGGGGCCAATCTAACGTGAAGGCACGTTTCGGCCCGGGGCCGGTCGGAGGAGACGGTCGGAGCAAGGGGCGGTTGCGCCGCTGTGTCGAGGCGGTCCGGGGCGGGCGGCCCGCCCGGCAGGGGAGGCGGGCCGGTCAGCGCGGGGCGTCGCCCGAGCGCGTGTGCGAGGCGGTCCGGTACGGGGCTGCCAGCCCGGCAAGCGGGGCGTCGCTCGCGCCGACGTGGCGAGGCCCGCCAGGGCGAGACGGCCCGCCCGGCAAGCGGGGCGTCGCTCGCGCCGGTGCGACGAGGCCCGCCAAGGCGAGGCGGCCCGCCCGGCACGGGAGGCGGGCCGGGTCAGCGCAAGGCGTCGGCGACTTCCCGGGCCGCGTCGACCACGCGGGGCCCGACCCGCTCCGGTACGGAGTCCGCGAGCATGACGACGCCGACACTGCCCTCGACCCCGGTCACGCCGATCAGGGGCGCGGCGGCTCCGCTCGCCCCCGCCTCCAGCTCCCCGTGGGTCAGCGTGTAGCCGGGCTCGGCGAGCGCCTGCCGGGCGGCGAGGATGGCGCGGCCCGCGGCCCCCCGGTCCAGCGGATGCCGGAAACCGGCGCGGTAGGCGACGTGGTAGTCCGTCCACGTCGGTTCCACGACGGCGACGGCGAGGGCCTCGGCCCCGTCGACGAGGGTGAGGTGAGCGGTCGCCCCTATGTCCTCCGCGAGCGCCCGCAGCGCGGGGAGCGCGGCCTCGCGCACCAGGGGGTGCACCTGGCGGCCGAGGCGCAGCACACCCAGGCCGACCCGGGCGCGGCCGCCCAGGTCGCGGCGGACGAGAGCGTGCTGCTCCAGGGTGGCGAGCAACCGGTACACGACGGTGCGGTTCACGCCGAGCTTGTTCGAGAGCTCGGTGACGGTCAGCCCGTGGTCCGTGTCGGCGAGCAGCTTGAGGACACGCAGTCCCCGGTCGAGCGTCTGGGAGGTCTCCGCGGTCACGACGCCCACTCCTTCGTGGTGAGGGTCGGCGGCCTCCTGCGCGGCGGTGCGTCGCCGGTCCCGTCGGCGACGCGCTACAGAGGCCGCCGGTCGGCAAGCGACCCGGGGTGTCCCGGGCGGAGGCGCTTCACGGCTGCGCTCCGCGGCGGCGCTGCCACGGGGCGTGTGCGTAGCGGGACAGTAGCGAGCCGGTCCGCTCAGCGGAAGGCTCCGTCCAGAATCCGGGCACCGATGATCGTAAGGTGACGCTCTTTGTCCCGTTACGCACGGGCGCACGCTCGGACCGGTCCGCCCGGCCGGCACCTCTGGCGCACGGGCGGGTGGGAGCGGGGCTCAGCCCGCTCGGCCTCCTGGGCAGCGCACATGCGGTGCCCGGCACCGCGCGCCGACGGCCGCGTCGCGACAGCCACCGGACGTCAACGACGTGGACAGGGGGACGGCAGACGGCAGACGGTGAGGACGTAGGACAGGGACGGGGCGACCGGCGACCGGCGACCGGCGACCGGCGACCGGCGACCGGCGACCGGCGACCGGCGACCGGCGACCGGCGACCGGCGACCGGCGACCGGCGACGGTGGAACGTCGGACGGGGGCGGGGGGCACGGGCTGAAGGGCGCCGACGCCCGCGGCGGTGTCAGCGCATGCGGGTGGCCCACTCCTGGACCTTGGCGATGCGCTGGCGGAGCTGGCCGGCGGTGGCCTCGGCGCTCGGCGGGCCGCCGCACACGCGCCGCAGCTCGGTGTGGATCACCCCGTGGGGCTTGCCACTCTGGTGGACGTACGCGCCGACCATCGTGTTGAGCTGCTTGCGGAGCTCCATCATCTCCTTGTGGGAGACGACCGGCCGCCGCTCCGCCGGGAGTTCCAGGAGGTCGGCCTCCTCGTCCGGCTTCTTGCGGCTGTGCGCGATCTGGCGGGCCTGCCGCTTCTGGAGCAGCATCTGCACCTGGTCGGGTTCGAGCAGGCCCGGGATGCCGAGGTAGTCCTGCTCCTCCTCGCTGCCGGGGTGCGCCTGCATGCCGAACTCGGCGCCGTCGTAGAGGACCCGGTCGAAGACGGCGTCGGACTCCAGCGCCTCGAAGGGCAGCATGTCCTGCTCGCCGGTGTCCTCGTCCTCCTCCCGGTTCGCCTCCTCCATCTCCTTCTCGGACTCGGCGTACGGGTCCTCCTCGCCCTCCTTCTTGGGCTTGTCGAGGACGTGGTCGCGCTCGACCTCCATCTCGTTGGCGAAGCCGAGGAGGTCGGGGATGGTGGGCAGGAACACGGAGGCGGTCTCGCCGCGCCGCCGCGACCGTACGAAACGGCCCACGGCCTGCGCGAAGAACAGCGGCGTCGAGATCGTCGTGGCGTACACCCCGACCGCGAGGCGGGGGACGTCGACGCCCTCGGACACCATGCGGACCGCGACCATCCAGCGGTCGTCGCTCTGGCTGAACTCGTCGATGCGGTTCGAGGCGCCGGTGTCGTCGGACAGTACGAGGGTCGCCTTGTTGCCGGTGATCTCGCGGATGAGCTTGGCGTAGGAGCGTGCCGAGTCCTGGTCGGAGGCGATGACGAGGCCGCCGGCGTCCGGGATGCCCTTGCGGACCTCGGTCAGCCGCTGGTCGGCGGCGCGCAGCACGCTCGGCATCCACTCGCCGCGCGGGTCCAGGGCGGTACGCCAGGCCTGGCTGACGGCGTCCTTGGTCATCGGCTCGCCGAGGCGGGCCGCGATCTCGTCCCCGGCCTTGGTGCGCCAGCGCATGTTGCCGCTGTAGGAGAGGAAGATGACCGGCCGCACGACACCGTCGCCGAGGGCGCTGCCGTACCCGTAGGTGTAGTCGGCCGAGGACCGCCGGATCCCGTCGTTCCCCTCCTCGTAGGCGACGAACGGGATGGGGTTGGTGTCCGACCGGAAGGGCGTACCGGTGAGCGCGAGGCGGCGGGTGGCCGGCTCGAACGCCTCCAGGCAGGCCTCACCCCACGACTTGCTGTCTCCGGCGTGGTGGATCTCGTCGAGGATCACGAGGGTCTTGCGCTGCTCGACGCGGTTGCGGTGCAGCATGGGGCGCACGCCGACACCGGCGTAGGTGACGGCGACGCCCTGGTAGTCCTTGCCGAGCGGGCCCGCGCTGTACTCGGGGTCCAGCTTGATCCCTATCCGCGCCGCCGCCTCCGCCCACTGCTTCTTCAGGTGCTCGGTCGGCGCGACCACGGTCACCTGCTGCACGACGTGGTGGTGCAGCAGCCAGGACGCGAGCGTCAGCGCGAAGGTCGTCTTGCCGGCCCCCGGCGTGGCGACGGCCAGGAAGTCGCGCGGCTGCTCCTGGATGTACCTCTCCATCGCCCCCTGCTGCCAGGCCCGCAGCTTGTTCGCGGTGCCCCAGGGGGCGCGGCCGGGAAACGCGGGTGAGAGGTGGTGGGAGGTGGAGGTCGAGGCGGCGGTGGTAGTCACGGTCTCCGTGGGTGGGTCGATCCGGGGGCCGTCCGCGACGCGCGCCGGGTGGGGCTGGGTGACGGCGGGCGGACGACTCGGCTACGTATGACAACCGGGCCACCCTACCGGCGCCCCGGGCGGGGCGACGCGCGGACGACGCGGGGTCACCGGCGGATGGGACTCACGTCACAGCCGGTGCCGAGGGCGCCCCGGTTCACGTCCGCGGGCGTCACCGGTTCACTTCCGCGGGCCCCGCTCCTCGCTCAGCCCCGTGGTCACCGGTTCACGTCCGCGCTCCGCTCCTCCGTCAACCCCGTGGTCACCGGTTCCCGTCTGCGGGCGTCACCGGTTCACGTCCGTCGGCCCCGCGCTCCTTCAGCCGCGTGGTCACCCAGGCGCCCGCGAGGGCCACCCCGGCCATCGGCAGGAACACGGCGGCGAACGCGGCCGGGTGGGAGCCGGTGACCTCGCCGGCGGTGTGGGTGACCGTGCCGCCTCCGAGGGCGGCGAAGGCGGCGCCGCCCGCCGCGAGCAGGATCACATTGGAGAGCCCGTCGGAGATCTGGAGGGCGGCGGAGTTGGCGCCGGCCTCCTCGGGGGCGGAGAGCTGGAGCAGCAGCACGCTGCTGGAGGAGATCACCAGGCCCATGCCGAAGCAGCCGAACCCCCAGGCCACGGCGACGGTCCACACCGGGACCGCCGGGATCAGCACGCTCGGGGCGGCGGCGATCGCGGCCGCCACGAGCACCATCCCGGAGAACATCAGCCGTTCCCGGTACGGCTCCACGCGGGGCCGGGACTGCACGAAGGAGCCCAGCGCCCAGGTCGCCCCGCCGGCGGCGAGCGAGAACCCGGCGAGGGTCGGGGACAACCCCCGCTGGGTGACCAGCATCAGCGGCACGAAGGACTCGGCGGCGATGAAGGAGCCGGCCGCGACGCCGCGGAGCAGCACGACGGACGGGAGTCCGCGGGCCGCCCGGTAGGTGCCGGGCGGCAGGAGACCGAGGACGGCGGGGACGAGCAGCGCGGTCCCGGCCACCGCGGGGACGAGCGCGAACCACCGTGTGTGCGCGCCCGTCGCGGCCTGGGCGGCGTACTGGAGGAGCCCGGCGCCCAGGGAGATGCCGAGGGCGAGCCGGATGCGGCGCCGGTCGAAGGGGGCGGGCGTGCCGCCCCCGGCGGGACCGGACGCGCGGCGCCGTATCTGGGGCAGGGCGAGCGCGAGCGGGAAGACGACGAGGACCGGGATGCCGACGAAGACCCAGCGCCAGCCGAGGTGTTCGGTCACCGCTCCCGAGGCCAGCGGGCCGACGACGGAGGGGATCACCCAGCTCGCCGCGAACGCCGCCATGATGGCCGGCCGCAGGCGCTCCGGGTAGGCGCGGCCGACGACCACGTAGAGCGCGACGATCACCAGGCCGCCGCCGAGTCCCTGCACCGCCCGGCCCAGCACGAACAGCCACATGGCTCCCGCCGTCCCGGCCAGCAGCAGACCGGCCGCGAAGGCGCCGATGCCGGTGGCCAGCGAGGCCATCGGCCCGGCCCGGTCCGACCACTGCCCGGCGAGCACCATGCCGAACAGGCTCGTCGTGAAGTACGCCGAGAACGCGAAGGCGTACAGCGGGAGGCCGTGCAGCTCCCGGGCGGCGACCGGCATGGCCGTGCCGACGGCCGTCGCCTCGAAGGCGATCAGCAGCACGACGGAGACGATGCCGATGCTGAGGGCCCGGTGCTCCCGGCTCAGCACGCCACCGTCGACTCCGGCTCCACCGGCTCCACCGGGTCCGGCTCCGGCCTTCCGCTCGTCCTCCGAGAGCACGATCGGGCTGTGGGCGACACCGATGTCGCCGGGTTCCAGGGCGGTCATGGACCTCAGGGTAAGGGGCACGACCCCGGTTAACCCCTGTCGGAGGTCGCTGCACTCCTGGTCCGTTGGTCGTAGGCCCTGCACAGACGCGAGCGGGGGGCGGGAGAAGGGATGGGGGAACCCTGAGAGTGCCCAGGGTGCCCGGAGGGCCCAGGGTGCCCGGAGGGCCCAAGGGACCCGGAGGGCCCAAGGGACCCGGGGAAACGTCCAGCCCTCGGGTCCCGGCTCGGGTATCGCTCAGGACCCGCTGGGGGCACGGTCAGGGCGCAGCTCCAGGCACCGCTCGGGGTCCGGCTCGGATACCGCTGGAGCGCCGCTCGGGGTCCGGCTCGGATACCGCTGGAGCGCCGCTCAGGCACTGCACCTCCACAGGCCCACGGCGCCATTCATGAACGCGGTATGGCAGTCGCGTTGCACGACCCGCGTCCCCCTTGAGCCCCTGCCCCGGCCAGCCTTACGGTCGTCACACGAAGTCGGGAGCAAGCACCTCGCTCCCAGCCCGGCCGTGTGCCCGAGTGGTTCAGGGACTCGCCTGCAAAGCGAGTTACGTGGGTTCGATTCCCGCCACGGCCTCCAGCGCCTGACCAGGCGACAGAAAGGGCGGCACCCTCCGGGGATGCCGCCCTTTCGGCTGTCCGTCTCAGTTTCCGTCTCAGATGGCGAGGACTGGCAAGCCGACCCCGGCGGCGGATCCAGCCGCCGTCAACGCGGGCGTCGCCCCGGTCCTCACGCCGGCGTAGGACCCGGCGCGGCCCCCCGTCGGGGCGAGTGACCTCACACGGTGAAGCAGCCAGAGTGTGAACGCCAGCGTGGAGACGTCGGCGTTGATCCGGCGGAGCGTCAGGTCGGCCTCGTTCCGGGCGAGGACCTCCCCCGTGGCACCGTCGAGCACCAGGCCGGCGCCCCCGGTCAGCTGCCCGAGGCGGATCAACCGGTCGGCGCCGTCCGCCATCCGGTCGGCAGGGGAACCGCTCGGACGCCGGTCCGGGCGGTACTGGTCGGCGAGGTCCCCCACGCCACCGTCCCGGTGGCCCTCGTAGGAAAAGTCCCCGGAACCACCGACCCCGTGGCCCTCGCTGAAGGAGTAGCCGGAACCATCGTCCCCGTGGCCCCCGCTGTGATCATCCTCGGGACCGAGGCCCCGGTAGCCCTCGCAGCCCCAGCCGGAGAAGTCCCCCGGCGCCCCGTCCCCCCAGTACTCGGCCAACGTCCGCAGCGGCGCCTCCGTGTCCAGCTCGAACACGCCGCCGTTCTCGGGCAGGCCCGTCTCGCGCAGGAAGCGGCGGGTCGGCTCGTGGGTCAGGGTGGACGGGAAGTCGACCTCCTCGAAGCGCATGATGCCGCCGGCGCCGAACTCCTCGTCCAGCAGCCTGCGCGGCAGGTCCAGGACGAGGCCGCCCCCGGAGCTCCCGATCCGGGCCAGCGGACGCACCACCGCGGGCGCCGTCCAGTGCGGCGGCACCGCACCGGCGCCCACGCTCCGCTCGAACACCGCGGTCAGCTGCGCCGACGCCCGCTCCACCGCTTCGGGTCCGAAGCGGCCCGCCAGGGACGCGGACCGCCCGCGCACCGACGCCAGTTCCTCCGTCGCCGCCGTGAACCGCAGGACCGCCTCCAGCGAGCCCGCCGATGCCGCCGACACCTCCGCCGGCCCTTCCAGAACCGTCGGCTCCAGAACCGTCCCATCGAGGACCGTCGGCTCCAGGACGGCCGGGTCCGGGACCGTCGGCTCCAGGACGGCCGGGTCCAGGACGGTCCGGTCCAGCACTATCGGCTCTCTGTCGTCGGCGTCGGCGTCGGTGGGGTGCATGGCCAGGTCGTTGCGCAGTTCGGCCGCGAGCCTTTCGAGGGGGTCGGTCAGGTCCGTCGCGCCGCGGGGGCGCGTCCCGCCCGGCGTGCCGAAGCCCGGCAGCGTCCCTGCGGACGGCAGGCCGGGGACGGTCAGCGGGAGCCATGACGGTACGCGTGCGGCGTACAGGTCGAGCTCCTCGTCGGCCGGTCCGATCGCACCGCCGACAACGGTGTCAGTCGTGATCATGGCTCCCCCGCGCGTGTGAACGCATTCGTGCTCCCCCGTGAGGAACATCCCGCCGCCCGGCGGCAGTTCCCCCACTGCCGAGAACCCTACGCGGCACCACTGACAACGCCGGGAACTCCAGGGGCATCGCGCACGACGCACCACGTAAGACGCACGGAACGCGGAAAAGGCTGCGCCGGGCTCAGGTGAAGTACACGCCGCCCGCGACGACCGCCACGGCCGCCGCCACGAACACCAGGACCCACAGCAGCAGCCGGCCCACCGCGGGAGCGGGCTCGTAGCGCGGTGGCTCCGGGGCGGTCACGCGCCGGTCACCACCGCGGCCTGCGGGCGGATCGGCAGCCGGTTGACGGGGCGGCCTGTCGCCGCGCGGACGGCCGACGCGATCGCCGCCGGGGACGTCACGACCGGCACCGCGCTGACCGCCTTGGCGCCGAACGGGGCGACGACGTCCCGCTCCTCGACCAGCTTGACGATGCGGATGTCGGGCGCGTCCAGCGAGGTCGGCAGCGCGTAGCCGGTGAGGTCGGGATGGCGGACCAGCCCGCGCGCGGTGCGCAGGTTCTCGGTGAGGGCCGCGCCGACCCCCTGCGTGACCCCGGCCTCGATACGGGCCGTGACCTGGGCCGGGTTGAGGATGCGGCCGACGTCCTGGGCGAGGGCCAGTTCGACGACGCGGACCGAGCCGAGTTCGATGTCGACGTCCACCACCGCGCGGATCGCGCAGAACGCGAGGCCGACGAACGCGTCGCCCTGGCCCGCGCCGTCCAGCGGCTCCGTCGGGTGGGGCCGGCACTGGGCGGTGGCCCACAGCTCCTTGCCGTCCAGCGCCTCCGTGACGGTCGTCGAGAGCACGCCGTCGTACGACGTGATCTTGCCGTCGGTGATCTGGAGCAGCTCCGTGGACATCCCGAACTTGTGCGCGAGCGGCTGGAGCAGCTGCGTACGGACCATCTTGGCGGCGCGCTCCACCGCCCCGCCCGACACCCAGGTGTGGCGGCCCCGGCAGCTCGGGCCCGCCGGCGGCTGGTCGGTGTCGACGGGCGCCACGTAGACCTCGTCGATACCCAGGGTCTCCTGGACGATCTGGCGGGCGAGCGTGGTGAAGCCCTGCCCGGTCTCCACGGCGGCGCACAGCACCGTGGCGACCCCGTCGTGGACCTTGACGGTGGCCGTCGAGACCTCGTCCGCGCCCTCGGCGCCGAGCATGTGGACCATGCCGACGCCGTAGCCGACGCCCCGGCGCACCGCGCCCGGTTCGCCCGCGCCCTCGGGGCCGCCGGGCAGCAGCCACTCGTCCTCGGGGGTGTCCTTGGGGAGCGCCGGCAGCGGGAAGTCCCGTACGGCCTGGAGCAGTTCGGCGACCGGGGCGGGGCAGGTCACCGTCTGTCCCGTGGGCAGGACGTCGCCGGTGGCCATCACGTTGCGCAGGCGCAGCTCGGCGGGGTCCATGCCGAGCTTCTTCGCCAGTTTGTCCATCTGCGCCTCGTAGGCGGCGCAGACCTGCATGGCGCCCTCGCCGCGCACGTGGCCGGAGGGCGGGTTGTTGGTGCGTACGGCCCAGCCCTCGATGAAGGCGTTCGGGACGACGTAGGGGCCGCAGGCGAAGGAGACGGCGGCGGCGAGCGCCTCGGAGGACGTGTCGGCGTACGCGCCCGCGTCCAGGAGGATCTGCGCCTCGACCTTCACCAGCCTGCCGTCGGCGTCCGCGTGGTGGCGGTAGCGCAGCAGGGTGGGGTGGCGGTGGGCGTGCCCGAGGAAGGACTCCTCGCGCGTAGCGGTGAGTTTGACCGGGCAGCCGGTCTTCAGCGCGAGCAGGCCGAGCGGGAGCTGGATGCCCTGGTCCTCGCGGTCCGCGGTGGCCCCCGGGACGCCGGTGACGACGACCTTGACGCGGTCGGGTTCGAGTCCGTAGCAGGCGGCGGCCGCGTCGCGGTCGGTGTGCGGGTCGGTGGACGCCACGTACAGCTCGACGCCGCCGTCCGGGCGGGGCACGGCGAGGCCGGCCTCCGCGCCGACGGGCGCCGGGTCCTGGCGGCCGATGCGGTACAGGCCCTCGACGACGAGTTCGCCGGCCGCGTCGGGGTCGCCGTGGCGCAGCGGGATGTGGCGGATGAGGTTGCCGTCGGGGTGCAGGGGTTCGGCCTCGAAGGCCTGTTCCGGGTCGGTGACCGGGTCGAGCACCTCGTACTCGACGATGACGGCCGCGGCGGCCATCCGCGCGGTGTCGGGGTGGTCGGCGGCGACGGCCGCGATGGGCTCCCCGTGGTGGCGTACGACCTCGGAGGCGAACACCGGCCGGTCGGCCTTGCCGCGTCCGTGCAGCGCGGTGCCGGGGACGTCCTCGTGGGTGACGACGGCGTGGACGCCGGGCATCTCGCGCGCGTGGGTGGTGTCGATGGACAGGATGCGCGCGTGGGGGTGCGGCGATCTGAGCACGGCGGCCCAGAGCAGGCCCTCGGCCCACAGGTCCGCGGCGTACGGGAAGGTGCCCTCGGTCTTGGCGCGGGCCTCCGCCGAGGGCAGTGACGCGCCGAGGCCGTGCGGCAGCGGTTCGGGGGCGGGCGGTGCCGCGGTGGTCTCCGTGGCGGCTTCGTTGCTCACGCCTGGCCTCCGTCCTGGCCGTACGGCTGGTCGTGCGGGGTGGCCGGTTCGAACGCCGACCTGTTGACGCCGCCGTCGCCCGGGCCCGCCTGGTGCGGGATACGGGCCTCGTCGCCGTCCTGGTCGCCGTTCACGGAGTGCGCCTCGCGTTCGGCGACGACCTCGCGCACGGCGTCCAGGACGCCTCGGTAGCCGGAGCAGCGGCACAGGTTGCCGCAGAGGGCCTGGCGGGCCTCCAGCTCGGTCGGCGCGGGGTTGCCCTCCAGCAGGTCGTGCACGGTCATGGCCATGCCCGGCACGCAGAATCCGCACTGGACGGCGCCGCACCTGGCGAGCGCGCGCTGCACGTCCGAGGGCTGCCCGTCGGCGGCGAGGCCCTCGACGGTGCGCACCTCGCTGCCGGCGGCGGTGACCGCGGGCACCAGGCAGGACGCGACGAGCCGGCCGTCCACCTGGACGTTGCAGGCGCCGCACTCACCCTGCGAGCAGCCGTCCTTGGCGCCCGCGAGGCCGAGGCGCTCGCGCAGGACGTAGAGCAGCGACTCGCCGATCCAGGCGTCGGTGACGGGGCGGTCGGCGCCGTTCACCCGCAGGACGTACGACGACATGGGGTGCTCGTCGTGCGCGGGGGCGGCGGCTTCGGCGGTCTCGGTGCCTTCGGCGGCGGACCGTTCCGCCGCGGCCGCGTCGGGTTCGGCGGCGTCCGGTGCTCCGGACGTCACCGGGGCCGGCGGGGACGTCTCGTACGCGCTGTCGGCGGACTCCGGTTCGGGTCCGGCGGACTCGGGGCCGGGGTCCGGCGCGAACTCAGCCGTCTCCCGGGCGTGGCCGCCGGCCTCGAACTCCGGCCGGGCCGCCTCGAACCCGCGTCCCTGCGTCTCCGGACCGCGTCCCCGCGTCTCCTGGCCGTGGGCGCCCGTCTCGTGGTCCGGCGGGGCCGTCGTGTGCGCGTGCGCGGCCGTCGGGTGCCCGTCCGCGGTCGTTTCGGCTACAGGCGCGGCCGTGTCGTGGCCGTGCGGGGGCGTCGACGGGTCGTCCTCGGCCGTCCCGTGCCGGTGCGCGTCCGTCCCGAATCCGTGCCGGACGTCCTCGTGGCCGTCGCGCCCGTAGCTCTCCCGGGCGTCCTCGTGGCCGTCGCGTCCGTAGCCCTCCCGCGCGGCCGTCTCTGCGGCCTCGGCGGCCTCACGGACGCGCTCGGACGCCTCCTGGGCGGCCTGCGCGGGCGCGCCGGGGTAGGAACCGCCCGGCGCCTCCTCCGGGGCCTCAGCGGCCGTTCCGGCGCCCGCGTGCGGAGCGGTGTGTTCGCGCGGTTCGGCGAACCACGGCTCGCCCACGGTCTCCGTCGCCCAGGGTGCCGCGGCGCCCCCGGGGAGCGTGGCGGGCGGCGTGCCGCCCCACTGCTCGACCAGCGACGAGGTGGTGAACTCGCCCGATTCGTCCGGAAGGTCGCCGCCGGCCACGGGGATCGACCACTGCCCGGTGACGTCGTGCCCGGCGGGCTCGTGCCCGTAGGACGCGCCGTCGGAGGGCTGCTGCCCCTCGGCGGCGTGCGAGCCCTCGGCGTCCGCGAAGGTCCACTGCCCGGTCGCTTCCGGCCGGTACGAGAAGCCGTCGTGGGCGGCCTCCCGGGGCACCGCCTCCGGGTCGGGCCACTGGACGTTCTCGGCGGGCACGGCCCAGCTCCCGGTGGCCGCCGGGTCGGTACCGGCGGTGGTGGCGGGGGTGACCGTTATCTGCGGGGGCACGTAGCCGTGCCCGGGGGCGGCGAGCGGGCTGTCCCGGTCCGCCAGGAGGGCGTCCATGCCTCCCTCGGGGAGCTTGACGAAGGCGGTGGCGCCGTCGTCGTAGTCCCCCTGCGGCAGCCGCTCCCAGGCACCGTGGGTGCCGCCCCGGGAGGCGTCCTCTCCGTGCTGGTCGTCGGTCACGACAGCGCCCTCCCCAGTGCTCGTCGGGCCAGCGCGGCGACGGTGCGCCGCAGGTGCAGTACGGCGGGCGGAAGCTGCGGCACGGAGCCGTCCTCCGCCGGGACGGGGTCCGGGATGCAGGCCGCGGCGACGTAGTCCCCGAAGGCTCCCAGCGCCTCGGGCACCAGGGCGCGGTTGTTGTCCCAGTCGATCAGCGAGGCGACCCACTGCTCGGCGTCCAGGGGGCGCAGCGGCATCGGCGCTATGGCTCCGACGGCGCACCGCACTCCGCGCCGGGCGGGGTCGAGGACGAGGGCGACGGAGGCGATCGCGCGGCCGGGTCCGGTGCGTCCGGTCGCCTTGACGAAGACCTGGGGGGCGTGCAGCAGGGGCACGCGCACGTAGCCGATGAGTTCGCCGCCGCGGAGCATGTCGACGCCCGCGAGGAGGTGCGACACCGGGATCTCGCGGCGGGCGCCGGCCTGGCCCGCGATGATCAACGTGGCTTCCAGGGCGGCCAGTACGGGCAGCGCGTCCCCGGTGGGCGAGGCGGAGGCGATGTTGCCGCCCAGGGTGCCGGCGTTGCGGATCTGCGGCGGTCCGGCGGCGCGGGCGGCGGCGGCGAGGGCGGGGATGAGGGCGGCGAAGTCGGGGCGGCCCATCCGCGCGTGGGTGAGGCCCGCGCCCAGCAGGGCGTGGCCGTCCTGGTACTGCCAGCCGCGGATCTCGCTGATGCGTCCGAGGCCGACGAGGGCGGCGGGCCTGAGCTGCCCGGAGTTGACGGCCGCCATGAGGTCGGTGCCGCCCGCGACGGGTACGGCGGCCGGCATGGCGGTGAGGGCTGCCACGGCCTCGTCCAGCGAGCCGGGCAGCGTGACGGCTGCCTGCGCCGCCTGCGGTGCTTGCGTGGTCAAACCGGCTGCCCCTTCCCGCTGCCCCACCTGGTCCCACCTGTGTTGCCGTACGGTACGTGCTGACAGGGCGGACGTGGCAACTCTGGCACATCTTCCCCGGCCCCCGACGCGGGGGTCCGCTAGGAGGCATTCGCCCCTCTCACCTGCGAGATGGTCCGTTTTCGCACGGCATCCCCGGTCCGGGCGAATTGGCACTCTTCGGTGACACCCGGGGCTTTCCTCCGCTCGGCCGCGCACCCGGGGTGAGCACTCCCCGGGGCGGGCCTCGCGGCGGCCGCTCAGGCGCTGGGGGGCGCCCCCTCGACCGGGCGTCCGAGCACCCCGGGCCGCCGCTGCCACGGCCGGGGCCCCGTGGGCGGCCGGTAGGCGACGCCGAGGGCGTCGAGCCGCGCGTAGTGGGCGCCCATCCGCCGCTCGAATCCGGCGAAGTCCCGTTCGGCGGGGGCCGGCAGAGCGCTCCAGGCGACCTCGGCGAACGCCGCGAGCCGCGGGAACACCTGGTAGTCCACGCGCGCCTGGTCCTCCATCACCTCGGTCCACACGTTGGCCTGGGTGCCGAGCACGTGCCGCGCCTCCTCGGGGGTCAGCTCCGGCGGCACCGGCTCGAAGCGGTAGACGTCCTCCAGGGTGCGGACGTAGCCGATGGGCACCGGCTCGTCCTCGCCGCCGTGCTGACGGTGGTCCAGGTACACCTGCTGCTCGGGGCACATGACGACGTCGTGGCCCGCGCGGGCGGCGGTGATGCCGCCCCGGTAGCCGCGCCACGAGGAGACGGCGGCGCCCGCGGCGAGCCCGCCCTCCAGGATCTCGTCCCAGCCGATCAGCCGACGGCCGCGCGCGGAGAGCCAGTTGTCGAAGTGGCCGATGAACCACGCCTGGAGCGCGTCCTCGTCCGCGAGTCCGAGTTCCGCCATCCGCGCCTGTGCGGCCGGTGAGCGCTTCCACTGGTCTTTCAGGCACTCGTCTCCGCCGACGTGGACGAACGTCGAGGGAAAGAGTTCGAGGAGTTCCTCGAAGACGCCTTCGTAGAAGCGGAGGGTGTTGTCGGTGGGGGCGAGTACGTTCTCGGAGATGCCCCAGTTGTCCCAGACGGAGAGGGAGGCCGTGTCGACGACGTCGGAGTTGCCCAGTTCCGGATACGCGGCGATGGCGGCCTGCGAGTGCCCGGGGATCTCGATCTCCGGGACGACGGAGATGTGCCGCTCGGCCGCGTAGGCGACGATCTCGCGGATGTCGTCCTGGGTGTAGTGACCGCCGTGCGGTTTCTCCTCCCACAGGGGTGAGGCGCGGTGGCCGAATTTCGTGCGGGACCGCCAGGCGCCGACCTCCGTGAGTTTCGGGTACTTCTTGATCTGAACACGCCATCCCTGGTCGTCCGTCAGATGGAAGTGGAAGACATTGAGTTTGTGCGCGGCCAGCAGGTCCAGATAACGCAGGACCCCTTCCTTGGGCGTGAAGTGGCGGGCCACGTCGAGCATCAGGCCGCGCCAGGGGAACCGCGGGCCGTCCTCGACGGAGACGTGCGGGACGGTGTGGCGGCCGCCCAGGCGGACGGGGGCGCGCCGGTAGGCGTCGGGGCCGAGCAGCTGACGCAGCGTCTGGGCGCCCCAGAAGACGCCGGCCGCGCCGCCGCCCGTGATCTCGATCCCCCGCTCCGCGCTCGTGACCAGCCGGTACGCCTCCGGTTCCAGGCCCGCGTCGAGGCGCAGCCGTACGGTGTTCGCGTCGCTCTCCGCCCCCGGCGGCAGGGGCAGGCCGAGCGCCGAGCCGAGGACGGAGCGCAGCCACCGCTCCGTGCCGCCCGTGCCGGGCGCGGCCCACAGGGCGGTCGCCTCGTCGAGCACCACGTCGCCCGCTGCCGGGCCCGTCACGGCGCGCGGCGCCGGAATCAGTTCCATCACGTCAGTCCTTTACCGCTCCGCCGAGGCCCGAGACGAGCCTCCGCTGCACGAGTACGAAGAAGATGAGTACGGGAATCGTCATGAGCGTGGAGGCCGCCATCACGCCGCCCCAGTCCGGCTCGTCGGGTTTGTAGAAGACGAGCAGGGCCATCGGCAGCGTGGACTGGGAGGTGTCGCTGATGAGGAACGACTTGGCGAACAGGAAGTCGTTCCAGGCGGAGATGAACGAGAAGACGCTCGTGGCCACCAGGCCCGGGAAGACGAGCGGGAACAGAATCTGCCAGAGGAATCGCGTCCGGCTCGCTCCGTCGATGAACGCCGCCTCCTCGATCGCCTCGGGAACCGCCTTGACGAAACCTCTCAGCATCCAGATCGCGAAGGGCAGCGAGAAGGCGATGTGGGGCAGGATCAGCGAGCCCAGGGTGTTGAGTTGGCCGAGGTCCCGCATGAGGAAGAACAGCGGGATCGCCAGCGCCTCCACCGGCACCATCTGCGCGATGAGGAACATGATGAGCAGGGTGGTGCGGAAACGGAAGCGGAATCGGGTCACCGCGGTCGCGGCGAGAAACGCGACGAGCGCCGAGACGACGACCACCGAGCAGGCGACCACGAGGCTGTTGACGAAGTACCGGCCGAATTCCTGCTGCCCGAGGACGCGCCGGAAGGAGTCGAGCGACGGCGAGCCGGTCCAGGGCCGGGGTTCGTCCGACTCGATCTCCCCCGCCGGCTTGAAGGCGCTCAGCACCATCCAGTAGAGCGGGAAGGCGACGGCCACCGCGATCAGCAGGGCGGACGCCTCGGCCGCCAGCCGCCAGGGGCGCCGGGGGCGCAGGGCTCCCCGCACGGTGTCCAGCGCGCTCACAGTTCCTCCCCCTGCCGGCGCAGCAGCCGCAGGTAGACCAGCGTGACCGCCATCAGCAACAGCAGCATCACGACGCCGATCGCGGAGCCGAGGCTGTACTGGGACGAGGCGAACGCCTTCTGGTAGGCGTACACGTTCAGCACGAGGTTCTGCCCGGCGATGCCGCCGCCGTTGGTCATGACGTAGATCTGCGTGAAGACCTTGAAGTCCCAGATGACGGACTGGATGGTGACGACGACCAGGATCGGCCGGAGCATCGGCGCGAGCACCGAGCGCCACACCCGCCACTGCGAGGCGCCGTCGAGGGAGGCCGCCTCCAGCACCTCGGCGGGTACGGCGCGGATGCCCGCGTACACCGTCACCATCACGAACGGGAAGGAGCACCAGACGACTTCGAGCAGGACGAGCGCGAAGGCGCTGTAGCGCCCGTACGTCCAGGAGTGGTCGCCGAGCCCGAGGACGCGGTTGACCGGGCCGAAGTCGGGGTCGAAGAGGAACAGCCACACCGTGGAGCCGGTGACGGCCGGGGTCGCCCAGGCGCCGAGCGCCGCGAGCATCAGCGCGAGCCGGGGCAGTGCCCGGACCCGGGTCAGCAGGACGGCCAGCGCGCAGCCGGTGGCGAGCGTCGAGACGACGCACGCCGCCGCGAAGACCACGGTGGCGAAAAGCACCCGCCAGAACTCGTCGTCGGCGAAGAGCGCCGTGTAGTTGCCGAAGCCCTGGAAGGTGGTCGGTTCACCGCCGCTGACCTGGGCCTGGGTGTACTCCAGGAACGAGATCAGGCCGAGCTGGTAGAGGGGATAGAGGAGCAGGCCGCCGAGGACGACGAGGGCGGGGGCGAGGTAGAGCCAGGGGGTCCAACCGCCGCGCCCGCGCCGGGACTTCACCGTCCGCGCCGTCGCGGCGAGGGCCGGACGGGGCCTTCGGCCGGGCGGTCCGGCAGGTCCGGGCGGTCCGGCGGTCCCCGGCCGTCCGGCGACCCGGAGGGTTTCGTGCGCCGTCATCGGTTCAGCCGACGGAGCTGAAGGCGTCGTCCATCTTCTTCGCCGCGTCCTTCGAGGCCCGCGGCACGTCCTTCTTGCCGCTGACGACCTCCTGGAACATGGTCGGCAGGACGAGCGAGGCGTCGATCTGGGCCCAGGCGGGCGAGGCGGGGACGAACTTGGCGCCCGCGGCAAGGGTCTTGACGAAGGGCTCGACGAACGGCTCCTTCTTCGCGACGTCGGCGCGCACGTCGGTGTACGTCGGCAGGAAGCCCATGGCGTCGAAGAGTTCGCCCTGCGTCTTCTTGGACGCGAGCCGCTTCAGCAGGTCCACGGCGAGGGAGCGGTGCGAAGTGTTCTTCAGGACGCCGAGGTTGTTGCCGCCGGCGAAGGCCGGGGCTATCTCCCCCTTCTTCAGTCCGGGCAGGGGTACGACGGCGTACTTGCCCTTGACCTTTCCTGCCTCCACGGCCGCGTGGCTGAAGTCGCCGCCGATGGCCATGCCGGCCTTGCCCGCGGCGAAGGCGGTGACGGTGTCGTTGCCGCCCATGCCCGCGCACTTGGCGGCCGGGCAGTTGGTGTCGCCGAAGAGCGACGTGTAGGCCTTGATGCCCTTCCGCGCGGCGGCGCTGTCGATGGCGGAGGCGTACGAACCGCCCTTGCCATGGGCGAGTTCACCGCCGTGCGCCCAGATGAAGGGCATCGCGCCGTAGGTGTAGGCGCCGCCGACCGCGAGGCCGTAGAGGTCGGGCTTCGCCGCCCGGATGCGGCGCGCGGTGTCGATCAGCTCGGTCTGCGTCGTGGGCACGTCGAGGCCGAGGTCCCGGAAGACGTCGGTGCGGTAGTACAGGGCGCGGACGCCGACGAAGAGGGGGGCGCCGTAGACCTTCCCGTCGACCGTCACGGACTGGCGGGCGGTCGGATCGGAGTCCTTGGCCTCCTTCCAGTCGGTGAACTCCCGTGTGATGTCGGCGAGTCCGCCGTCCTTGACGTAGCCGGCGGTGTCGGTGTTGCCGTACTCGATGACGTCGGGGGCGCTCTTCGGGTCGTTGAAGGCGGCCTTGATGCGCTGGGCGCGCGTCTCGACGGGGATGTACTCGACCTTCACCTCCGCGCCCGGGTGCGCCTTCTCGAAGCCGTTCACGGCGGCGGCGACGACCTTCTCCTTCGGCGCGTTGGCGACCTCCTGGAAGAGCCACACGCGCAGGGTGCCCTTCTTCTCGTCCTTGCCGGAGGAGGAGTCGTCGGAGGTCTGGGGGGCGCAGGCGGTGGCGGTCAGCGTGGCCGCCACCAGGGCGGCCAGCGACGCGGTCAGGCGGACAGAGAGCTTCATCGAGCATCCTCCGGGGGGAGTGCGTTGCAACATACGCAATGGCGGTTTCGCACTGCACAACACACCGGAGGCTATGGAGTAGAGGAAGGCGCCCACAAGAGGTCTCAACCACTCTGTGACCACGGGACGCACTCCGTGCAACGGACGGAGCGCGCCGGCCCACCCGGAAGACGCCGGGACGGGGGCCGTCGCGCGGCTTCGGGCACGACAAGGCCGCGGCACCCCGGACCGGGGTGCCGCGGCCGTGCCGGATCACGCGGCTGACGCGTCGGACGAGGGCGGGACCGCCCGCGCCCTACTTCTTGTCGCCGCCCTTGCCGCCGTCCTTGTCGCCACCGGCGCCCATGGACTCGTAGATCTCCTTGCACATGGGGCACACGGGGTACTTCTTCGGGTCGCGGCCCGGGACCCACACCTTGCCGCAGAGGGCCACGACGGGCGTGCCGTCGAGGGCGCTCGCCATGATCTTGTCCTTCTGGACGTAGTGGGCGAAGCGCTCGTGGTCGCCGTCTCCGTGCGACGTCTGCGGCGTCGGCTCAACGAGGGTCCCCGTCCCAGTACCTCGCTGGGGCTGGGTCTCAGGCTCAAGAGTGCTCATGTCCGCAAGGGTACTGAAGGTCACAGCCATCAGTTGAGCGAAGGGTCGTCCGGATAGGTGGCCACCATCGCCAGGTCGCTGCGCTGGCGGCGCAGGACCTCGCGCCACAGCCGCTCGGGAGAGGGCGACGAGACGTCCCCCGGCTCGGACTCGACCACGTACCAGGCGCCCTCGGAGAGCTCGTCCTCCAGCTGTCCCGGGCCCCAGCCCGCGTACCCGGCGAAGATCCGCAGCGAGCCGAGGGCCGCCGCCAGCAGCTCGGGCGGCGCCTCCAGGTCGACGAGCCCGATCGCGCCGTGCACCCGGCGCCAGCCCAGCGGCGACTGCTCCCCCGACGCGTCGCCGGGGATCACCGCGACGCCCAGCGCCGAGTCGAGCGAGACCGGTCCGCCCTGGAACACCACGCCCGGTTCGCCCGCCAGGTCCGCCCAGGCCTCCAGGATGTCGCCGACGTCCACCGGCGTGGGCCGGTTGAGGACGACGCCCAGGGAGCCCTCCTCGTCGTGGTCGAGGAGCAGCACCACCGCGCGGTCGAAGTTCGGGTCCGCCAGGGCGGGCGTGGCCACGAGCAGCCGCCCTGTGAGCGAGGACACCTCGGTCATGCCAGACATGATCTCGCATCTTCCCGTCACGTGGGGAGCCAATGCGGGTACGCGAGTGAACGCAGCTCAGGGCGTAGAGGAGCGGGACCGGCGCACGGCCGGGCCGGTGACCCGGTGTGCCCGATTAGGAACGGTTCGTGTTGTGGCGAAGCTGGGACGCAACCGGGAGGTCCCTGGGCTTACTGAAGGGGGGTGGGCGGCCATTACGCTTGCCTCTTCAACCCCTGCCCACCTCACCGGAACGCGAGATTCATGACCGTCAACGGCTCTGATGACGTACTGCTTGTCCACGGCGGCACCCCGCTCGAGGGCGAAATCCGTGTCCGCGGTGCGAAGAACCTCGTACCGAAGGCCATGGTCGCGGCCCTGCTGGGCAGCGCTCCGAGCCGACTGCGCAACGTCCCGGACATCCGCGACGTGCGGGTCGTGCGCGGGCTGCTGCAACTGCACGGCGTGACGGTCCGTCCGGGCGAGGAACCGGGCGAGCTGGTGCTCGACCCGTCGCACGTGGAGAGCGCGAACGTCGCCGACATCGACGCCCACGCGGGCTCCTCGCGCATTCCGATCCTGTTCTGCGGTCCGCTGCTGCACCGCCTCGGGCACGCGTTCATCCCCGGCCTGGGCGGCTGCGACATCGGCGGCCGGCCGATCGACTTCCACTTCGAGGTGCTGCGGCAGTTCGGCGCGAAGATCGAGAAGCGGGCGGACGGCCAGTACCTGGAGGCCCCGCAGCGGCTGCGCGGCACCAAGATCAAGCTGCCGTACCCGTCCGTGGGCGCGACCGAGCAGGTGCTGCTGACCGCGGTGCTCGCCGAGGGCGTCACCGAGCTGGCGAACGCGGCCGTGGAGCCCGAGATCGAGGACCTCATCTGCGTGCTGCAGAAGATGGGCGCGATCATCGCCATGGACACCGACCGGACCATCCGGATCACCGGTGTCGACTCGCTGGGCGGCTACACGCACGCGGCCCTCCCGGACCGCCTGGAGGCCGCCTCCTGGGCGTCCGCGGCCCTGGCCACCGAGGGCAACATCCACGTCAAGGGCGCCCAGCAGCGCTCGATGATGACGTTCCTGAACACCTACCGGAAGGTGGGCGGTGCCTTCGAGATCGACGACGAGGGCATCCGCTTCTGGCACCCGGGCGGCCAGCTGAAGTCGATCGCCCTGGAGACCGACGTCCACCCGGGCTTCCAGACCGACTGGCAGCAGCCGCTGGTCGTCGCCCTCACGCAGGCCACGGGCCTGTCGATCATCCACGAGACGGTGTACGAGTCCCGGCTCGGCTTCACCTCCGCGCTGAACCAGATGGGCGCGCACATCCAGCTGTACCGCGAGTGCCTGGGCGGCTCGAACTGCCGCTTCGGCCAGCGCAACTTCCTGCACTCCGCCGTCGTTTCGGGCCCCACGCGGCTCCAGGGCGCCGATCTGGTGATCCCTGACCTGCGCGGCGGGTTCTCGTACCTGATCGCCGCTCTCGCGGCCCAGGGCACCTCCCGGGTGCACGGCATCGACCTCATCAACCGCGGTTACGAGAACTTCATGGAGAAGCTCGTGGAACTCGGCGCGAAGGTCGAGCTGCCCGGCAAGGCGCTCGGCTAGCGGGACCGGCCCGGGCCGGCGGCGGAACCGCCGGCCCCGGGCCACGGCAGACACCACGATGGGGCGGCGCCCGGAAGTCCGGGCGCCGCCCCATTGGCGTACTGCTCGTTGCCGCGCCGTCCCGTGGCGCAGGCGGGAACTACTTACCCTTGGCGGCTTCCTTGAGCTTGCTGCCCGCGGAGACCTTCACGCTGTACCCGGCGGGGATCTGGATCGGGTCGCCGGTCTGCGGGTTGCGCGCGGTGCGAGCGGCACGGTGGGTGCGCTCGAAGGTCAGGAAGCCGGGGATGGTGACCTTCTCGTCGCCCTTGGCGACGATCTCGCCGACGGTCTCGGCGAACGCGGCCAGAACGGCGTCGGCGTCCTTGCGGGTCACCTCGGCACGGTCGGCCAGCGCGGCCACCAGCTCACTGCGGTTCATGTTGTTACTCCCGTGTTCTTCTTGCCGTTGAGGCGTGCCACGCGGCAGAGCCGCATGTTGGATGCGGCGTAGCCGATGCTGCCAGGGTCCTCGGTCGGTCCCCGGACCCGGGTCCGTAGCCAGACCCTCGCGCCCGAAGACGCATCCTGCCCCCACCTGCGGCGGGAAAGCCAATCCGGCACCCCTGGGAGTCACACGAACACCCTTGGGAGTCACACGAAGAGCGCCACTGCCTCGGAGTGGTGACGCTCCGTCTGCTCCCGGCAGCGGACCGCAGGGCCTGGGGACCTGAGCCTGGCCGCCACCCTAAAGGCGGCCAGAGGCCGTGCGTTCCGCGACGCGCCGGGCCTCAAGGCGTGGTGGTACCCGTCACAGCCGGTCTCACACCGATGTGTTGGCGGACGTGCTGTCCGTCACGGTCACCCCGGCCGCCTTCGCGGCGTTGCGCACGGCACCGGCGACGGCGCCCGCGACCTTGTCGTTGAAGACGCTCGGAATGATGTAGTTCGGGTTGAGCTCGTCCTCGGTCACCACGTCCGCGAGGGCGGTGGCGGCGGCCAGCATCATCTCCGTGTTGACGGTGCGCGACTGGGCGTCGAGCAGGCCGCGGAAGACGCCCGGGAACACCAGGACGTTGTTGATCTGGTTGGGGAAGTCGGAGCGCCCGGTGGCCACAACTGCGGCCGTCAGGCGGGCGATTGCGGGGTCGACCTCGGGGTCGGGGTTCGCGAGCGCGAACACGATGGCGCCGTCCGCCATGGCGGCCACGTCGTCACCGTCGATCACGTTCGGGGCGGAGACGCCGATGAAGACGTCGGCGCCGCGCACGGCCTCCCTGAGGGTGCCGGTGAGGCCCTCGGGGTTGGTGTTGTCGGCGATCCAGCGCAGCGGCGAGTCGGCGGCGGCGTCGACGAGGTCCGTCCGGTCCGCGTGCACGACTCCGTGGATGTCGGCCACGACGGCGTTCTTGACGCCCGCGGCGATGAGCAGCTTGAGGATGGCGGTACCGGCGGCGCCGGCGCCGGACATGACCACGCGGATGTCGCCGATCGCCTTGCCGGCCACCCGCAGGGCGTTCGTCAGAGCGGCGAGGACGACGATCGCCGTGCCGTGCTGGTCGTCGTGGAAGACGGGGATGTCGAGGGCCTCGCGCAGCCGGGCCTCGATCTCGAAGCAGCGGGGCGCCGAGATGTCCTCCAGGTTGATGCCCGCGAAGCCGGGGGCGATGGCCTTGACGATCTCGACGATCGCGTCGGTGTCCTGGGTGTCGAGGCACAGCGGCCAGGCGTCGATGCCGGCGAAGCGCTTGAACAGGGCGGCCTTGCCCTCCATGACCGGCAGGGCGGCCTTGGGGCCGATGTTGCCGAGGCCCAGCACGGCCGAGCCGTCCGTCACGACCGCAACGGAGTTGCGCTTGATGGTGAGGCGGCGGGCGTCCTCGGGGTTCTCGGCGATCGCCATGCACACGCGGGCCACGCCCGGCGTGTAGATCATCGAGAGGTCGTCGCGGTTGCGGATGGGGTGCTTCGACTGCATCTCGATCTTGCCGCCGAGGTGCATGAGGAACGTACGGTCGGAGACCTTGCCCAGGGTGACGCCCTCGATGGCGCGCAGCTGCTCGACGATCTCGTCGGCGTGGGACGTGGAGGTGGCCGCGATGGTGACGTCGATGCGGAGCTTCTCGTGGCCGGACGCCGTGACGTCGAGGCCGGTGACCGAGCCTCCGTGGGACTCGACGGCTCCGGTGAGCTGGGAGACCGCCGTTCCGCTGGCGGGCACCTCCAGCCGGACCGTCATCGAGTAGGAGACGCTGGGCGCCGTTGCCATGGCCGACTTCCTCTGCTTTCACCGTGTTCGCTGCGTACGCCGCGGGAACGGGGCCGTTCCTGCGGCGTCGTCCGATCGTCGCACCTACCGCGGAGTACGTGGTAGCCGCCCCGGGTTGCGAACGTTTTGTTCGCAACGACCGGACGTTTTCGGAAAACCACTTCCACCATACGAGAATTAGTGGGCGGGAGGGAAGAGCCGGCCGGCGCGCCCGGCGGCCGGGGACAGCGAGAAGGGGCCCCCCAACCGGGGGCGGGGGGGCGCGGGGAGGGGCCAATAAACCCACCCCCCCCCCGGACCCGCCGCGCCCAGGGGGGAGGGGGAGCCCGACGGGG